>NZ_JBEPKM010000006.1:0-329223 GCF_040544715.1 Methylobacterium sp. 1030 | reverse complement strand
CCGGCGTTGATACCGAAGTAGGCGCCGGTCCAGGTGAAGACCGGGACGGGGGTGAACACCGGCGGCGGGGCGGCGCGGCGCGGCAGGTCGGCGGCGAAGGCCGAACCCGCGAAGGCGACGCCCGCGAGGGCCGTGGTCACACGGAGCATGGATTTCATGATCTGGTCCTCACTGGTGGTCCGCGCCGTCCCACGGGCGGACGGTTGCGGAACCGGATCTGGCTGCGTTCCAGCGGTTCCAGGGTTGCTTTGCGCTCCGCGGTGTCGCCGACCGCTCTCGCGGCCCCTTGTGGCAACCCGCCGTTTTCCCCGGCACCTTGACCCCTAAACGCGGTCGAATGGCCAAGGTTCATTTACGGCTACGCTTTTTTTCGGGCCGGGAATCGACAAAGTGTCGCAGCCCCTGTCCGAGGCCGCACTGGCTCGTCAGGGCACCAGCGTGATCGCGGAGATCAGGCGGCCGTAATCCGCCTCGCCGCGATGCGTGGTCCGCCGGTAGCTGTAGAACCGCTCCGGATCGGCGTAGGTGCAGAGATTGAGTGCGGTGGCCTCGCCGATCTCGGCCTCGCCGAGCCGGGCCAGGATGAAGCCCGGAAGATCGAACTGGGCGTGCCCCGGCCGCGTGCCGGGGCCGAGGAAGCGCTCCATGCCGGGGGCATCGCTCCCGAAGCGCGCGACGAAGTCCGGACCGACCTCGTAGGAGGCCTGACCGATCGTCGGTCCCAGGACGGCGACGATGCGGCTGCGCCGCGCCCCGAGCGCCTCCATCGCCGACACGGTCGCGCCGATCACGCCGGTGAGCGCACCCTTCCAGCCGGCATGGGCGGCGCCGACGACGCCGTTCTCGGGATCCGCGAACAGGATCGGCCCGCAATCCGCGGTGGCGATGCCGAGCGCCAGGCCCGGAATCCGCGTCACCATGGCGTCAGCCTTCGGCCGCTCCGCCGCGAAGGGGGCCTCGACGGTGACCACATCGGCCGAGTGGACCTGATACAGGCTCACGAGCCGGTCCCGCGGCAGGCCGAACTGCGCGCACATCCGCGCCCGGTTCTCGGCGACGCGCTCCGGCGCGTCCTGGGAGCCGAGGCCGCCGTTGAGCGACGCGTACAGGCCCTCGGAGACCCCGCCGACGCGGGTGAAGAAGGCGTGGCGCACGCCCGCATGGGCGGAGAGTTCCGGCGCCTCGATGAACATGCCTGCGGTCACGGTCGGCCTCGCGCTTGCCCCTGTCGCGCCCCGATAGCGCAAGGGCGGACCCTTGACGATGTCGTTCAACCGTCAGATTCTTGCTGCATTGCAGTACGGAGCCGATCCGGCTCCGCCTTGAGAAGGATCGCGATGTCACGAGGGATCGAGACCGACGCCCTGCCAGAGACGCCCGAGGCCGAAGAGCCCCGGATTCCGAGCGCGCCTGCCCACCCCGTCACGGGAGAGCCCGCCGCCTTCGACCCGACCGACCTCAACCCGCCCGCGCCGCCGACTCCGCGGCCCGCCAGCCAGACCGATTCCGGCTTCGGCTCCTTCGGCTGAGAGTAGCCGGCCCGTACGGGGCCGCGCATCGTCCCGGCGGCTCAGAGCCCCGGAAATCCCGGGAGCGGCCCGACGGACGGGCCGCTCACCGCCAGCACCTTGAACAGGCTTCCCATCCCGCCCCGGGCCGGATCGGTCAGGCGCGCGGCCGCAGCGTCGATCGCGGCGGCCTGCGCGGGGCTCGCCCGTGCCTTCAGACGCTCGGCACGGGCCCCGAGTCCGAGGGCGGCCAGGAAGTCGCCCTGATCGACGGGGCCGTGGATCGCGGCGCCCTCGGCCCGCGCCGCCTGGGCGAGGGCGGCGAAATCGACGTGATGCGTCAGGTCCGCCTCGCCGGGCTCCGCCAGCGGGTCGGCGAAGCGATGTCCCGCCAGCGCCTGGAGGGTGTCGCCGAAGCCCGGACGCACATGGCCGTAATCGATGGCCAGCAGGGCGCCGCCTTCGGAACACAGCCGCTGCGCCAGCGCGCGGATCAGCGCGAGCCCGGCCGCCGGCACGCTCATCAGCGCGCCGTCCGGGCCGTCCGCCGCGAGGCCCGGGACCGGCTCCGGCGACAGGCCGAAAGCGAGGCCGCCCGCCGGATCGAGACCGATCTGCCGCTCGTGCCAGCCCGACGGCCGGCGCTCGAACTGTCGCACCGGCAGGCAGTCGAAGAACTCGTTGGCCAGGATGATCGCCGGCCCTTCGGGCAGCGTCTCGACGCTGTCGTGCCACGCGGCACCGGTCCCGGCGAGGGCGCGCGCCTGCGCGGCCCGCAGCACCGGGCTCGTCTCGACGAGGTGCGGTGCCACGCGCCCCCCCGGGAGCGCTGCCCGCAGCGCGCGCAGCGCGTCCGCCATCAGCGTGCCGCGGCCGGGCCCCAGCTCCACCAGGAGGAGCGGATCCGGCGACCCGATCGGGCCGCGGACGTAGGCTGTCCAGGCACCGAGCAGCTCGCCGAACATCTGGCTGATCTCGGGCGCGGTGGTGAAGTCGCCCTGAGCGCCCAGGGGATCGCGGGTGCGGTAGTAGCCGTGGACCGGGTGGCCGAGGCAGAGGGCCATGTAGCGGTCGACGCCGATCGGCCCGTTCTGCCGGATCAGCGCCGCGATCTCGGTTCCGAGGGGGGTCACGCCTCGACGGCCGCCTTGCGGGCGGCCTCGGCGGCCGGCGCTTCCACCGGATGGCGGGGCCGTGTCCGGCCGGTCGCGGCCAGCACGATGTAGGTCAGGCCGACGATCATCATCGGCACGCACAGCAGCATGCCCATGGTCACGCCGCCGCCCATCGGACCGAGATGGTCGCCGAACAGGAAGCCGAGCTGGCGATCCGGCTCTCGGAAGAATTCGCAGAAGGTCCGGGCCAGCGCGTAGCCGAGGACGAAGATGCCGCCGAGGAGCCCGGGCTTGCGGAAGCCGAACCGGCGGACGCTGACCGCCATCACGATGAACAGCAGCAGGCCCTCGGTGGCGGCCTCGTAGAGCTGGCTCGGGTGGCGCGGCAGCGGGCCGCCGCTCGGGAACACGATCGCGTAGGGGAAGTCCGGCGCCACGCGGCCCCAGAGCTCGCCGTTCACGAAATTGGCGATCCGGCCGAAGAACAGGCCGATCGGCACCACCACGGCGCCGATATCGAGGAGCGTGTAGGCGTTGAGACCTTTCCCGCGGGCGAACAGCACGAAGGCCAGGATGGCCCCGATGAAGCCGCCGTGGAACGACATGCCGCCGTTGCGGATCGCCAGGATCTCCCACGGATCGGCGATGTACATCGGCAGATTGTAGAACAGCACGTAGCCGATCCGCCCGCCGAGCACGACGCCGAGCGCCACCCAGACGACGAGGTCGTCGATGTCGACGACCTGCGGGCGCTTCACCACGCCCCAGAGGCTGTCGGCCATGACGAGGCGGCGCGCGTAGTACCAGCCGCCGATCAGGCCGGCGATGTAGGCGAGCGCGTACCATTTGATCGTGATCGGCCCGATCGCGATCGCCACCGGATCGATGGCCGGAAAGGGCAGGGCGAGGAGCGGCATCTAACTCACCTCCGGGGCGGCCGGATTGGACGCCGGAGGGGCGACGCGTCAAGCCCGAGGCACGCTCCCGGAACGGAGGCCTCAGCCGCGCACGAACAAGAAGCCGTGTCCGTCCGGGCCGGCGCAGTAGGCTGCCGTGCCGTCGGCGGAGGTCCGCGGCGTTCGCCCGCTCTCGCGCAGGCGCCGCGACAGGGCCCGCGGATCCGCTGCGGTGAACAGGTAGCGGGTGGCGGCCCGGTCGGCGGGCTCGACGACGAGCCGCCGCTCGGTCACGGGCGTGCGGTAATGCAGGAGCTCCACGTGCGGCGCGGGGTCCGGCGGCGCCAGGGCGATCACGTCGACCTGCGGATCGTCGACTCCGTCGAGGCGCGCCTGCTCCGGCCCGCGGTTCAGGCCGCGCTCCGTCACCGCCAGCCCGAGGGGGCCGGTCAGGAAGGCCAGGGTGGCGTCGAGGTCGGTGACGGTGATCGCCGAGTGATCGATCCCCAGGAACAGGCCCGGCGGGTCGCGCCAGCGGGCGGCCGCGGGGCCGTCGGGGAAGAAGATCAGCTCCAGGGGATGCCCGTCGGGGTCGCGGAACTTGTAGGCGATCACGCCCCCCGTGGAGGCCGGCAGGCGCCGCGGCCCGCCGCGGCTGATCGGCGTCGGGGCGAGCCGTGCCAGTCGCGCGGCCGCGGCTTCCATGTCGCGGACCGGGATCGCGAGGTGCTGGAAGAACGGGTCGGTCGCCGCGGGATCGGCCGGGTAGGGCGCGCCGGGCGGATCGACCGCCAGGAAGGTCACGGTCTGCCCGCCGAGGCGCATGCGCAGCTGGGTGGTGCGCCGGTCCGCAAGCCCCATCGCCTCCGCCTGCGCGGCGGGAACCGGCTCCGGCGGGGCGGCCCGCGCGAAGCCGAGCCCGTCCCGGTAGAAGGCCTCCGTGACGGCGAGGTCCGCGACCGTGCGGCCGAACCCCGCGAGGGCCCGCACGCCGCCCTCGGGAGCGGTGCCGCTCACAGGAGCGGCGCTCCCCGCACGTTCACGTAGATCGCGTAGAGCGCCTGCGAGGCGCACAGAAACAGGCGGCTGCCGTTGCGTCCGCCGAAGGTGAGGTTGGCGACCGTCGCGGGCACGAAAATCTTGCCGACCAGCTCGCCGCCGGGGTCGATGCAGTGGACCCCGTCCCCGGCGCTCGACCAGACATTGCCGTGCTCGTCGCACCGGATGCCGTCGGCGTTACCGGGCGCGATCCGGCAGAACACGTCTCCGCCCGACAGGCTGCCGTCCTCGGCCACGTCGAAGACGCGCACGTGCTGGAGCGGATCGGTGTCGAACTGCAGCCCGGTCTCGACGATGTAGAGCCTGCGCTCGTCGGGCGAGAAGCAGAGCCCGTTCGGCCCCTGGAAGTCGTCGGTCACCACCCGCAGCGAGCCGTCGCGCGGATCGAAGCGGTAGACGGCGGCGGGCAGCTCGGATTCCTGCTTGCCGCCCTCGTAGTCGGTCTGGATGCCGTAGGGCGGGTCCGAGAACCAGATCGTCCCGTCCGACTTGCAGACGATGTCGTTGGGCGAGTTCAGGCGTCGCCCCCGGTAATGCTCGACCAGGCCCGTGACCCGCCCGTCGAGCTCGGTCCGATGGATGCGCCGGCGGCGGTGCGAGCAGGACAGCATCCGCCCCTGGCGGTCGCGGGCGTGACCGTTCTCGAAGTCGCTCGCCTCGCGGTAGACGCTCAGGCCGGCGGATTCCGACCAGCGCATCACCCGGTTGTTGGGGAGATCCGAGAACAGGAGCTCGTCGCGGTCGCCGAACCAGACCGGGCCCTCGGTCCAGCGGAACCCGTCTGCGAGCTTCTGCAGCGGCGCGTTCGGCAGGATGTAGGCCTTGAAGCGCGGCTGCGTGAGTTCGAAGCCGTCCATGGAACCGCCCCTACTTGAAGCGGCCGGGCTGATTGACGGTCGGCTCGACCTGGAGCCCGGTCACGATCATCGTGCAGGGCTCGTCGCCCACCGTGCCGGACAGGTGGCCCTTCCGGCCGTCGCGCGCCTTCGTGTTCTGGTCCTCGCCCATCATCAGCTCGCCCGGGCCCATCTCGACCCGGTGGCCGTCCATCGTCTCGACGAACCAGCGGCCCGACAGGACGGCGATCCATTGCGGCCGGGGATTCTCGTGCCACTCGCCGACCCAGCCCACCGGCAGGACCGTGAAGGTCACGACCGACGGCGCGGGATCCATCTTGTCGTTCCACTGGGGCGCGGTCTCGGGGTTGATCCCCTCGAAGTTGAACCGCTCGAGGTGGAACAGTTCCTGGCGGCTGACACCCTCCGCATCGGTGTAGACGTGCCAGTACGGCATCTTCGGAGGGGTCGGCTCGCTCATCGTCGCTCCTGCCGCGGCGGGACACACCCTCCCACAACGGCCGGGCTTGGCGATGGTTCGCGGCTCCCGACGAAGGCCAGAACGACCGGGACATCGCTCCGAGTCCTGGTCAGCAAAGCTCCTCACCGTCCTTGCGAGCGCAGCGAAGCAATCCAGCCGGCGCCACACTCGGCGATCGCGCGCCGGCCCGGCTCGCCTCGCCGCGCTCGCGATGACGGCGCGACGCTCACATCTGCTCGGGGATCCGGTCCGTCTGCGCGAGGTTCGAGAACCGGGTGATGTTCGCGTCGAACTGCAGCTCCACGGTGCCGGTGGGACCGTGACGCTGCTTGCCGAGGATCACCTCGGCCTTGCCGTGGACGCGCTGCATCTCGGCTTCCCAGGCGAAGAACTCCTCGGTTCCTTCGCGGGGCTTCTTGTTCCCGACGTAGTACTCCTCGCGGAACACGAACATGACGACGTCGGCGTCCTGCTCGATCGATCCCGATTCGCGCAGGTCGGCGAGCTGCGGGCGCTTGTCGTCGCGGTTCTCCACCTGACGGGAGAGCTGGGACAGGCCGATGATCGGCACCGCCAGCTCCTTGGCGAGCGCCTTCATGCCCGTCGTGATCTCGGTCATCTCCTGCACGCGGTTGTCGCTGCGCTTGCCCGAGCCCGAGAGGAGCTGGAGGTAGTCGACGATCAGCAGGTCGAGGCCCTTCTGGCGCTTCAGGCGCCGGGCCCGGGCGGCGAGCTGGGCGATCGAGATGCCGCCGCTCTGGTCGATGTAGAACGGGATCGTCTGCATGTCCCGGGCCGCGTCGGTGATCTTGTAGAAATCTTCCGGACGGATATCGCCGCGGCGGATCTTGTACGAGGGCACGCCCGACTGCTCGGCGATGATGCGGGTGGCGAGCTGCTCGGCCGACATTTCCAGCGAGAAGAAGCCCACGATGCCGCCGTTCACGGTCCGGGTCGTGCCGTCCGGCTGCTTCTCGCCGCGGTAGGCCTTGGCGATGTTGAAGGCGATGTTGGTCACCAGCGAGGTCTTGCCCATGGCCGGGCGGCCCGCGAGGATGATCAGATCGGAGGGCTGCAGGCCGCCCATCTTGGCGTCGAGGTCGGACAGACCCGTGGCGATGCCCGAGAGCTTGCCGTCGCGCTGGTAGGCCTTGGCGGCCATGTCGACCGCGGCGGTCAGCGCGTCCGAGAATTTCTGGAAGCCGCCGTCGTAGCGTCCGGCCTCGGCCAGCTCGTAGAGCCGTCGCTCGGTCTCCTCGATCTGGTCCCGGGGCGCCTGCTCCACCGGCGCCTCGTAGGCGCCGTTCACCAGATCCTCGCCGATGGTGATCAGCCGGCGGCGGATGGCGAGGTCGTAGATCGTGCGGCCGTACTCGCCGGCGTTGATCACCGTCGTCGCGTCGGCGGCGAGGCGCGCGAGGTACTGCATCACCGTCTGGCCGCCGAAATCGGCGTCGCCCAGATAGGTCTTCATGGTGATGGGCGTGGCGAGCTTGCCGGCCTTGATCAGGGAGGCCGCCACCGTGAAGATCTGCTGGTGGGCATCCTCCATGAAGTGCTCGGCCAGCAGGAAGTCCGACACCCGATAATAGGCGTCGTTGTTCACCAGGATCGCGCCCAGCAGCGCCTGCTCCGCGTCGATGTTGTGCGGGGCGACGCGGTACTCGGCCTGGACCGCTTCGAGCTTGGCCGTGAGCGCATTGGGCAAGGCCATCGGCGGACGACTCCGTATCAGGCGCCGCGGCGGGCGCGCCAGGATCACACCGCACGACCTTGGCGCCGGTATGGTTACCGAAGCCTAGCCGACGGCCGGTTCTGCCGGGCCGGGGCGCGGAAAAGCGGACGCCCGCCGACTCTCGCGAGGGGCGGGCGTCCATGCTGGAACAAAACTGGAACGTGTCAAGTCTCGGGGACCATCATCCCCAGTGTTCACCGGTATACACGGCGGGGTCGGCCTCGCGGCTCGGCCACGCCGCCGCAGGCCCGACCGGCCGGTTGGCCGGCCGGTCAAGCCTGCAACCGGGGATCAGCCGCGGTCGTCGGCGCCCTCGCCGGCATCGGCCAGCGCCTGACCGACCTCGAGGCCGAGGTCGTCGAGGTTGAACGCCTCGCGCTCGGTCACCGACTCGCCGCGGGCCTGACGCTCGGCCTCCTCGGGGCTGCGGGCGACGTTGACGGTGATCTCCACCTCGACCTCGGGGTGCAGCACCACCGGGACCGTGTGAAGGCCCAGCGTCTTGATCGGCTGGTTCAGGGTGAACTGACCGCGATCGACCGTGAAGCCCTCCTTCGCGACGACCTCGGCGAGGTCGCGGGTCGAGACCGAGCCGTACAGAACGCCGGTCTCGCCGGACTGACGGATGAGGACGAAGCTCTGGCCGTTCAGCTTCTCGGCGACGACCTCGGCGTCCTTCTTGCGGTCGAGGTTGCGAGCCTCGAGCTGGGCGCGCTGGGCCTCGAAGTGCTTCTTGTTGGCTTCCGTCGCGCGCAGGGCCTTGCCGCGGGCGAGCAGGAAGTTGCGGGCGAAGCCCGGACGGACATTCACGGTCTCGCCCATCTGGCCCAGCTTGGCCACGCGCTCGAGCAGGATCACTTCCATGGTCTTTCTCCTTCAGGTGTTCGGCCACGCGGGCCGGGGTCTCACGGCGCCGGATCGCCCTTGGGGCGTCGGCGGTCGAGGGCTGTGTCGGCGAGGCCGAACAGGGTCAGGGCGACCAGGGCGATGCCCTGGGTCACGAACAGGATCAGGTACATGCCGAACAGCATGAGCCCGCGCCCCGGCCGGCCGCGGGAGCGGTCGTGGAAGGCGGCGAGCCCCTGGAGGGCGAAGGCGGCGCTGAACGCGCCGAGCAGCGCGACCCCGAACACGCCGACATAGCCGGGCGCGAAGCACATCCCGACGGCCGCCGCGACCGCCACGAGCGTGCTGCGCGGCATGGCGGTCGAGGGGATGTCGGGCCAGGGCCGCGGCAGGCGGCCGGAGATCTTCACGATCCGGGCCGACGCCCAGAGGTAGAAGGCCAGCAGCAGGGCGAGGCCGTTCGCCGCGAAGGCGGGCACGACGCGGGCGAGGGCGTCCGCCACCTCGGCCCGCGTCACGTCCGCCGGGTCGGCGTCGGCCTGCGGGGCCGGACCGGGCGTCGCCGCCCCGTCCTTGCCGCCCGCCTCGCCGCCGGTCGAGGGCGCGTCGGCGCGCGGGGCATCTGCGCGCGGGGTCTCGGGGGACGGGCGGGCGGAGGGCAGCCGCGTCTGGACCAGGGTCTGGGCGAGCCCGCGCAGCTGCGCGTCGAAGGCGGCGTGGTTCGGCGACGACAGGACCGCGATGGCGATGAAGGCGAGGGCGGCCGTGGCGGCGATCCAGCCGAGCAGGCGGCCGGTCGGGTACCATTCGAGGCCGGCGGGCGTCTCGCGCCCGAGGAGCGCGAGGTAGGCGATCCACCAGGCGGGCAGGGCGATGTAGGCCGCGAAGGCCAGTCCCAGGAAGGGCGCGATCACCAGGACCAGCGCGAGGCTGCCGGCGGCGGCCGCGGCGAGCGCGGCCTTGTGGCTCCAGCCCAGGCCGACGATCAGGATCGGAAGCGGCGCCACGAGGTAGAGCAGGATCGCGAGCGGCGTCGCCTTCAGCAGCACCCCGAACAGGAGTGCGGAGACGAGGCCCGCGCCGATACCGATGCCGATGTGCTGTGCCATGAATTCCGCTGTCCCGCTGCCGGTACGGCAGGGTTAGAGGCGGCTACGCGCCCCAACGATCGGGCGGCGCGAGCCGCCCTCTGGGAGGGCCGGCCCGGGCAGATGCCGGGCCGGCGGGTTCTGATGGCCTACTTGATCACGTAGGGCAGCAGGCCGAGGAAGCGGGCGCGCTTGATCGCCTGGGCGAGCTCGCGCTGCTTCTTGGCCGAGACCGCGGTGATCCGCGACGGCACGATCTTGCCGCGCTCGGACACGTAGCGGGACAGGAGCTTGACGTCCTTGTAGTCGATCTTCGGCGCGTTCGCGCCGGAGAACGGGCAGGTCTTGCGACGACGGAAGAAGGGACGGCGTCCGCCGCCCGCACCAGCACCGAATGCCATGGGTTAGCCCTCCCCGCCGAAGCTGCGCTCGCCGCGGTCACCGCGATCGCCGCGGTCACCACGGTCGCCGCCGAAGCCGCCACCGCCGAAGCCCTCGTCATCGCGACGACGGCCGCGCTCGCGATCCTTGCGGTCGTCGCGGTCGCGCTTCTGCATCATGGCGGACGGCTCGGAATCGAGCTCCTCGACCCGGATGGTCATGAAGCGCAGCACGTCCTCGGAGATCTGCATCTGGCGCTCCATCTCGGCGATGGCGGCCGGCGGGGCGTCGATGTTGAGGAGGGCGAAGTGCGCCTTGCGGTTCTTCTTGATCCGGTAGGCGAGGGACTTCACGCCCCACATCTCGATCTTCTCGAGACGGCCACCGTTCTGCTCGATCACACCCTTGTAGGTGTCGATCATCGTCTCGACCTGCTGGGACGTCACGTCCTGGCGGGCCAAGAGCACATGCTCGTAGAGAGGCATTGTCGGGCCTTTCATCGTCAAAAGGAGCCCGGCCGCCGGAAGGCGGCTGATTCGGGCCGGTTCATCTCGCGCTACGCTCGGCGCCAAGCCCTTCGAGCCGATTTTCAGGCCCGAGCGGTTGATCGAAGGCGGAGACACCGGACGACGGGATCTGGGAGAGCCCTGTGCCGCGAGCGGCACCGTCCGTTCAGCCCCCGGCCGGAGCGAACGCGAGGGGCGGCGCATAGTCGGTTTTTCGCGACCTGGCAAGGTCGTGGCAAGGTCGCGTCGTGGGTCGCGGCTTGGGTGGCGGGCCCGAACTCCCCGCGGCCGCGGGGATTCGGGCCGCGCGTCCCGTGCCGGGCCCTGCCGGGACGGCCCCGCCTGTTGTGCGGAACACGCCCACGGGCGCGTGCCGCGCCGCGGCGCGACCCTGTCCGGCACCGCTCAAGCTTGCCGCTCGGGCGGTTCGATGACACAAGCGCGGCGCGGCTGGGGATCCCCGGCCGCACTGGTTTTCGGTAATCCTCCAGATCCGCGATGGCAGAGGCCCCAGCTTCCGGCCCGTCCGAGGTCGGTCCCGTGCTGATCACCGGCGCGAGCGGCTTCCTCGGCTCAGCCCTGGTCGACGTGTTCCGCCGGGCCGGCTTCCCGGTGCGCATCCTCGTGCGCGCGTCGAGCCCCCGCCGCAACCTCGCCTGGACCGACGTGGAGATCGCCGAGGGCGACATGCGCGACCCGGCCGCCGTGGCGGCGGCGATGCGCGGCCAGCGCTACCTGATCCACGCCGCGGCCGATTACCGGCTCTGGGCGCCGGACATGGAGGAGATCGTCCGCACCAACCGCGACGGCACGCGCCTGATGATGCGCGCGGCGCTCGAGGCCGGCGTGGAGCGTGTCGTCTACACGTCGAGCGTCGCGACGATCAAACCGCCGGCCGACGGCGTCACGCCCTCCGACGAGACCATGCCGCTGACGCCCGAGACCGCGATCGGCGCCTACAAGCGCAGCAAGGTCGTGGCCGAGCGGGTGGTCGAGGAGATGGTCGCCCGGGACGGCCTGCGGGCGGTGATCGTCAACCCGTCGACGCCGATCGGTCCCCGCGACGTCAAGCCGACGCCGACCGGCCGGATCATCCAGGAGGCGGCGCTCGGCAAGATGCCGGCCTTCGTCGATACCGGGCTCAACCTCGCCCACGTGGACGACGTGGCCCAGGGACACCTCCTGGCGCTGCGCAAGGGCCGCATCGGCGAGCGCTACATCCTCGGCGGCGAGGACGTGTTCCTCTCGCAGATGCTCGCCGACATCGCCGGCATGGTCGGGCGCAAGCCGCCGACCGTGAATCTGCCCCGGGCCGCCGTCTACCCGGTGGCGTTCTTCGCGCAACTCGCCGCGCGGGTCACCGGCAGGCAGCCCTTCGCGACGATCGACGGGATCCGCATGTCGCGCTACCGGATGTTCTTCTCGGACAGGAAGGCGCGCGCCGAACTCGGCTACACGGCCCGGCCGTACCGCGAGGGCCTGTCGGACGCGATCACGTGGTTCCGGGAGGCGGGCTACCTCGCATGAGCACCCTCGATTCCGCCACCGCGACGCGCTCCGGCAAGGGGCACCGCGACGAGAACTTCCCCGTCGCCTCGCACCTGATCCATCCCCGCCACCGGGGCGCGATCCTGGCGTTCTACAACTTCGTCCGCGCCGGCGACGACGTGGCCGATCACGCCGCCCTGTCGCCCGAGCGCAAGATCGAGCTGCTCGATCGCCTCGCCGACGCGCTCACCGGCGCCGGGCCGTCCGATCCCGAGGCCGAGCCGCTGAAGCGCGAGCTCGCGGCCCGCGGCCTGCCGTCCCGGCACGCCCTGGAACTCCTCGACGCGTTCCGCATGGACGCGCGCAAGAACCGCTACGCGGACTGGGACGAGCTGATCCACTACTGCCGCTACTCGGCGATGCCGGTGGGCCGCTACGTCCTCGACGTGCACGGCGAAGACCCGGCCCGGGTCTACCGGGCGTCCGACGCCATCTGCGCGGCGCTCCAGGTGATCAACCACCTCCAGGATTGCGGCAAGGACTTCGCGGCGCTCGACCGGGTCTACCTCCCGCAGGATTGCCTCGACCGCCACGGTGCCACCGTGGGGATGCTCGGGGAGGAGAAGGCGCCGCCGCAGCTCCGGGCCGCGATCCGCGAGCTGGCGCAGCGCTGCCTCGACCTCCTCGACGAGGGCGCGGTCCTGCCGGACCTGATCGACGACCTGCGCCTGTCTCTGGAGATCGCCGCCATCCACCGGCTCGCCGTCGTGCTGAGCCGGGGCCTGCTGGAGCGCGACCCGCTCTCGGAGAAAGTCCATCACGGCAAGGCCGCCTTCGCGCTGACGGCGCTGGGCGGCGTCGCCGCCACCCTGGCGCGCCGGCCCTTCCGCGGCCGGACCGTCCGGGCCGCGGCTCAGGGAATCCGCTCGTGACCGCCACCGCCACGCCCGCCCAGGACCACGCGAGCGCCGCCCCGGCGCTGCCCGCCGCCGGCTCCTCCTTCTACACGGCGATGCGCCTGCTGCCGAAGGAGCGGCGGGAGGCGATGTACGCCGTCTACGCCTTCTGCCGCGCCGTCGACGACGTCGCCGACGACGGCGGCACCCGAGCCGTCCGGCAGGTCGAGCTCGACCGCTGGCGGGCCGATATCGACGCGCTCTACGCCGGCCGCCCGGCCCCGCGGGTGCGCGACCTCGTGGAGCCCGTGCGCCGATTCGGCCTGAAGCGCGAGGATTTCCAGGCGGTCATCGACGGCATGGCGATGGACGCCGTCGAGGACATCGTCGCCCCCGACGCCGAGACCCTCGACCTCTACTGTGACCGGGTCGCCAGCGCGGTGGGCCGGCTGTCGGTGCGGATCTTCGGCATGCCGGAGGCGGACGGCATCCGGCTGGCGTGGCACCAGGGCCGCGCGCTCCAGCTCACCAACATCCTGCGCGACATCGACGAGGATGCCGAGCGCGGCCGCCTCTACCTGCCGCGCGAGAAGCTCCGGGCGATCGGCCTCACCGACCCGACGCCGGCAGAGGCGATCGGCCACCCCCGCATCGGCGAGGTCTGCATCTCCCTCGCCCGCGAGGCCGAGGATCACTACCAGGCGACCTGGGAAATTATCCGGCGCAGCCCCCGCAAGGCGACCAAGGCCGCCCGGCTGATGGCCGCCGCCTATCACCTCTACCTCAAGGCGGTCCTCGCGCGCGGCTGGGCGATGCCCCGCGCCCGGGTGAAGCCCGGCAAGCTCGCGCTGCTGGGCGTCGTCGTCCGGCACGGCCTGATCTGATGGGCACCGTCCACGTCGTCGGCGCCGGCCTCGCCGGCCTCGCCGCTTCCGTCGCGCTCGCCGAATCCGGCGCCCGGGTGGTCCTGCACGAGGCCGCCAAGCAGGCCGGCGGCCGCTGCCGCTCGTACTACGACCCGGCCCTCGGCCTGACCATCGACAACGGCAACCACCTGCTCCTGTCCGGCAACGCCGATTCCCTCGGGTTCCTCCGGACGATCGGCGCGCCGGCCGACGCCCTGGTGGGGCCGGACGTGGCGGAGTTCGACTTCGCCGACCTGAAGACCGGCGAGCGCTGGCGGCTTCGGCCCAATGCCGGGCGGCTGCCCTGGTGGGTCATGAGCCCGGCCCGCCGCGTCCCCGGCACCCGGGCGCGGGACTACCTCGCGCCCCTCGGGATCCTGCGCGCGGCCTCCGGCAAGGCGGAGGGCGCGGGCGGCACGATCGGCGCCCACATGGCCTGCGAGGGCACGCTCTACCGGCGCCTCTGGCACCCGGTGCTGCTCGCGGCCCTCAACACCGAGCCCCGCGACAGCGACGTCGGACTGGCGGCGCGGATCCTGCGCGAGACCCTGGGGGCGGGCGGCAAGGCCTGCCGCCCGCTCGTGGCCGTCGAAGGGCTGTCCTACGCCTTCGTAGATCCGGCGATCCGCTACCTCACGAGCCGCGGCTGCGAGATCCGCCTCGGCCGGCGCCTGCGCGGCCTCGACCTCGCGGACGGCCGCGTCGGGCAGCTCGTGTTCTCGGACGGTGCCGAGACCCTCGGTCCGGAGGACGGCGTCGTGCTGGCGCTGCCGCCGTGGGTCGCCCGGGAGGTGTTGCCCGGTCTCCTCGCACCGGTGGAATTCCGCTCTATCGTGAACGCGCATTTCGCGCTGGTGCCGAAGCCCGGCAGCCCGCTCGTCCTCGGCGTGGTCAACAGCCTCACGGAGTGGCTTTTCGCCTATCCCGACCGGTATTCGGTCACGATCAGCGGTGCCGACCGGCTCCTCGACGTGCCCCGCGAAGACCTCGCGCGGCAGATCTGGGCCGAGATCGCACAGTTGTGCAACCTTGCACCCGACCTGCCCAGCTGGCAGATCGTAAAGGAGAAGCGTGCGACCTTCGCGGCGACGCCGGCGGAAGCCGCGCGGCGCCCGAAGGCCGAAACCGCCTACGACAATCTCGTCCTGGCAGGCGATTGGACCGCCACCGGCCTGCCGTCGACGATCGAGGGAGCGATCCGCTCTGGCCAGACGGCCGCACGTTCCTTGCGTGCGGGATCTGCCGCGCGTGCTGGAACCCAGGTGCGCGGCGCAGCTTGAGGCATGGCTTCCGCCGCGAGGCGGTCGTTCGAGGCGAGGACTATGAGAGAGGCCGTTAGCAAAGTCGAGGCGCTGCAGCGCTCGAAGACTCAGGGGATCTCGCTCGAGGACGTCGAGCGCGGCGTGGCGCAGGCGACGCGCGCGCTGACCGCCCTGGCGCACGACGACGGGCACATCTGCTTCGAGCTCGAGGCGGATGCCACGATCCCGTCCGAGTACATCCTGTTCCACCATTTCCGCGGCACGCGGGTCCCCGGCGACCTCGAGGCCAAGATCGGCAACTACCTCCGCCGCACCCAGGGGCGGCACGGCGGATGGGCCCTCGTCCACGAGGGGCCGTTCGACATGAGCTGCACGGTCAAGGCGTATTTCGCCCTCAAGATGATCGGCGACGACATCGAGGCGCCGCACATGCGCCGGGCGCGCGAGGGCATCCTGTCCCGCGGCGGCGCGGCCAACGCCAACGTGTTCACCCGCTTCATGCTGGCCCTCTACGGCGAGGTGCCGTGGCGCGCCGTGCCGGTGATGCCCGTCGAGGTGATGTTCCTGCCGAAGTGGTTCCCGTTCCACCTCGACAAGATCAGCTACTGGGCCCGCACCACCGTGGTGCCGCTGTTCGTGCTGCAGGCGACCAAGCCCCGGGCGCGCAATCCCCGCGGCATCAGCGTGCAGGAGCTGTTCGTCACCCCGCCGGAGAGCGTCCGCTCCTGGCCGGGCTCGCCCCACGCCACGTGGCCCTGGACCCCGATCTTCGGCTTCATCGACCGGGTGCTGCAGCGGGTCGAGAACCACCTGCCGCGCAAGAGCCGGCAGCGCGCCATGGAGATGGCGCGCGCCTGGGTGAGCGAGCGCCTCAACGGCGAGGACGGCCTGGGCGCCATCTTCCCCGCCATGGTCAACTCGGTGCTGATGTATGAGGTGATGGGCTACCGGCCCGATCACCCGCAGGTCCGCGTCGCCTGCGACGCCATCGAGAAGCTCGTCGTCGAGAAGGCCGACGAGGCCTACGTCCAGCCCTGCGTCTCGCCGGTCTGGGACACGGCGCTCGCGAGCCACGCGCTGCTCGAGGCCGGCGGCCCCGAGGCCGAGGCCCAGGCCCGCGCCGGTCTGGACTGGCTGAAGCCTCGGCAGGTGCTCGACATCGTCGGCGACTGGGCGGCGCGCAAGCCGAAGGTCCGGCCGGGCGGCTGGGCGTTCCAGTACGCCAACGCCCACTATCCCGACCTCGACGACACCGCCGTGGTGGTGATGGCGATGGACCGGGCCATGCACCAGCACGGCCTCGTCGCCGGCATGCCGGACTACAAGGCCGCGATCGCCCGCGCCCGGGAATGGGTCGAGGGGCTGCAATCCGAGGACGGTGGCTGGGCGGCGTTCGACGCCGACAACAACCACATGTACCTCAACCACATCCCGTTCTCGGATCACGGCGCGCTGCTCGACCCGCCGACCGCGGACGTGACCGCCCGCGTGGTCGGGATGCTGTCCCAGCTCGGCGAGACCCGGGAGACCTCCCGCGCCCTCGACCGCGGCGTGAACTACCTCCTGAATGATCAGGAGGAGGACGGCTCGTGGTACGGCCGCTGGGGCATGAACTTCATCTACGGCACGTGGTCGGTGCTCTGCGCCCTCAACGCCGCCGGGGTCGACTCCGCCGATCCGCGCATCCAGAAGGCCGTGTCCTGGCTGATCCGGATCCAGAACCCGGATGGCGGCTGGGGCGAGGACGCCTCCTCGTACAAGATCGACCCGGCCTTCGAGCCCGGCTCGTCCACCGCCTCGCAGACCGCCTGGGCGCTCCTCGCCCTGATGGCGGCCGGCGCGGTCGACGACCCGGCCGTGACCCGGGGCATCAACTTCCTGACCCGCACGCAGGGCGCGGACGGGTTCTGGAAGGAGGAGCGCTACACCGCCACGGGCTTCCCGCGGGTCTTCTACCTGCGGTACCATGGTTACCCGAAGTTCTTCCCGCTCTGGGCGATGGCGCGCTTCCGCAACCTCAAGCGTGGCAACAGCCGGCGCGTCCAGTTCGGCATGTGACGTCCGCCGACGTCCTGGGGCCGGCCCGGCGGGCCGGCTCCGCTCCGCCGGATCGCGGCGCGCTCGACCGTCCCGACAGCCGATCCGCGAGCCCCGGTACGAGACACGTGGCCTCCTCAGACAGCGATCCCGCGGGACCGGACGAACCGCCCCCCGCGTCGGATCCGGCCCGGACCCCGCCTCGGCGCTCGCGCCTTCTTGCGGACCTCGCCGGACTCGTCCACGAGCGCGCCATGATCGATCCCGCCGCACCCGTCCTGGCCGTTACCGGCCTCGCCCGCGAGCGCCGCATGGCGGCGGGGGCGGGGGTCGAGGCCGTGGGAGCCGGCGGCAATCCCTACCGGCTCCGCCAGCTCCTGGAGGCCCGCGGCCAGCCCGGCTGCCGGGCGGTTGTCAGCTTCGGCATCGCGGGCGGCCTCGATCCCTCGCTCCGGCCCGGCGACGTCGTGGTGGGCACCGGCGTGGTGAGCGAGGAGGGGCGGCGCGCCGCCGATCTCGACCTGTCGGCCACGCTGCTCAACCTCCTGTCCGGCGTCGGGCCGCGGGTGATCCCGGCGGATCTGGCGGGCGTCGACACGGCGGTGCTCGCGGTCGACGGCAAGACGGACCTGCGGACCACCACCGGCGCCGCGGCCGTCGACATGGAATCGCACGTGGCCGCGTCCTTCGCGGGCCGGCACGGCCTGCCCTTCGCGGCCGTGCGGGTGATCTGCGATCCGGCCGACCAGGCCCTCCCGGTTTTCGCGGCCTCGGCCCTCACGCCGGACGGCGAGCCCGACATCGCCGCGGTGTTCTTCGCCTTCGCGCGCGGCCGGGCACGCCTGGGAGACCTCATGCGCCTCGCCCGGGACTCGAACGCCGCCTTCGCGGCGCTGGGACGGTGCCGGACGCGGCTCGGGCCGGGACTGGGCATACCGGTCCCGGGTCGCTGAGACCCGCGAACGCGGTCAGGTGAGCCACGAAAAAGCGCCGGCCTGTACGGCCGGCGCGAGTCGGAGGTCACCACGAGACGGCGCGGGGCGGACCCCGCGCCGGGAGAAACCGGCCTCAGCCGGCCTTCTTGTTGAGCGAGACCGCCACGAACCGGGTCTGGCCCTTGCCGCTCTTCACCCGCATCAGCACGGCCTTGCGCCCGCTCGACTCGGCCGCCCGGATCTGCGTCGCCACGTCCGACGGACGGGCCACGCTCTGGCCGCCGACGTCGAGGATCACGTCGCCCGCCTCGATACCCTTGGCGGCCGCCGGGCCGTCGGGATCGACCTGGACCACCGCGACGCCCTGATCCGACAGGCCGACATCGCCGGCCGGGGCGAGCTGCAGGCCGAGCCGCGGCTGGCCGTTGCCCGAGTCGTCGTCGCGGCTCGCCATCTTGGTGCCGTCGGTCGGCATCGTGCCCAGCGTCACCGTGGCGGTGTCGGTCTTGCCGCCGCGCAGGTAGCTCAGCTCGACCTTGGCGCCCGGCTTCAGGCCGGCGATCTTGCGCGACAGCTCGCGGGCGCTGTCCACCGTGTCGCCGTTGACCTTCTCGATCACGTCGCCCGCCTTCAGGCCGGCCTTGGCCGCCGGGGTGCCGTTCTCGGCGTGGTCGACCAGGGCACCCTTGGCCTTGTCGAGGCCCAGGCCCTCGGCGATGTCCTGCGTCACGGGCTGGATCTGGACGCCCAGGTAGCCGCGGGCGACCTTGCCGTCGGTGCGGAGCTGGTCGACCACCGCCTGGACGGTCTCGGCGGGGATCGCGAAGGCGAGGCCGACGCTGCCGCCCGACGGGGACGCGATGGCGGTGTTCATGCCGACCACCTCGCCGTTGACGTTGAAGGTCGGGCCGCCCGAGTTGCCCTTGTTGATCGGGGCGTCGATCTGCAGGAAGTCGTCGTAGGGGCCGGCGCCGATGTCGCGGCCGCGGGCCGAGACGATGCCGGCGGTCACGGTGCCGCCGAGGCCGAACGGGTTACCGATCGCCACGACCCAGTCGCCGACCTGCGGCGCGGCCTTTCCGAACTGGACGTACGGGAAGTTCGAGCCCTCGGTGATCTTCAGCAGGGCGACGTCCGTCTTGGAATCCTTGCCGATGACCTTGGCGTCAAGAGTGCGCCCGTCGTCCAGCGTCACCTGCACGGTCTTGGCATGGTCGACCACGTGGTTGTTGGTGACCACGTAGCCGTCGGCCGAGATGATGAAGCCGGAGCCGACAGCGCCGCGCGGGCCCTGATGCTGGGGCTGCATCCCGCCGGGGCCGTTCTGGCCGAAGCGCTTGAAGAACTCGCGCAGCTGCGGCGGCACGTTCTGGAGGTTGCGCCCCTGGCTCGGTCCGTCGTCGTCGTCGCTGCTCGCCGAGTCGTCGAGCTTCACCTTCACCGAGACGACGCCCGGCTTCACCTTGTTGACGATACCGGCGAACGAGCCCGGCGGGTGCTCGGGGGCCTCGATCGGCGACTTGGGCAGCGCCTGCGCGTAGGCCGGGGTCGCGGCCGGCAGATAACCGCTGCCGATGGCACCGCCGGCGATCAGCGCGGCGGCCGCCACGGAGGCGAGGGCGCGGCGCGAGGTGCGGCCAGTGGGACGGGTCTCGGTCATGGGGGGTCTCAACCTCTCGGGACTGATCGGGACGACGCCGGCGGTCGCGGCCATCGATGGGATCTGTCTAAGGGGCGGCGCCTGACCCGGGCGTGGCGATCAAATTACCGTTTGGACAGGTAGCCGAGCGCTCGCGGAGCCCCAGCGCGATCGCGGCGCGTGACCGAGACCGGAGGCCCGACGTCGCGGCGCTGGCCGAGCCGGATCCGGGCTCGTGCCGCCCAGCACCGCAGTTTCCGGGAGTCGATCTTAAATACCGCTCAGTTCGGCGGGCCGGCGCAATCTCGGTGCCGCCAGATCCGAGTGTGTAGGCAGAGGAATTGACAATGAAGGTGCTGTTGGCGGCCGCCATGTTCTTCGGATCGACTGTCGGCGCGCTGGCGGTCGAGTCGTACGCGGATTACCGTGATTACTTCGACGCGAAGCCCGCCGTCGCAAGTCGCGCGCTGCGCAGCGTTTCCGAGAGAACGTACAGCGTCGATACGCGCCGCCCCGGAGATGAGCGCGTTGCGAAATCGGCGGCCAACTTCCGGCCCGGCTACTGGAACCAGTCGGGCGGCTACGTTCCACCGGACTATTCCCTGCATCCGCGGGGCGCGTCGCAGGACGGCTTCTGGACCCCGAACGACGCGTCCGCCGCCAGTTGGGGCGGGCCGCGGGCGTTCACCGGAACCCTCGGCACCCGACGCTGACGGGCGAGCCTCCGGGGCCGGGTCACCCCCGGGGCGGGCCTGACACGTCGGAGCGCTCCCGGACGGGCGCTCAGTCGCCGCTGAGCCGGACCAGAGCTTCCTCGATCTTCGCCAGCCGCGCCGACTCGCTCTCGCGGCGCTCCCGGTTCTCCTCGATGATCTCCTCGGGCGCCCGGGCCACGAAGTCGGCGTTGCCGAGCTTCGCGTCGATCTTCTTGATCTCGCCCTGCGCCTTGCCCTGCTCCTTCTTCAGGCGCGCGACCTCGGCCGCGAGGTCGACCACGCCTTCAAGGGGCAGCGCGGCGACGCTGCCGCGCACTAGGAGCTGCACCGAGTTCTTCGGCGGCGTCTCGGAGAAGGTGATCTCCGACAGCCGAGCGAGACGCAGGAGCGTGTCGCGCCACGCCTCAACCCGCGCTCTCACCTCCGGGGCGGCGCCGACCATCACCAGCGGGATCTGCGCGCCGGCCGGGACATTGGTCTCGGACCGCGCCGAGCGGATCTGGCTGACGAGATCGACCACGAACCCGACCTCGGCCTCCGCGGCCGCGTCGGCGAGGCCGCCGAGGTCCGGCCAGGCGGCCAGGGTCAGCAGGCCGCGCTCCGACAGGTCGGCGCCCTTGATCGCCCACAGCTCCTCCGTGAGGAACGGCATGAACGGGTGGAGCAGCTTGGCGACCTGATCGATCAGGAACGCCACGCTCGCCTGCGTCTCGGCCCGGATCGCCGGATCGACGCTCTCGCCCTGGAGCACCGGCTTGGCGAGCTCGAGATACCAGTCGCAGAAGATGTTCCAGACGAAGCGGTAGGCCACCGCCGCCGCGTCGTTGAAGCGGAAGGCCTCGAGGGCGCCCGCGACCTCGTCGACCGCGCGGGCCGCCTCGGTGAGCGCCCAGCGGTTGATCGCGCCGGTGGCGGAGCGCGGGTCGAAGGCCGGGTCGAGGCGGCAGCCGTTCAGTTCGGCGAAGCGGGCGGCGTTCCAGAGCTTGGTCGCGAAGTTGCGGTAGCCCTGGACACGGTCGGTGGACAGCTTGATGTCGCGGCCCTGGACGGCCAGGGCGCAGAGGGTGAAGCGCAGGACGTCGGCGCCGACCTGATCGATCAGTTCCAGGGGATCGACGACGTTCCCCTTCGACTTCGACATCTTCGCGCCCGACGCGTCCCGCACCAGGGTGTGCAGGTAGACCGTGTCGAAGGGCGCCCGGTCGGTGAGGTGCAGGCCCATCATCATCATCCGGGCGACCCAGAAGAACAGGATGTCCTTGCCGGTCACCAGGGTGTTGGTCGGGTAGAAGCGCGCGAGTTCCGGGGTCGTGTCCGGCCAGCCCAGCGTCGAGAACGGCCAGAGCGCCGAGGAGAACCACGTGTCGAGGACGTCCGCGTCGCGGGTGAGCGCGACCGGCCGGCCGTGCTGCGCGTCGGCCGCCGCCTGCGCCTCGGCCTCGCTCTCGGCGACGAAGATGCCGCCGGCGTCGTCGTACCAGACCGGGATCTGGTGGCCCCACCAGAGCTGGCGCGAGATGCACCACGGCTCGATGTTGGTGAGCCACTGGAAGAAGATCTTCTCGTAGTTCTCGGGCACGAACTTGGTCTGCCCGTCGCGCACCGCCTGGAGGGCGCGCTCCGCGAGCGGCTTGACGTTCACGTACCACTGGTCGGTCAGGTAGGGCTCGATGACCACGCCCGAGCGGTCGCCGTGCGGGACCGCGTGGGTGTTCGGCTCGATCGCGCGCAGCCGACCGCGCGCCTCCATCAGCGCCACCACCTCCTTGCGGGCCTGCGCCCGGTCGAGGCCGTGGAGCGCCAGGGCCTCCGGCTCGGGCGCGACGCCGTCGAGGAACTCGGCGTTGCCGTCGAGCAGCATCCGGCCCTCGGGATCGAGGACGTTGATCAGGCCGAGTCCGTGGCGGCGGCCGACGTCGAAGTCGTTGAAATCGTGGGCGGGCGTGATCTTGACCGCGCCCGTGCCCTTCTCGGGATCCGAGTAGGTGTCGGCCACGATCGGGATCAGCCGCCCGACCAGCGGCAGGCGCACGCGCTGGCCGACGAGCGCGGTGTAGCGCGCGTCCTCGGGATGGACCGCGATGCCGGTGTCGCCCAGCATCGTCTCGGGGCGGGTGGTGGCCACCGTGATGACGGCGCCGGTCTCGGCGCCGGCCTCGTCCACCACCGGGTAGTCGAAGTGCCAGAGATGGCCCCTGGTCTCGACCTGCTGGACCTCCAGGTCCGAGATCGCGGTCTGGAACTTCGGGTCCCAGTTCACCAGCCGCTTGTCGCGATAGATCAGGCCCTGCCGGTGCAGGTCGACGAAGGTCTTGAGCACGGCCCGGCTCAGCCCCTCGTCCATGGTGAAGCGCTCGCGGGACCAGTCGCACGAGGCGCCGAGCCGCTTCAGCTGGTTGACGATCGCGCCGCCGGATTCCGCCTTCCAGGCCCAGACCTTCTCGACGAAGGCCGCGCGGCCGATCTCGCGGCGGCCGGGCTCCTGACGCTCCATCATCCGCCGCTCGACCACCATCTGGGTGGCGATGCCGGCATGGTCCGTCCCCGGCTGCCAGAGCACGTCCTTGCCGCGCATGCGCTCGAAGCGGCAGAGGATGTCCTGCAGCGTGTTGTTGAGGGCGTGGCCCATGTGCAGGGAGCCCGTCACGTTCGGCGGCGGGATCACGATGCAGTACGGCGGGGCCCCGGCGCGCTCGGGCCGGCCGGCACGGAAGGCGTCCGCCTCGGCCCAGGCGGCGGAGATCCGCGCCTCGACGGAGGTGGGCTCGAAGGTCTTGTCCATCATCGCGGGTACGGGCCGGCGCTTGTCCAAACGGGGGTGGCCCCGCTTTCGACCGTCACGCCGCTCCCGTCAACACGCGGACGGCGGCCCGCGGCCGCCGTACCCAGGCCGCCGGCTCAGCGGCCGCGCGACACCCGCTCGATCTCGGCGCGCACGAGGCGCTCGACCACGGCCGGGAGGTTGTCGTCGAGCCAGGATTTCAGCATCGGCCGGAGCATCTCCTTGACGAGATCCTCCAGGGTCCGGGCGTTCTGCGTCAGCACGGTGTGGGCCAGCAGGTTGAACGCGCCGCTGACGCTGGCATCCGTGGCCGGAGAGACCAGGGCCTCGGGCTCCGGCTCGGGCGCGCGGGCGGCCTGGAGCACGGGCTGCGGGGGCGGAGGCGGTGGGGGCGGCGGCTCCGGGGCCGGCTCGGGCTCGGGCTCGGGCTCCGGTTCGGGCGCGGCGGTCACCGGGTCCTCGAAGTCGATCGCGTCGAAGTCGAGCAGGTCCGGCGCCGGCTCGGGTTCCGGTTCCGGCTCGACGACGCGCGGGCGCATCACCGGCTCGGCGACCTCCGCGAGGTCGAGCACGTCGTCGGGCTCCGGAGCGGGCGCCGCGACCTCGGCCGGCTTGGCGGCCTGATCGTCGGCGATGATCCTCCGGATCGACGCGAGGATCTCTTCCATCGAAGGCTCGTGCGCCTTATCGGCAGCCTTGTCCTGGAATTTCGAGTCCGGGATCTTGGGGCTTGCTGCACTCATCGGCAGGCGCACTCGGGCATGGGAGACTGGAAAGCGACCCGAATGGATCGATGTTCAATCAGTATTCCATGCCGTTTCGTGACGGCAAGCGCGCCCACAACACACTCCCCGTGGAAAAGCCGTCAGCGACCGTCCGGGGTGCGCAGGCCGAACCAGAGATCCTTGACCTGATCGTAGTGAACCTTGGCGCTGTAGTATTCGACCGGGAGCGCCGTGAAGCGCGCGGTCAACTGTCCGATCGCCTGGACCACCCCGTAGGAGAAGATGACCCGGTCACGCTGGGCGACGATGAGGTTCACCCGGGAGTTCAGCAGTTCCTGCTGCGCGTTGAGCACGTCGAGGGTCGTGCGCTGGCCGACGCGCGCTTCCTCGCGCACGCCGTTCAGCGCCACCTCGTTGGCCTGGACCTGGGCCTGGGCGGCGATGACCTGCGCCTTGGCGGCCTCGAGCCGGCCCCAGAAATCGACGATCTGGGCGCGGACCTGATCGCGGATCTGGTCGACCTGGATGCGGGCCTGGCCGACCGACTCCTTGGCCTGCCGGATCTGCGCGTAGGTCTGGCCGCCCTCGTAGATCGGGATCGAGAGCCGTCCGCCGACGAAGCCGACGAAGAAGCTCTGGTTCGGTCCGTTCTGGTCGTAGAGCTGGCTGAGCGAGCCCTGCAGGCTGAGCTGCGGGGCGAGCTGGCCTTCCAGGACTTTCACCTGGGCCTCGCTCGCGTCGACGTTGTGGATGGCCGAGACGACCTGCGGGTGCTCGCGCAGGCCGACGGCGATCGCCTGATCGAGGCTGCGCGGCACGAACCGGTCCAGCGGCCGACCCGGCGCGAGCTGGCGCGGCTCGACGCCGATATTCTGCCGGTAGACGCCGATGCTCGTGCGGAGAGTCGACTCGGCCTGGGCGACCTGCGATCGCGCGCCGGCCAGTCGGGCCTCGGCCTGCGCGACGTCGGTCCGGGTCACCTCGCCGACGTTGAAGCGGTCCCGGGTCTGGCGGAGCTGCTCTTCCAGAACCTCGACGTTGTTCCGGTTCAGCTCCAGCGTCGCCGTGTTGCTGAGCACGTTCATGTACGCCTGGACGGCGCTGTACAGAACCGACAGCTCGGTGAAGCGCAGGCTCTCGCGCTGGCTGTAGACCTGCGACTCCGCGCGCCGGACCGTGTTGTCGGTCTGGAAGCCGTTGAAGATCGTCTGCGTGACGTTCAGGCTGGCGGAACTCGGCAGGTAGGTGGTGCGCGTCGTCCGCCGGGAGGTGATGACCTGGCTCGCGATGTCGGAGGTCGCGCCGCCGGACAGGCCCTCGCCGCCGGTCGCGGATCCCGCCGCCCCGGCACCTGAGGTTCCGATGCCGGTGGTGCCGCCCGCGGTCCCGATCCCCGTCGTCCCGATCCCCGTGGTCGTTCCGGTCCCGGTCGTCCCGGCGCCCGCCGTTCCGCCCAGGCCGCCGCCCGTCGTCCCGAGGGCCGATCCGGCGGTGGTCGCGGCCGTGCCGCCGGTGGCCGCCGTCGCGACCGTGCTGGACGAGCGCGTCTGAAGGTACTGGACGCCGATCGCGGCGTTGACGTTGACGGTCGGCCGGTAGCCCGACTGCGCGATCGCCACGTTCTCGTCGATAGCGCGCACGCCCGCACGGCTGGCGTTCAGGCTCGGATTGCCCTGATAGGCCTTCGCGAGAGCGCTCTCCAGAGTCTCGGCCGATGCCGGCATGGCAGCCAGCATCGCGAGTCCGGACACCATCCCGGCCAGGCGGAACGTCGGGCAACTCGCTGGTGGACGTCGTGTCACGATGAACAAGCCCTTGCGGTCTCTTTCGGTCCGGAAGTCCGAGACGAAAACGGCCAAGGTACGGCGTTTCGCTCGTCTCCGATCAAGCCCGCCCCACCGTCACGCTTAGCGCAAACCGGGCGCTTTGGCTCGCCTCGGTGCGGGTCTGGCGGCGGAATGTGCGGCGTTGGGGCATTAAGGTGACACACCCGGCGCGGACAGCGCGGCACGCGAGCGAATTGAGTTGTTAAGTCGCATAAATACGCTCTTCCAAAGACTATTGCCGGCGTGCAGCCACGCGAGACTTGGGGGCCGACGCGTCGCCCCTGGCCGGGCAGGGTGGCCCGTTCCGCGGCTGGCCCTGCGGTCGACACCGGTCCGCGCCTAGTAGCGGTCCATCCCGCCGCCGCCGGCGTCGGGCTCCAGATCCAGCGGTCCCTCGGGCGCGGATTCCGGCTCGGGTGCGCGGCGCGCCCGCGCCGGCGGCCGCGGCTTCGGCGCCGGCCCTGCCAGCGCGGCCGACGGGTTCGGTTTCGGCGCGGCGCTCGGGGAAGCCGGCTGCCCGCGGGTGCCGCCGGGCGGCCCGGGCGGGCCGGGCGGGCCCATGGCCCCCATCAGCCCCGGTGCGCCGGCCATGCCGATGGGGCCGCGCTCGCCCGGCGGGCCCGGCGGTCCGGCGACGCCCTCCGCGCCGGCTGGCCCCTGGGGTCCGGGCGGCCCGGGCGGTCCCATCGCGCCCCGCTCGCCGGGAGGCCCGGCCTCGCCCCGCGGACCCGTCTCGCCGCGCGGGCCGGCGAGCCCGGGCGCCTGCGGCCCCTGCTGGCCGCACTCGCCGACCACGATGCTGCGGGTCTGTTTCGGCGTCCGCAGCGTCGCGATGCAGGTGGCCGGATGATAGACGACGCGAAACTCGAAATAGCCGCGGCTGTCGGTCCGGTGGGGGAACTGGCCGTCGAGCGTGATCTCCACCCCCGGATCGTCGGCGTAACCGATGATCCAGAGATCACCGCCGGTGATCTTGGCGGCCTCGATGCGCATGTCCGCCGCCCGCGCCGGCGGCCCGCAGGCGGCCGACAGGGCCAGCATCGAACACAGCGCCCAGCGCTCGTGCCACAGGCGTTTGGCAGATCTCATGGCAGGTCACGCAGTCTTTTAGACGGTCAGAATGCCATAGCCCGCAAACTAAGCAATAAATTGCGGAGAAAGTTGGATGTGGAAAAGCGCGGCCGGTCGAAGGCCGTAGTCCGAAATGGGTATTCGAAGGGCGCGCGGCGGGGCCTGTAGCGTGACCGCGCTGGACCCGGTCAGGCGTGTGCGGACCGGGCCGGCAGAGGAGTGACGCGGACCGATTCATCGGTCACCGCCGCGCGAGCGCCCCGGGCCGCATTCGGACCCGCGGTGGAGGGTTCTGCCGTGGACAACGACGATCCGCCCTGGGACACGGACCCGCTCTGGTACGACCGGACCGAGTCCGGAACGCCGCCGGGGCCCATCCTCGAGGCGCTGGCCTGGCTGTTCCTGCTGGCGATCGCCGGGTGCGCGGCGCTCGTGTGGCTCTACGGGATTCCGGACCGCCTGTGGCGCGCGGCGGCGCGCCGGCTGATGCGCCGCGATCCGGCGGATGCCGGGCGGTTCTGAGCCGCGCGCGCCGGCACCGGCTCAGGCCGCGGCGATGCGGGTGCTGAGCAGGGTGGTCTCCAGATCTTCCACCGGCATCGGGCGGCCGAGATGGTAGCCCTGCAGGAACGGGCAGCCCATCGCCTGCAGGATGTTCAGGTCCTCAGCCGACTCGACGCCTTCCGCCACCACGTCGAGCCCGAGCAGCCGGCCGAGGCCGAGGACGGCGAGGACGAGCCCGCGCTTGTCGTCGCTCGCCCCGAGGCCGGTCACGAAGCTCCGGTCGATCTTGATCCGGTCCGCCTTGAGCTGGCGCAGCGAGGAGAGCGACGAGTAGCCGATGCCGAAATCGTCCAGGGCGACCCGGATGCCGGCGCGGGACAGCGCCTGCAGCTTGCCCTGCACCGCGCCGATGTCGAGGGCCGTCTCCTCGGTGATCTCGATCTCCAGCATGGTGGGCGGCAGGCCGAGGAGGTTCAGGCGCCCGATGACGATCTCGTCCACGGGGACCTGCGCCATCTCCCGGGGTGAGACGTTCATCGCCACGCGCACGCCGCTCAGGCCGCGGCGATGCAGGATCTCCAGCATCGCGCAGACCTGCTCGAGGATGTAGCGGAGCAGCGATTCGGTCAGGCCGGCCATCGCGGCGGCGGCGATCAGGTCCGGGGGCGCGATCCAGCCGAGCCGCGGATGCTCCCAGCGGATCAGGGCTTCCAGCCCGACCAGGGTCCGGCCATCGGCCGCGTAGATCGGCTGGAACCAGACCTTCGGGGCGTTCTCGACCAGGGCCTGCGACAGGTCGCGCTCCAGGTCCCGCCGCATCTGCAGCCCCTCGCGCAGGCCCGAATCGAACACCCGGTAGCGGTTCCGCCCGGCGGCCTTCGCGGCGTAGAGCGCCTCGTCGGCGCAGCTCAGCATCTCGGTGAAGCTCGGCTCCGCGCTCGCGTGGACGCCGATGCTGACCCCGAGGCGGCCCGCGTCGAAGCCGTCGAACGGCTGGGACACCGCGGCGATGAGGTTCGCCGCCATGACGTCGTCGGGCACGCCCGACGTCACGGGATCGTACAGCACCGCGAACTCGTCGCCGCCCAGCCGGGCCGCGAGACCGTTCTCCGGCAGCGCGTCCTTCAGCCGGCGCGCCACCTCGACGAGCACCCGATCGCCCGCCTTGTGGCCGTAGACGTCGTTGACGAACTTGA
Source organism: Methylobacterium sp. 1030 (assembly GCF_040544715.1). Classification (NCBI taxonomy): domain Bacteria; kingdom Pseudomonadati; phylum Pseudomonadota; class Alphaproteobacteria; order Hyphomicrobiales; family Methylobacteriaceae; genus Methylobacterium; species Methylobacterium sp. 1030. The sequence goes on along the minus strand of NZ_JBEPKM010000006.1, from coordinate 300,790 downwards.
ACCCGTCGAGGTCGAGCATCAGCAGGCTGAGGGTCCCGGTGCGGAGCCGGTTCTCCGTCGCCTGGAGGAAGCCCGCGCGGTTCAGCAGGCCGGTGAGATCGTCGTGCGTGGCGCGCCACCGCATCTCGTCCACGAGGGCGCTGGCGCTGGCATGGGCCTCGGCGCGGGACCGGGCGAGGGCGTGGGCCTCGTTCTTGAGCCGGCTCGCCTCGCGAAACACGGACTCGCTGCGGAACGCCGTGTGCGTCAGGGCGAGGAAGTAGAGCAGCACGCAGGCCGCGAGGCAGTTCCGGTCGAAGTCGCCGGCATAGGCGAGGCAGGCCACGACGGACAGCAGCGGCAGGGCGATGAAGGCGAGGGGGATGCGCGCGTACGCGATCCCGTGCGTCACCGCCCCCGCGGTCACGCCGCAGGTGATGGTCAGGTAGAACAGGGTCTCGGCGGTCGTGTAGCCGTCGCACAGGAGCGGCTGACAGGCCCAGACCAGTCCGGAGAGGAACGCCGCGACCGTGAAGACGCGCAGGTGCCGGTCGACGGAGCGCGCGGCGGCCGCGGCCAGGCTCGGCGTCATGTCGGCGGTCAGCGCCAGGCCGAGGCAGGGGATCCGGCAGAGGGCGATTCGCAGGAGGTTGACGCTGGTCGACGCCGCGAACCAGATGGCCCCCACGGTGCCGTGCCCGCTCCTGTAGGCGACGAGCATGCTCGCCACGCCGAGCAGCATGTTGACCGGGATGGCCGCCAGCACGCTCCCGCGCATGGCCTCCAGCTGATCCCGCCGGATCAGCGCGCCCCACCTCGGATCTGCAGGGTCGAGAGATTCACCGGAGCCGGGTGAGCCCGGCTCGGATCTCTCCTGGTCCCGAACGATCATCGCACGTCCACTCGAAGATGAGGGACTCATGGCACCGAATCGTAAGATATCGTTGAACGATCAACGCGCGCCGCGCCCGATCCCGAGCTTTTCGCGCGCCGCGCGAAGAGAGACTCCGGGTCGCAAGGCATTCCGGCCGCGTCGCCGCGCACCATATCGGGTCGCGGGCCGCTTCCGGGCCCCGGATCGTCCATGGCCCTGACCCGCGACCTGCTCGATATCCGGACGATCTATCACGAGCCCACTGTCGGCGACTTCCCGCTGGGCCGGGACATCCTGGCGCGCTTTCCCGACGCCGCGCGCATCGTCGTGCCGTCGCACTGGAACATCCCGGAACTCCACGGCAACGCCGGCTCGGTGGAGGATTGGGTGCGGATCAAGCGCTCGACGCTGGTCCTCGGCGTGAAGAAGGGGCTGGCGATGCGCCCCAACGGCCGCAGCGCCCACTTCATCGCGCCCTCGACCTCCAACGGCTGCGCCATGGCCTGCGCCTATTGCTACGTGCCGCGCCGCAAGGGCTTCTCCAACCCGATCTCGCTGTTCGTGAACCTCGAGCAGGCCTGCGCGGCGATCGCCCGCCACGCCGGCCGCCAGGGGCGCCTGCCGGAGCCGGACCCGATCGATCCGGAGCACTGGGTCTACGATATCGGCGAGAACGGCGACCTCTCGGTCGACGCGGCGGTCAGCGACGGCGTCCGCGCCCTGGTCGCGCTGTTTCGCACCCTGCCCAACGCCAAGGCCTCCTTCGCCACCAAGGCCGTCAACCGCGACCTCCTCGCCTACGATCCGCAGGGCAAGACGCGCGTCCGCTTCTCGCTCATGCCGGCGCGGATCGCCCGGATCGTGGACGTGCGCACCGCCCCGATCGCCGAGCGGATCGCCGCCATCGACGAGTTCGTGGCCGCCGGCTACGAGGTCCACGCCAACTTCTCGCCCGTGATCCTCTACGAGGGCTGGGAGGCCGACTGGCGGGCGCTGTTCGCCGAGATCGACGCGACGCTGTCCGACGCCGCCAAGGCGCAGCTCAAGTGCGAGATCATCATGCTGACCCACAACGCGGATCTGCACGCGGTCAATCTCGGCTGGCACCCCAAGGCCGAGGACCTGCTCTGGCGGCCGGACATCCAGGAGGCGAAGGTCTCGGAGGGCGGGGGCACCAACCTGCGCTACCGGGCCGGCTGGAAGGGCCGCTGGCTCACCCGCTTCAAGGCCCTGCTCGCCGAGACGATGCCCTACTGCACGGTGCGCTACGCGTTCTGAGCGCGGAGCGCTGAACTTCCGGCCGCGCGCGGCGTTGGCGCGCCAGCGGAGGAAAGCTCAGCCATGTCGAGCCCGTCCATGTCGAGCCCGTCCATGTCGACGCACGAGGACCATATCGGCGAGGCGGTGGCCCTCGCCGCCGCCAATGTCGAGGCGGGCGGTGCGCCCTACGGCGCGGTCATCGTGCGGGAGGGGACCGTGCTGGTCCGCGCGGCCAACACCGTGCACGCGACCAACGACCCCAGCGCCCATGCCGAGATGGTGGCGCTGCGCGAGGCCAGCCGCCTCCTCGGCCGCCGCGACCTCGGCGACTGCGTGATGTACGCGAGCGGCCGCCCGTGCCCGATGTGCCACGCCGCGATGCGCCTGGCCGGCTTCAAGGAGGGCTACTTCGCCTTCTCGGCCGAGGAGGCCGAGACCTACGGCGCCGGCAGCACGTCGATCTACGCCGAGCTCTGCCAGCCCCTCGACGCGCAGCCGATGCGCGTCACGCAGCTGCGTCCGCCGGGCGATTCGCCCTACCCAGCGTGGAAGGCGCGCCGCGAGGCCTGACGCGGCGGCGACGGCCTCAATGGGTCCAGGGCGCCGTGCGGTTGAACTTGAAATTGTCCGAGTAGGACAGGCCCTTGCGCTGGACGGGCTTGGCCGGCTGCTCGACGCGGTAGGCGATCCCCTCGCGCTTCGCGTAGGCCACGGCCTCCTCCTCGGTGTCGAATTCCAGGCGCACCTGCTGGAGCATGTCCGAGGACCCGTTCCACCCCATCAGCGGATCGATCTCGCGCGGGCTGGTCCGGTCGAACTCCAGGATCCACTGCTTGGTCCGGGCGAGGCCCGACTGCGTGGCGTCCCGAGACGGACGGAAGATGCGGGCGCTCGGCATCTGACTCGACAAGCTCCTGATCGAATGGTCGGGGCGATAGGATTCGAACCTACGACCCCCTGGTCCCAAACCAGGTGCGCTACCAGACTGCGCCACACCCCGACTGCCACACGGCCTCAATGCCGTAGCGGTTCCGCCGTTCCCCCGCAAGGCGCGGCGCGGTGCGCGCCGACGCTTCCGGGATCGGCCCTTCGCGGCGGCCTGGCCGTCGCGTACCACTTGTCAGACAAATCGGGGCGCGGTAGCGTTCGGGCCGGGACGAGGGCCGAACCGCCCCGCTGTCGAACCGGCGCCTGCCATCACTGGGGGGTGGAGGATGGTGCGCCCGGATCGCCGTGCCGGGCGCTTCCGGCCCTCGTCGCCGCAGCGTCACCGCGGTGCTGCGCCCGCGTCCGCGCGGCGGGCCTTGCCGGCCCGCGCCGGAACGGTAACGATCGCCGCGAGTGACAGGGACCTGCCCGTGTGGACACCGAGCCCGCGCTACCCGGACCCGGCGGTCGAGATTCTCGACGCCGCCTTCGCCCGCTACCGGGTGTTCAACGCGGCGGTCGAGCGCCTCGCGACCGGCTTCCGCTGGTGCGAGGGGCCGGTCTGGTTCGGCGACGGACGCTACCTGCTCTGGAGCGACATCCCCAACGACCGCATCCTGCGCTGGGACGAGGAGAGCGGGGCGGTCGGCCTCTACCGGCGGCCGTCGGGCTTCGCCAACGGCAACACCCGCGACCGGCAGGGGCGGCTCGTCACCTGCGAGCACGGCGGCCGTCGGGTCACCCGGACCGAGCATGACGGCGCGATCACCGTCCTGGCGGACGCATTCGAGGGCCGCCGGCTCAACTCGCCCAACGACGTGGTGACCGCGGCCGACGGCGCGGTCTGGTTCACCGACCCACCCTTCGGGATCGGCGGGTTCTACGAAGGCGTGCGCGCCGAGCCCGAACTGCCGCAGAACGTCTACCGGCTCGACCCGGTCACCGGTGCGCTGGAGGCCGTGGCCACCGACCTCGCCGGCCCCAACGGCCTGTGCTTCTCCCCCGACGGCCGCGTGCTCTACCTCGTGGAATCGCGCGGGCAGCCGACCCGGCGGATCGCCGCCTACGACGTGGTCGCCGGCCGCACGCTCCGCGACCGGCGGGTCCTGATCGATGCCGGGCCGGGCACGCCGGACGGGCTGCGCTGCGACGTCGACGGCAATCTCTGGTGCGGGTGGGGCATGGGCGACGACGCACTGGACGGCGTCATGGTGTTCAACCCCGACGGCCGGCCGATCGGCCGCATCCGGCTGCCGGAGCGCTGCGCCAACCTCTGCTTCGGCGGCCGGCACCGCAACCGCCTGTTCATGGCGGCGAGCCAGTCGCTCTACGCCGTCCACGTCGACGTCCAGGGCTGCGCCGGCGGGTGAGGCCCGGATGCCCAGCCCTGCGTGCGCCGCCGGCGTCGTCGCCGGCACCATGCTTGACCGGAGCGGCGCGCCGACCCACTTCCCGTCCGCCGGGGGCATAGCGGGACACCAGCCGATGATCGAACTCCATTACTGGCCGACGCCGAACGGCCATAAGATCACGATGTTTCTCGAAGAAGCGGGCGTTCCTTACCACATTCATCCCGTCAATATTGGCAAGGGTGAGCAGTTCAACCCGGATTTCCTCAAGATCGCGCCCAACAATAGGATGCCGGCGATCGTCGACGACGAGCCGGCGGGCGGCGGCGCGCCGGTCACGCTGTTCGAGTCGGGGGCGATCCTGCTCTACCTCGCCGAGAAGACCGGGCGCTTCATCCCGGGTGACCCGCGCGGCCGGGCCGAGGTGCTGCAATGGCTGTTCTGGCAGATGGGCGGCCTCGGCCCGATGCTCGGCCAGAACCACCACTTCTCGCAGTACGCGCCCGAGAAGATCGACTACGCGATCAAGCGCTACGTCAACGAGACCAACCGGCTCTACGGCGTCCTCGACCGGCGGCTGGCCGACCGCGCCTTCGTCGCCGGGCCGGACTACTCCATCGCCGACATGGCCTGCTATCCCTGGATCGTGCCGTGGGAGAAGCAGGGGCAGAACCTCGACCAGCACCCGAACCTCAAGCGCTGGTTCACGGCGATCGCCGAGCGGCCCGCCACCAAGGCGGCCTATGCCCGCGCCCCGGAGGTCAATCCCGATTTCGGCAAGACCATGAGCGAGGATGCCAAGAAGGTGATGTTCGGCCAGACCGCCGCCAGCACCAAGCGCTGACCGGATCATGGTCGAGATCCCGCCCGCCCTGCCGCTGCAGGTGATCCACCGCGGCTGGAACACCTTCGGCATCGCCACGCTGACGCTGCAGGACGGCAGCACCGTGCGGCGGGCGCTGGAGGACCACGGGCAGGCGGCCTGCGTGCTGCCCTACGATCCCGAGCGGCGCGTGGCGCTGCTCGTCCGTCAGGCGCGGGTCGGGCCCGCCTTCTGGGGTGAGTCGGCCGAGTTCGACGAAGCCCCGGCGGGCGGCCTCGACGGGGGCGCCCCCGAGGCGACGGCGATCCGGGAGGCGATGGAGGAGGCGGGCGTCCAGCTGACCCGGCTGGAGCCGGTCGCCCACGCCTACAGCATGCCGAGCGTGTCCTCGGAGCGCCTCTGGCTCTACCTGGCACCCTACGCCGCGGCCGACCGGGTCGGCCCCGGCGGGGGTCTGCACGCGGAGGGCGAGCAGGTGGTGGCCGTGGAGATGCCGCTGGCCGCGCTGGCGGAACAGGCCCGGGCCGGCCGCCTGCCCGATCTCAAGACCCTGGTTCTCGTCCAGGCCCTGATGCTCCGAAGCCCCGAACTGTTCGCCGCATGACCCTCTCGCCCACCGCACCCGCGCCGGATGTCCTCGCGGCGATGCTCGCCTTCGCCGAGGAGGCGGCCCCGCTGGCCCTCGCCATGCGGGCGCGAGGCCTCGCGATGAGCAACAAGGGTCCGGATCTCGGCCAGGCGCTGACCGAGGCCGACCTCGCCGTCAGTCGGTTGATGCACGCGCGGTTCGGCCCCGACCTGATCGAGGAGGAGACCGCCGAGGATCTCGGACAGGCGGCGGCCCGGGCGCTGCTCGCCCGCGACGCCTGGACCTTCGTGGGCGACCCGATCGACGGGACCCGGCCCTTCGCGGGCGGCCTGTCGGGCTGGGGCGTGATGGTGGCGGCCTGCCGCGGTGGCTGGCCCCGGGCGTGCGTCATGAGCCTGCCGGCCTGGAACGAGGACCGCTCCGCACCGGCCGGGGGCGTACCGGCGGAAGCCACGGAGGGTCTCCTGCTGGCGGCGAGCGAGGGCCGCGCCTACTGGGCCCCGACCCGCGGCGGCCGCATGACGACGGCGCTGCGCCCGCTCGAGCGCCCGGAGCGCCGGACCGGCCATGTCGGCTGGCTGTCGGTGACGGCGCAGCGCTACACCCTGGATTACGGCCGCGGCTGGTTCCCCTGGAGCGAGGGCGGGGCGATCTCGGACGCCGCGCTCCTGGCCACCGGGCGCCTCGACGCGACCCTGAGCAACAACCGATTGTGGGACCTGGGCCCGATCCTCCCGCTGTTCGAGGCGCTGGGCTTCCGCCTGTTCCACTGGCCCGATCTCGGGGATCCGCCGGCGGACTTCGTGGACCTGTTCGACGCCGAGCTGTCGGCCCATGACGACCTCTGGCTGGTGTGCCGGGATCGCGCGCAGGCCGCCGATCTGGCGACGGCCATCCGCCCCGCCTAGGACAGGGCCCTGCCGGGCCGCGTCCGGGCCGCGTCCGGGCCGGGATGGCCGTCGATCGGGCGGTCCCGGATCGCGCGGGGATCCGGGACCGCTCTCAGAGCGCCGCGATCAGCGACCGGATCCGCGCCTGCGACGCCCTGAGCCCGTCCTCGGCCTGGGTCCGGGCGGCATCGAGCTTCGCCAGCTCGTCCTCCTGGGCACCCATGCGGCTGAGATAGCGGCGCGCCAGCTCGCTGTCCTTCGGAACGGCGCCGAGATTGCTGCGGATGCGCTCCTGCTCCGCCTGCACCTTCGCCGCGCGCTCGCCGATCTCCTCGACGGTCCGGGTCGCCGCGGCGACCTCGGCGCGGGCCTGGGAGAGGGTCTTGAGCTTGCCGCCCAGCTCCGGGTCGGTCGCCAGGGAGGCCCACCGGACGAGCAGCGCCTCGTCGGCGTCGACGAGGTCGTAGGCGTCGATCCGGACGCGCTCGAGCACGGCCCGGGTCTCGGCCGTCCCGCCGGCGGGAACCGCGACCTTGAGGCGATAGGCCGTGGGGGTCTCGCCGTCGCGAGCGGACGCGGTGAGGGTCCAGCCATCCCGTCGGGGATGCTCGATGATCACGGAGCGGGCGGCGTCCGGCGCACCCTTGATCGTGTAGGTCGTGACCTCCCGGGCGATCACCGTCGCGCGCGCCACGCCGTCGACCACGGTGATCTTGGTCAGGGCGTCGCTCGGCGCGGTCTCCGCCTGGACGGCGACCTTGCGGTCGAGGGCGAAGCTGGCGAGCCGCTGCTCGCCGACGGGCGTCGCGGGCAGACGGGCGTCCCCCAGGTAGCCGGCCTTGCGGTCGTAGAGGGTGATGAGGCCCGCCGGCAGGGTCGCGCCGGCGCTGTTGCGGATCCGGAGGGCCGCGATCGGGTGAACCCCCTGGCCTGGCTTCCAGAGGGCGACCCGCTCGGCCTCGATCTCGGTATCGAGGAACGGCACCGACAGCGTGCCGCCGGCGCGCAGATCGACCGGATGCGGCAGCGTGAAGTTCGCCGCGACATCCCCCTCGCTGGCGGCGGCGCCCGCGGTGGCGGCCGCGGCGTCGTAGCTCGGTTCCGCGGCCTCCATGCGGCTGTCGCGGGTGTCCATCCGCGCCATCGGGGCCGGAAGAGGCGCGGCGGCGGGGGCCGGGGCGCGCAGGCGCGCGACCGACTTCGACGCGACCGTGCCCGGGTCGAGGTCCGGCATGCCGACATCCTCGACCATTACCGGCGCCTCCGGTCTCTTGCGCCAGTAGCGCTTGTGCAGGCGCTGGAGGAGCGCCACCGGCGACCCGGACGAGAGGGTGACGTCGACGCCCGTCCAGTCGGCGCCGAGGGCGTTCTCGATGATGGCCCAGGCCTGCAGGTTCGCGCGCCCGCCGCCGCCATCGACGATGCGGTAGCTCGTCTTCCAGACGGGCGCGGCGACGACGTAGGTCAACCGGACCTCGCGCTGGCCCTGCCCGGAGACGGCGATCTCGACCCGGTGGGCGTCGCCGACCTTGGTCTTCCCGGCCGCCGCGATAGCCTCGGCGATCTTGGCCGCCATGGCCGGGTCGAGGATCGTCACGGAGGCGCCGTCCTCGATCGGCACGGATTCGAGCGTGCCGGTCGCGGTCAGGACGGTCAGGATCGAGACGTCGCCGGTCCCGGTCCCGGCATTCCGCTCGGAGACGCCGAGCACCCGCCCTTCGAGCGTGCGCCCGCCGCTCTGGACCCGGATCGGGACGCCCTGCAGCTTGCCCACGAGGCGGGTCGGCGCGGACAGGTCGTCCGCGGTGAACGGCATCGTCCGCAGGGTCTCGTCGGCCTGATCCACCCCGTCCAGGCGCAGGGCGCCGACGGTTCCGACGGGATCGCGCACGACGAGGCTCTTGAGAATGTCGTCGACCTGCTCGGGCCGGACGCTGAGCCCGATCGTCCCGTCGCCGTCGACGGCATGGACCAGGGTCACTTCGGCCAGGCCGCCGCTCGACAAGGTCACCGCGCGGATGCCGTCGGGCGCTGCCATCAGGGGCGATGCGGCTGCAATCATGGACACGAGGACTCCGGCTAAGGTCAGATGCGATCGGATCAATTCGTCTGGCTCCAGTCAGGGCGCGCCCGCCGCACGCGGTCCCACCCTGGCCGACCGCGCGCCGTCCGGCAAAGGCTTCGTGACGCGCGCGGGCGTGAACCGATCGCGGGCGCCCCTCCCGTGCTGTCCGCGCCGGGGCGCGCCGGGTCGCGGCGCCGATGCGGCGGGATGGGAACGGCGGCGCGATGGGGGAAGGCTGCGGTCCGCGGATGCACCCTACCGTGTCCGGCCGAATGTCCTGCCGTTCCAGACGGCGATCGCGCCGCACGGATCCTGCCCGGATCGTCCGCACGTCGCCCCGGTCATATCGACGATGACCGCCGGGCGGCCTCCCACCGTGCGGAATCGGAGGTCGTGGGCGACGGCGTCGAAGGCGTCCACGAACCCGTCCGTCGTCGAGGCGAAGACCTGCATCTCGCAGCCCGCGGTGCCGCACGCGGCGGACCCGTCATCGCCGCATTGGACGGCCGCGAAATCCAGGATGAAGTCCGGTACAGCGTCGCCGTTCACGTCCTGGCGGGTGATGAAGCCCGGCTTGAGCGTGGCCGGCTCGGACCCGCAGGACGCCTCGGCCCGCGCGGCCGACGCCGCGACCGGCGGCGGGAGATCGTCCGCCGCGGCGGTGAGCGGGACGGCGGGCGGGAGGGCGAGAGCCAGGGCGGCGAGGGCGCGACGCATGCGGCCAGGATCCTCAGGCCCGTCCGCCCTGTCCAGCGCACTAGCTCATCGCGGCCCCGATGGAGGCTACGCCCCGGGCCTTCCTCCGACCCAGGCGCGCAGCGCGTTCGCGCCGTCCGGACGGATGGTGACCGCGACGCTGGGGGCACGGTCGACAGCGGGAATGAGGGCGCCGCTCGACAGGGCGACGTCACCGGCGAGGGCGCCGAAGCCGTATCGGACATCCGCGCATCCAGCGAGGGTGGGCGACCGGTCCTGTGCTCGCCCGGCGCTTCCCGGAGCGTCGACCCGGGGAGCGACCGCCTGCCTGCGGCGCCGGAAAGCCAGACAACCTCTACTCGGCGCAGGCGAAGCGCGTCCCGTCCCACAGGAAGGTCGTGCGGCCCGGCCCCCTCCGGACCGAGCCGCAATTCCATCCCTCGTCGTTCGCCGAAGCCGCCGGCCGGCCATTCAGCGCGCGAAACCGGAGGTCGTGCGCGTAGATGTCCAGCACCAGGACGAACCCGTTCTTCGAGGATGCGAGGACGATCTTCGGGCATCCCATGAGGCCGCACTGGGAGACTTCTTCGTCGCCGCATCGGAGGCCGCCGACGTTGAGGATGAAGTCCGGCACCCCGTCACCGTTCACGTCCTGCCGGTCGATGACGAACGGATCGATCCTCGCCGGCGCGGATCCGCAGGCGGCCTCGACCTCGGCGATGGCCGCAGCCACCGGCGGCGGGAGATCGTCCGCCGCTGCGGCGAGCGGCACGGCGACGAGAAGGGCGGCGACGGCAGGGCGCATGGCGCCAGGATTCGGGTACCCGTCCGCTCTGTCCAGCGCACTAGCTCATCGCGGCATCGACGGTCGATGCGGCGCGCCCGTCCTCCCGCGGGGGCCGCCTCGTGAGGGCCCGTGTCCGAGAGGCGCGACGGACCGGGCGGCGCACCGAGTGCCGGTGCGCCGCCCCTCGACCGTCCGGCCGATCAGTTCAGCGTCGCGTTGACCGGGCGGCGCTCGGCCCCGACCGTCACGTCGCCGATCATCAGGCCCATTGGGCCGAGGCGGACCGGCACCGTCTCGCCGTCATGGACCTTGCCGGAGAGCACCAGCTCGGCCAGCGGATCCTGGACGTTCTTCTGGATCACCCGCTTCAGCGGCCGCGCCCCGTAGGCCGGGTCGTAGCCCTTGTCGGCGAGCCAGTTCTTGGCCTCCTCGTCGACCTCCAGGGTGATCTTGCGATCGTCCAGGAGCTTCTGCAGGCGCCTGAGCTGGATCTCGACGATCGCGCCCATCTCCGACCGCGCGAGGCGGTGGAACAGGATGATCTCGTCGACCCGGTTCAGGAATTCCGGCCGGAAGTGGCCCCGGACCACGCCCATCACCTCCTCGCGGACCGCGTCGGTGTCCTGGCCCGCGGGCTGGTTCACCAGATACTCGGCCCCGAGATTCGAGGTCATGATCAGCAGCGTGTTGCGGAAGTCGACCGTCCGCCCCTGGCCGTCGGTGAGCCGCCCGTCGTCGAGAACCTGCAGCAGGACGTTGAACACGTCCGGGTGCGCCTTCTCGACCTCGTCGAACAGCACGACCTGGTAAGGCCGGCGCCGCACGGCCTCGGTGAGGGCGCCGCCCTCCTCGTAGCCGACGTAGCCCGGAGGCGCGCCGATCAGCCGGGCGACCGCGTGCTTCTCCATGTACTCGGACATGTCGATGCGCACGAGCGCCGTGTCGTCGTCGAACAGGAAGCCGGCGAGCGCCTTGGTCAGCTCGGTCTTGCCGACGCCGGTCGGGCCCAGGAACATGAACGAGCCGATCGGCCGGTTCGGGTCCTGAAGCCCGGCGCGGGCGCGCCGGACCGCGGTCGAGACCGCCTCCACCGCCTCGCGCTGGCCGACGACGCGCTTGGACAGCGCCTCCTCCATGGCCAGGAGCTTCTCCCGCTCGCCCTCCAGCATCTTGTCGACCGGCACGCCGGTCCAGCGGGAGACGACCCCGGCGACGTGGGCGGGCGTGACCGCCTCCTCCATCATCGCGTCGCGGCCGTTCTCGGCCTTCGCCTCGATCTCGGCGAGCTGCTTCTCCAGGCCCGGGATCACCCCGTAGGCGAGCTCGCCGGCGCGCTGGTACTGGCCCTGGCGCTGCGCAGCGGCGAGGTCGTTGCGGGCCTCGTCGAGCTTCTTCTTGAGGCCTGCGGCCGTCCCGAGCTTGTCCTTCTCGGCCTTCCACCGGGCGGTGATCGCCGCCGAGCGCTCCTCCAGGTCGCCGAGTTCCTTCTCCAGCCGGACCAGCCGGTCGCGGGAGGCGGAATCGGTCTCCTTCTTCAGCGCCTCGCCCTCGATCTTCAGCCGGACGATCTCGCGGTCGATGTTGTCGAGCTCCTCGGGCTTCGAATCGACCTGCATGCGCAGGCGCGAGCCGGCCTCGTCCACGAGGTCGATCGCCTTGTCGGGCAGGAACCGGTCGGTGATGTAGCGGTTCGACAGCGTCGCGGCCGCGACCAGGGCCGAATCCTGGATGCGCACGCCGTGGTGCTGCTCGTACTTCTCCTTCAGGCCGCGCAGGATCGAGACCGTATCCTCCACGGTCGGCTCCGACACGAAGACCGGCTGGAAGCGCCGGGCGAGCGCCGCGTCCTTCTCGACGTGCTTGCGGTACTCGTCGAGCGTGGTCGCGCCGACGCAGTGCAGCTCGCCGCGGGCGAGGGCGGGCTTCAGGAGGTTGGAGGCGTCCATGGCCCCGTCCGCCTTCCCGGCGCCGACCAGCGTGTGCATCTCGTCGATGAACAGGATGATGCCGCCCTCGGCCGCCGTGACCTCGGAGAGCACGCCCTTCAGCCGCTCCTCGAACTCGCCGCGATACTTCGCGCCGGCGATCAGCGCGCCCATGTCGAGGGCGAGGAGGCTCTTGTCCCGCAGGGACTCGGGCACGTCGCCGTTGACGATGCGCAGGGCCAGACCCTCGACGATCGCGGTCTTGCCGACGCCGGGCTCGCCGATCAGCACCGGGTTGTTCTTGGTGCGCCGGGACAGGACCTGGATAGTCCGCCGGATCTCCTCGTCGCGGCCGATCACCGGGTCGAGCTTGCCGTCCCGGGCGGCCTCGGTGAGGTCGCGGGCGTACTTCTTCAGCGCGTCGTAGGCGTTCTCAGCCGAGGCGTTGTCGGCGGTGCGACCCTTGCGCAGCGCGTTGATCGCGGCGTTGAGCGAGGCCGGGGTGACGCCCGCCGCCTGGAGCGCGCGGCCGGCCTCGGAATCCTTCTCCACCGCGAGGGCGAGGAGCAGCCTCTCCACCGTCACGTAGGAATCGCCCGCCTTCTCGGCGGCCTTCTCGGCGGTGTCGAACAGGCGCATCAGCTCGCGCGTCGCCTGCGGGGCGGCCGCGTTGCCGGAGACCTTCGGCTGCTTGGCGAGCCACTGCTCAGTCTGTGCGAGCGCCACGCGCGACTGGCCGCCCGCGCGGTCGATCAGGCCGGCGCAGAGGCCTTCCGGATCGTCGAGCAACACCTTGAGCAGGTGGCCCGGCTGAAGCTGGGGATGTCCCTCGCGCATCGCGAGGTTCTGAGCCGCCTGCACGAAGCCGCGGGCGCGCTCGGTGTACTTCTCGAAGTTCATGCACAACCCTCCCGTACCGGCATCCGCCGCCCGATGAGAGGCGCGGCGCCACCGAAACGTCGCCCTCCGGCTATCCGCCGCGCGAGGGCCCCGGCGCCGTGGTGGCCGCCGGTAGACCCGATGTGGTGTTGCAATTGAGCACCACAAGGGGCCGCGAAGCTCTTGCGCGCCGGATCATTTCAGGGCCACGCTCCGCGCATGACCGCATTGATTCATGTCAGCGCCCTGTATCGCTACCCGGTGAAGGGCCTGAGCCCCGAACCCGTCGAGCGGGCGGAGCTCGAGACCAGCGGCCACTTCCCGGGCGACCGGCTCTACGCCATCGAGAACGGTCCGTCGGGCTTCAACGCGGTTGCGCCCCGCCACCAGCCCAAGACCAAGTACCTGATGCTCATGCGCGACGAGGCGCTCGCCCGCCTGCGCACCCGCTACGACGATGCCACGGCGACGCTGACCGTGGAGGGGTACGGCGACCCGCAGGCCTTCCGGCTCGACACCGAGGCGGGTCGCGAGGGCCTCGCGGAGCTGATGCGGCGCTACGTCCCCGAGAGCCTCCGGGGCGAGCCGAAGGTCCTCGCCGCGCCGCCGCAGTACCGGTTCACCGACTCCCCGACCGGCTACGTGTCGCTCATCAACCGGGCGAGCGTGGCCGCGGTGGAGGACTACCTCGGCGCGCCCGTGGACCCGCTGCGCTTCCGCGGCAATCTGCTGGTCGAGGGGCTCGAACCCTTCGCCGAACTGGAGATGGTCGGGCAGGTGGTCGAGGCGCCGAGCGGGTTGCGGCTCAAGATCACCAAGCGGACCGTGCGCTGCGCCGCCACCAACGTCGACCCGGTCAGTGGCGTGCGCGACTGCGACATCCCCTGGACCCTCGACGCACGCCTCGGGCACCGCGACCTCGGCGTCTACGCGGAGGTGATCGCCGGCGGGCCGCTGGCGCGGGGCGACGCGCTGCGCGTGGTGGGGTGACGCGCGACGGGTGATCCCAGCGCTGCCGTCGTTGCGAGAGCAGCGAAGCGAGCGAGGCAGCGCCACGCTGACACGCCGCGCGCCGCCCTGGGTCACTTCGCTGCGCTCGCGATCACGGGTGAGCGCGGCCAGAGAGACGTCGTGTCAGAGCCGCGACACGTAGGCCGCGAGATCCTTGATATCCGCCTCGCTCAGGCCCTGCGCGACTTCGTTCATGGCGGGATCGTAGCCGGGCCGGGCGTTCGACTTGTAGCCGGCGAGCGCCTTGGCGAGATACTCCTCCCGCTGCGCCCGGATCCGCGGGATCGCATCCCGGCCCGCGAGGTCCGGCCCGTGGCAGGAATTGCACTGGTGCTTGGTGACCAGCGCCTGCGCGCGCGCCGCCAGGGCCGCGTCGGCCTGTGGCCCGGACCAGGCGGGCGGCGGCAGCGTCGCCACCGCGTCGGCGTAGGCGCGCAGGTCGTCGTCGGAGAATCCGGCAGCGACCTCGTTCATCGGCGGCGCCTCCCGCTGCTTCTCCCGGAACTGGAAGAGCTGCGTGACCACGTAGTCCGGGAGCTGCCCGCCGAGCGAGGGCACGCCCTCCGTCGCCGACGTGCCGGCCCCGTGGCAGCCGATGCAGGGGGCGAGGCGCTCCTGCATCGCCGCGTCCGGGGCGGCGAGCGCCGCGCCCGCCAGCAGCAGCCCGCCGAGGGCGGGGACCAGCCCGCGGGCTGCCCGGGTGGGGCGGCGCATCACCGGCCGTAGCTGACGCGGTAGATCGCGCCGTTGTAGTCGTCGGAGACGAGCAGCGATCCGTCCTTGGCGACCAGCACGTCGACGGGCCGGCCGACATACTTGTTGTCCTGGAGGAAGCCGGTCAGGAACGGCTCAACCGCGGCGGTCTTGCCGTCCGGTCCGGGCTTGGCCACGACCACGTCGCCGCCGAGCTTGGTCGTGCGGTTCCACGAGCCGTGCCGGGCGACGAACATCGCGTCGCGGTAAGCCTCCGGGAACTGCGTGCCGGTGTAGAACCGCAGGCCGAGGGAGGCCGTGTGCGGGCCGAGGAGCGCCGCCGGCGCGGTGAATTCCGAGCAGGCATGGCCCCAGCCGTATTCCGGATCCGTGAACGTGCCCTGGTGGCAGTACGGATAGCCGAAATGCTGCTTGCCCGGCTCCGTGAGCACGTTCAGCTCGTCGTTCGGGATGTCCTCGGAGACCCAGTCGCGGCCGTTATCGGTGAACCAGAGCTGCTTGGTCTTCGGGTTCCAGTCGAACCCGACGGTGTTGCGCACGCCGCGGGCGACCACTTCGGCGTTCTTGCCGTCGAGGTCCATGCGCCGGATCTGCGCGTGCGTGTCCGGCGGCATCACGATGTTGCCCGGCGCGCCGACCGGGACGTAGAGCTTGTTGTCCGGGCCGATGGCGATGAACTTCCAGCCGTGGGCCTCGTCCTTCGGCAGGTCGTCGTAGACCAGGGTCGGCTTCGCCGCACCGTCGAGGTGGTTGGCGATGTCGTCGTAGCGCCAGATCTTCGAGAGTTCGGCCACGTAGAGGGCACCGTCGTGGTACGCGACGCCGTTCGGCCGGTGCAGGCCCGTCGCGATGGTCTTAACCGCGCGCTTCCCGTCACCGTCCGGGTTCGGCAGCACCGCGTAGACCTTCCCCACCGTCCGGGTGCCCACGTACAGCGTGCCGTCCGGCGCCTGGGTCATCTCGCGGGCGTTGGCGAGGCCGCTGGCGTAGACCTCGATCTTGAAACCCTCCGGGACCTTCAGCTTGTCGAGCGGCAGCTTGGCGGCCGCGGTCGCCAGAGGCGGTCCGGCCACCGGCGCGAGCTTGGCCGCGGCGCCGCCCTCGGGCCGGCCGTAGAGCGCCGAGCCGCGATCGACCTGGACGCTGGGCGGCGGGGCGGCGGTCGCGGGCGTCTCCTGCGCGACGACCGGGCCGGATCCCATCAGGCCGAGACTGAGTCCGGCGAGGGCGGCGGCGAGGCCGCGGGTCAGGATCGGCTGGTTGATCGGCGTCATGATGTCTCCCGGTGGCGGCGGCCTCGCGGACCGCCCGCTCGCTCTGCACTCTTTATTCAACGGTCCGCCGGGGAGTGTGACCGGCCCGGGCGGCAGGGAGGCGACACTCCGCGGCCGCCGTAACGTCGGCCGGGATTCGGTGCGCCGCCGCGTCCTCCGGGGCCATCTTCGGCTGTCGCGTCGGCTCACCTTGCGTTTTGGGCAATGATCTCCGAAAACGCCCCCCGTCCGGGAAGCTTAGGCTTGGCCGGGGCTGCCGGCCGTCCGCTGGAGCCCGGCCGACGCGGCGTTCCGATCCGGTTCGAGGACACGTATCGATGATCGATTACGCGCAGGCGCGGCGGATGATGGTCGACTGCCAGTTGCGGACCTTCGACGTGAACGACAACACGGTGCTCGACGCGTTCGACACCGTGCCGCGCGAGGCCTTCGTGCCGAAGGGCCGCGAGCCCTTCGCGTATATCGACCAGACCCTGAACCTCGGCGAGGCCGGCGGCGAAACTCGCTGCATGCCGGCCCCGATGGTCGTGGCCCGGATGATCCAGGCCCTGCGGGTCCGGCCGGGCGTCGCCGCCCTCGACGTCGCCACCGGTTACGGCTACGCCGCCGCCGTCATGGCGGAGCTCGGCGCGCGGGTCACGGCGCTGGAATCGGTGCCCGATCTCGCCGCGGCGGCGCGCACCCGGCTCGGCGCCTCCGCCCAGGTGATCGAAGGCCCGATCGCCGACGGTGCGCCCAAGCAGGGCCCCTTCGACGTCATCCTGATCAACGGCCGGGTCGAGGTCCGGCCGCAGGCGCTGCTGAACCAGCTCAAGGACGACGGTCGCCTGGTCTGCGTGTTCGGTCCGCACCGCAACGCCAAGGTCACGCTCTTCGTGCGCGCCGGCGACGCGTTCGGCGCTCGGCCGCTGTTCGACGCGTCGCTGCCCGGTCTCGAGGCCTTCGCGGCGGAGGCGGGCTTCGCGTTCTGACAGCGCGCGCCGGATCGCGTCCGCCCCCCGTCGGCGCGGGCGGATCCGTGACGGCGCCGCAGGCCCCGATCAGCCGAGCCTGTAATCCCCCAGCCGGGCCCGGCGGGCGCTCCGGCGATAGGCCATCACCGAGTCGGGCCAGAGGGTGTTGTTGCGCCCGGTCGCGTCGAGGTACCAGCTGCGGCAACCGCCGGCCTGCCAGATGCTGTCGGCCATGCGGCTGTGGATCCGGTCCACGAACCGGGCCTGGGCCTCCGGCCGGACCTCGATGGTCTGCCTCCCGCGGCGCAGCGCCTTCAGGCAGTCGAGGACGTGCTGCACCTGGATCTCGATCATCGAGACGACCGAGTTGTGGCCCAGCCCGGTATTGGGCCCGAGCAGCATGAAGAAATTGGGGAATCCCGCGACCGTGATGCCCTGATAGGCGCCCACGCCGCCGGACCATGCCTCGGTCAGGCTTCGGCCGTCGCGGCCGACGAGGTGCATCCGCGCGAAGGTCGCGGCCACATCGAAGCCCGTGGCGTAGACGATCACGTCGAGGTCGTGATGCCGCCCGGCCTCGGTGGTCACGCCGGTCTCGGTGATCCGGGCGATGCCGTCCGTCTCCAGGGTGACGTTCGGACGCTGGAGCGCGGGGTAGTACTCGTCGGAGATCAGCACCCGCTTGCAGCCGAGGCGGTAATTCGGCGTCAGCTTCGTCCGTAGGGCCTTGTCGGGGACCGCCTTGGCGAGATGGTGCCGCGCCAGGGACTCGGCTTGGCCGGTGAGCTTCGAGACCTTGGTGAAGCCGAGCAGCGCCCGCACTTCGTGCAGCCAGAACAGCCGCGCCCGCTCGAGCCGCCGGCTGAGCGGCAGGCGCCGGTAGCGCTCCCGGGCCCGCTCCGTGATGGCGTGGTCGTTCTTGGGCATGATCCAGGGCGGGGTGCGCTGGAACAGCGTCAGGTGCGACGCGACGGCGGCGAGTTCCGGCACCACCTGGATCGCGCTGGCGCCGGTGCCGATCACCCCGACCCGCTTGCCGGCCAGCACCGCGGAGTGGTCCCAGGCCGCCGTGTGGAAGGCGGGGCCGGCGAACGCGTCGCGGCCGGGGATATCCGGGTAGGCCGGATGGTGGAGCCCGCCCATGCCCGCGACGATCGCGCGCGCCGTGATCGGTCCCCGGTCGGTCTCCACGTGCCACAGGGCGCGCGCCGCGTCCCAGGTGGCGCCGGTGAAGGTCGTCCCGAGCTGGATCAGGGGCGTCAGGCCGTTCCGCTCGGCGGTGTCCCGGAGATAGGCCAGGATCTCCGGCTGCGGCGCGTACATCCGGCTCCAGTCGGCCTTCGGCGCGAAGGACAGCGAGTAGAGGTGCGAGGGGACGTCGCAGGCCGCCCCCGGGTAGGTGTTGTCGTGCCACGTGCCGCCGATGCCGTCGGCCTTCTCGATCACCCGCAGCGGGCCGATGCCGGCCTGCCGGCAGCGGATCGCCATCGCGAGCCCCGAGAATCCGGCGCCGACGATCAGGACGGCCAGGGTCTCGTCCGCGGGCTCGGTCATCGCTGGGTGCTCCCGGACAGGGTGTGCGGCGCGTGCGCCGTCAGGAAGGCCGCGGCCTCGTCGAGGGAGGTCCGCGCCTCCGGCAGCATGCTGGCGGCGAACTGCCATGCGTGGGACACGACCGGGAACAGCTTGAGCTCCGTCTCGACGCCGGCCCTGCGGGCCCGCTCCGCCATGCGCACGGAATCGTCGCGCAGGACCTCGCGGGCGCCGACATGGAACAGCAGCGGCGGGAAGCCGGTCGGGTCGCCGTAGAGCGGCGAGACCCGCGGATCGGCCGGATCGGCGGCGCCCAGATACATCGGCCGGATCGCCGCGAGCGCCTGCGGGTCGAACATGGCGTCGCGCCACGCATTGGTCACCCGCGATCCGTCCTCGGACATGAAGTCCGTGGCCGGCGAGAACAGGGCCGCCGCCCAGGGCATCGGCAGGCCGCGGGCGCGGGCCTCGCCCATCAGCACGAGGGCGAGGTTGCCGCCGGCCGACTCGCCCGCCACGCAGGCGGCGCCCTCGGCGCTGAACGCCGCCCAGGCCGCCGTGACGTCGTCGACCGCCGCGGGGAACGGGTGCTCGGGGGCGAGGCGGTACTCGGGCGCGAAGATCGTGAAGCCCCGGTTCGCCAGCGCGCCGGTGACCGGACGGTGCGTCCGCGGCGAGCAGGCGATGAAGCCGCCGCCGTGAATGTAGAGCATCCGCCGGCCGGGGCCCGCTTTCGGCCGGACCCACTCGCCCTTCACGCCACCGACGATGCCCGGCTCGTAGGTGACGCCCTTGGGGTCGGGGAAGGTCGGTGCCTCGAAGATCCGGCGGAACGCGGCCGCGTCCCGCGCCCGGGACAGGGGGCCGCGGACCCGGCTGCGGACCATGTAGGCCCCGAGATACGCGCGCAGGCTCGCCATCTCAGAGCGTCCCGCCGGACAGGCGCACGATTGTCTTCCAGTAGCCCACCGGCATCAGCCGCTGGATCAGCGCGGCGTTCTTCGCGTCCTTGCCGATGACGATCCGGGGCGCCCGGGCCTCGATGCCGCGGATGATGGCGGCGGCCGCGTCGGCGGGCGCCAGGGTCAGGAGCTTGCCGAACGCCTCCCGCGCCTCCTCGTCCTCTACGGCCGCGCGCTTCGCAGCCTCCGGATCGCTCGGCGGCCGCCGGCCGCGGGCGTTGCGGGAGATGGCGGTGGCGACGCCGCCCGGGTGGACCACCGTCACCCCGAGGCCGGTGCCGGCGTACTCGTGCCGCAGCGCCTCCGAGAAGCCGCGCACGCCGAACTTGCTGGTGCAGTAGGCGACTTGGCCCGGCGGCGCGATCAGACCGAACAGGCTCGACAGGTTGACGATCTGCGCCGCCGGCCGGGCGCGGAGCATCGGCAGGAAGGCGTGGCACATCCGCACGACGGCGCGCAGGTTGATGTCGAGAAGCCACTCGAAATCGTCGAGATGCGTCTCGTCGAACCGGCCGCCGAGGGCGACGCCGGCATTGTTGATGAGGAGGTCGAGATGCCCGGACCGCTCCGCGACCCAGGCGGGCAGCGCGCGGATCCCCTCGGCATCCGTGAGGTCGAGGACGCGCGTCTCCACCGTGACGCCGCGGATCTTCGCGGCGACGGCCGCGAGGCCGGTCTCGTCTCGGTCCACCAGGAGAAGGGTGCAGCCCTTCGCGGCGAGGCCCTCGGCCAGCGCCGCGCCGATGCCGCTCGCCGCCCCGGTGATCAGGGCCACCGCGCCCGCGAGTTGGAACCGCTGTGCCAAACCGCGCCTCCCCGTTCCGCCGATCTGCATCGGACCGTCCTCGGGGGATAGGCCCGGCCGGCCGGATTGTCTAGGGTGAACACCCTAGATGGGGATGGGTTGATGTCGCGGGGCGAAGGTCGGAGGAGCGAACGCGAGGAGGTCGGCCTGGACGCCGATCCCGCGGTCGCGTCTCCCGATACGCGGACGCGTATCCTCGCGGTCAGCCTCGCGCTGTTCAACGCCCGCGGTCTCGGCCACGTCACGACGGCGGAGATCGCGGCCGCGGCGGGGATCCGCGAGGGCAATCTGCAGTACCATTTCCCGCGCAAGCGCGGCCTCGTCGAAGCCCTGTTCGCGGCCTTCGAGACCGAGGCCGTGGCGGTGGCGGGCCGGATGCCCGACGATCCCGCGGCGCCGGAGGCGCTGCTCGCCTACCAGAGGGCGTGGTTCGACCTGATGTGGCGCTACCGCTGCGTCTACCGCGACGGTATCGCCATGGTGGAGATCGCGCCGGCCCTGCGCGCCCGGGTGCACGCGCTGCGGGCCGAGACCCAGGCGCTGGCCCGCGCCGTGTTCGAGGCGGCCGTGCGGGCGGGGCGGCTGCGCGTTTCCCCGGACGCGCTCGGGCGACTCATCGACAACGCCTGGATCGTGTCGAGCCACTGGATGAGCCACCGTCTCCAGGGCGGCACCGCCCTGACGGAAGCGGATCGGGACTGGGGCTTCGCGCAGGTCCGCGACCTCTTCGCGCCCTATCTCGCGCCCGAGAGCCCTACTTGACGGCCACTGGCCCGATCCTTCCATGCGCTCCGGCCAAGCTCGGACCCGAAGGACGCGATGCTCGACCGCCTGACCCATGCCGGCCTCAGCCTGCTCGTGCTGCTCGCGGTCGCGTTCCTGTTCTCGACCAACCGGCGGGCGATCAGTCCCCGCGTGGTCCTCACGGGACTGGCTTTGCAGGTCGGCCTCGGCGCGCTGGTCCTGTTCCTACCCGCCGGGCAGGCCGCGCTGCGCGCCGCCGCGGACGCGGTCGTGACCGTGCTGTCCTACGGCGACCGCGGCACGGCCTTCCTGTTCGGCGGCCTCGTCGAGCCGAAGATGTTCGAGCTGTTCGGCGGCTCAGGCTTCATCCTGGCGCTGCGGGTCCTGCCGCAGATCCTCTACGTCTCTGCGCTGATCGGCGTGCTCTACCACCTCGGCGTGATGCAGGTGCTCGCCCGCGGGCTCGGCGCCGTGCTCCGGCGGATCCTCGGCACCTCGCCGATCGAGTCGTTCTCGGCGGTGATCACGATCGCCATCGGCCAGAGCGAGATCGCCGTCGCCCTGCGCCCGTTCCTCGCCCTGCTGACCGGCGCCGAGCTGTTCGCCGTCATGTCGAGCGGCGCCGCGTCGACGGCGGGCTCGATCCTGGCCGGCTACGCGGCGCTCGGCGTGCCCATGACCTACCTGCTCGCGGCCTCCGTGATGGCGATCCCGGGGGGCCTCGTCTACGCCAAGATCCTGATGCCCTCGACGGAGCCGACCCGGATCGCCACCACCCGGGTAGAGTTCGGCGAGACACGGGCGGCCAACATCATCGAGGCGGCGGCCGACGGCACTCAGAAGGGGCTCGCGGTGGCGGTCTCGGTGGGGGCCATGCTGATCGCCTTCGTCGGGCTGATCGCGCTGGCGGACGGCCTGTTCGGCACCCTCGGCGGCTGGATCGGCTACCCGTCCGCCTCGTTCGAGGGCGTGCTCGGCTGGGCGCTCGCCCCGCTGGCGTGGCTGCTCGGCGTGCCCTGGGACCAGGCGACCCTGGTCGGCGGGGCGATCGGCCAGAAGCTCGCCTTCAACGAGTTCCTGGCCTACGCCAACCTGTCGCCGGTCCTGAAAGCCGGAACCCTCGAGCCGCGGGCGCAGGCCATCGTCTGCTTCGCCCTGTGCGGCTTCGCGAATCTCGCGTCGATCGCGATCCAGCTCGCGAGCTTCTCCAGCCTCGTCCCGGAGCGGCGCTCGGAGGTCGCCCGGTACGGCCTGCGGGCCATCCTCGCGGGGACGCTGTCGAACCTCACGAGCGCGGCGATCGCGGGGCTGTTCGTGGCGTGACGGGTCAGGCCGCCTTGCGCGCCGCGAGCAGCAGCGCGTTCGGGCGGGTCCGCTTCGGCACCGGCAGGACGCGGTCGAGGACGGCGCCGACGCCGTACGCGAAGGCGAGCGCCGCCGCCCAGGACCATGTCCGCCGGAAGAAGCGGTCGCGGCAGCGGACGGGGCTGACCTTGGCCATCCAGTGGATCAGCGAATCGTGCCGGTCCATGCCGATGGCGTGGACGGCCTCGGGCGTGCAGCCGAGCGTCCCGGCCAGCGCCTCCAGGGCTCTGGGCGTCCACCACGTCAGGTGGTGGGGCGGCGCGTTGATGACGAAATTCGGGACCGTGGTGTTGGGCGAGGGCCAGAGCGGCGTGCCGATCAGGACCACGCCGCCCGGCTTGACGCAGGCCGCGAGCGCCCGGGCGAAACCCAGCGGGTCCGCCACGTGCTCGATCACCTGGAACGCGCAGGCGACGTCGTAGACCGGCCCGACGCGCGCCGCGTGCGCCTCCACGGTCTCGTCGAGGATCGCGCCGGTCGGGTCCTCGGCGGAGAAGTTCGGATCGAGGCCGGTATAGGTGGCGTCCGGTACGTAGGCGCGGAACCCGCCGTGGCCGCAGCCGACATCGAGCACCCGGGCTCCGGACGGGACGTGCGAGGCGGCCTGGCGGAATTCCAGGCGCTCCGTCTCCGGGCCGGCGAGCTTATCGTGCGCGGCGATCCGGCCGTAAAACGCCCGGTAGAAGGCCGCGTCGCCGGCCACCGGCGGATCGAAGAAGATCAGTCCCGTAGGAGATTCCCAGAGCCGGAACGTGCCGGCGGGGCGGAGCAGCGGCCCGACATCGACGCGGCCGGAATAGTGCCAGAGGAGCGTCAGGAAGCCGGCGTCCAGGCGCTCGACGCAGCGCAGAGCGGGGGCACCGGTGATCGGGCAGGGGGGGATCGACCGATCGGCCGTGTGCGCGCTGTCCGCCAAACTGGTCCTCGCTCGCTCCGCAGGCCCGGCTGGTCCGGGGCGCCGCAGCGGCACAGGTTTGGTGCGGCCCGTCAAGCCGAGGCGCGGCTCGTGTCGAGCGCGCAAAGAAAAAGGCGCCGCTTCGAATGAAGCAGCGCCCGGAAACGTCAGAGCGACGTCTTAGTGGAAGGTGTCGATCTCAGCGGACTCGTAGCTGGTGACTTCCATGCCGACGCAGATCTCGGAGACGACGGGGGCGGACCAAGCCATGATTTCCTCCAGGTAAGTTGATGCGATGGATAGAGAGGCCACGAAGGCCGGAGCGAATCGCGCTCCGGACCGCGCGCGACTTAGTTGAACGTGTCGATCTCGGCGGACTCGTAGCTGGTGACTTCCATGCCGACGCAGATCTCGGACACGATCGGGGCAGACCAAGCCATGGCGTTTCTCCTCGCTGTTGCTGCGATCCATATAGGCAATATCTTGGACGCAATACAAGCGAGCACAACACTTATATTTCTCATAGGGAGCCTGGCCGTGGGCGGCGCGGGGTCGTTCCGTGGCCGCGCGGCCACCCGCCGGAGCCCTGTTCGGCATCGGCTGCGGATGGGCGCGGTTTCGGCTTGACGGGCCCCGCGCCCGGGCGCACGACGCACCCGCGCGACGGTGTCCCCGACGGTGTCGCGCTCCCATTCCAGCAGCGACCCGCGAAGCGACGTGCCCGACCGATCGTGCCTGCCGTGCCCGGCCCCGTGCCGTCGTTCCGCCTGAGCCGCTGAGAGGCCCGGCCGCGGGGCGACCGACGCGGCGGCCGGCCACGGCCCAAACCCAGGATGACCGGCGCCGCGTCGCCTCGTAACCCACGAGGCGAGGCCATGAACGAGATCGCCCCCTTCGATACGCGCGTCGATCCCTCCGTGCTGGCCGCCCGCCTGTCGGACGAACGGGCGCCCGACATCGTCGAGGCCCTGAACGACGAGGCTCCCGAGGTCGCCGCCGCCATCCTGCTCGGCCTGCCGCTGGAGCGGGCGATCGAGGTGCTGGACCAGCCGGAACTCGACTGCGCCGCCGACATCATCGAGATGCTGCCGCGGGACCGGGTCGCCGGCTACCTGTCGGGCATGTCGGCCGACCGGGTCACGGACGTTTTCCGCGAGATCGAGGAGCCGGGCCGCTCCGACCTGCGTGCCCGCCTCGACGCGGAGACCCGCGGCGCTGTCGATCGCCTGTCGGCCTACGGCGAGGAGACCGTGGGCTCGCTTATGACCACCGAGTTCGTCACCGTGCCGGGGACCTGGACGGTGGGCCAGACGCTGGAGCACATCCGCCACGTCGAGAAGACCCGGGAGACGATCTACGCGATCTTCGTGCTCGACCCGCGCACCCGGGCTCTCACCAAGGCGGTGCCCCTGCGGCGCCTGATCTCGGGGGACCCGGGCGACAACGTGCTCAGCGTCGCGCCGGGACGCCGGCCGCTCGCGGTCTCGCCCACGGCCAGCCGCGAGGAGGCGGCCCGGCTGATCTCCAAGTACGACCTCCTGGCGCTGCCGGTCGTCGACGCGGTCGGCCACGTGATCGGCATCGTCACCGTCGACGACATGATCGACGCGATGATCGAGAAGCAGACGCAGGACGTGCAGCGCTTCGGCGGCATGGAGGCGCTGCCCGAGCCCTACATGGATATCGGCTTCTTCACGATGATCCGGAAGCGGGCCGGATGGCTGTGCGCGCTGTTCCTGTCGGAGATGCTCACCGCCTCGGCCATGCAGGGCTTCGAGGGCGAGCTGGAGAAGGCGATCGTCCTGACCCTGTTCATCCCGCTCATCATGAGCTCCGGCGGCAATTCCGGCTCGCAGGCGACCTCGCTGCTGATCCGGGCGCTGGCGCTCCACCAGATCCGCCTGCGCGACTGGTGGCGGGTGGCGCTGCGCGAATTGCCGACCGGGATCTTCCTCGGCGCGATCCTCGGCGTGATCGCGGTGATCCGGATCGTCGCGTGGCAGAAGCTCGGCCTCTACGATTACGGCGCGCACTGGCCGCTGGTCGCCGCCACGGTCGGCGCGGCGCTGGTCGGGATCGTGACCTTCGGATCGCTCGCCGGCTCGATGCTGCCGTTCCTGCTCCAGCGGATCGGCTTCGATCCGGCCACCGCCTCGGCGCCCTTCGTGGCGACGCTGGTCGATGTCACCGGCCTCGTCATCTACTTCTCGGTGGCGCTGCTCATCCTGCGCGGGACGCTGCTGTAGGAAGGCCTCCGCGCATCATCCCGTAACCGCCTCGGCCAGCCGCTTCCTCTGGACCTTGCCGTTCGCCGTACGCGGCAGGGCGTCGAGGAAGCGGATCTCCCGCGGGCGCTTGTAGGCGGCGAGCCGCTCGGCGCACCACGCGAGCAGGGCCTCCGCGTCGGGCTCGGCGCTAGCCTGCAGCACCACGAAGCCGCAGATGACCGAGACGTCCGCCCGCACCGGCAGCTCGGCGACCCCCACTTCCGCCACGGACGGGTGGGTCGACAGCACCGCCTCCACCTCGTTCGGCGAGACCCGGTAGCCCATCGCCTTCATCAGGTCGTTGTTGCGGCCCTCGAACCAGATGTAGCCGTCGGCGTCGAGGCGGGCGAGATCGCCGCCGACGAACCAGTCGCCGCGCATGACCTCCGCCTCTTCCTCCGGCCGGTTCCAGTAGCCGAGCATCAGCGCCGGCTCGGTCCGGTGGACGGCGAGGAGCCCGCTCTCTCCGGCCGGGAGCGGCTCGGGCTCGCCCGCCACGGGCAGGATCGCCACCCGCCGGCCCGGCTGCGGCTTGCCGGGCGAGCCGGGGCGCACCGGGATGGTCGGGCCGCTGGATATGTAGGTCGAGATCTCGCTCATCCCCAGCGCCTCGTAGAGGGGCTTGCCGGTGGCCTGACCCCAGGCCTCCAGGAGCTCCACCGCGAGGGGTTCGCCGGCCGTGCAGCCGTGGCGCAGGCTCGACAGGTCGTGGGCGCCGAGGTCGCCGTACTTGAGGATCTGGCGGTAGAGCGTCGGGACGGCGGCGAACAGGGTCGCGCCGTAGGCCGCGATCAGGCGCGGCCAGATTCCGGGATCGCGCGGGCCGTTGTAGAGCACCGCGGTCGCGCCCACCGACCAGGGATCGCTCAGCCCGACGCCGAGCGTGTAGGTCCAGTTCATGGTGCCGGCGTGGAGCATCACGTCGGATTCGGTGAGCCCGAGCCAGTGGTCGAGCATCGGGCGGCGCCCGTAGGCGGCGCGGTGCGCGTGCAGCACGCCCTTCGGCCGGCTGGTCGTGCCGGACGTGTAGATCAGCATCGCCGGGTCGTCGGCGGCGGTGTCGGCGTACTCGGCCATGGGCGGACCGGCCTTCAGGGCGGCGACCGCGGCGGCGTCGAGCAGGAGGCGCCCGCCCAGGACCTCGGGCGCGACCGTGCAGCCGCTTCCGATCACCACGGCGGCGGCCCCGGAATTGTCCATGAGGAACGCCGCCTCGCTCTCGGTGAGCTGCGGCGAGGACGGCAGCGCCACGAGGCCGGCCGCCAGGGCGCCGAAGTAGACGAGGACGTAGTCGGCCTCGTTGCCCATCCGGATCATCACCCGGTCGCCGGGCCTCAGGCCGAGGCCGAGGAAACCCGCCGCGATGCCGCGCACCGCCCGCTCGACTTCGCCGAAGCTGAGGCGGTCCGCGGTGCCGTCGCCGACCATCACCAGGGCGGTCTTGTCGGGACGCAGGCGCGCGTTCTCGGCGAGGCAGTACCGCGCCGCGTTGAAGCGGGCCGGCGGACGGCGGTCATCGTGCTGGCTGTCGGACACCGGGCGCTCCCCGCGGGCGGCTTTTCGCCGGGTGTCCCGCCTGGGCGCGCCTGCGTCAACTGGGGCCGTCGCCCCGCCGGCGAGCGCGGCCCCGGGCAGTCTGGCCCTCAGGTCCGCCGCTGCGCCTGGCCCTCCTGCTCCTCGAAGCCCTTGAGCATCTTGTCGAGGGTCATCGGGTAGTCGCGGACCCGGATCCCGGTGGCGTTGTAGATCGCGTTGGCGAGCGAGGCGCCGGCGCCGCAGATGCCGAGCTCGCCGAGCCCCTTGCTCTTCAGCGGGTTCGCCTTGTCGTCGAGCTCCGGCAGGAACACCGCGTCGATCTCCGGGAGGTCGGCGTGGACCGGCACGTGGTACTCGGCCATGTCGTGGTTGACGAAGAAGCTGTAGCGCGGATCGACCACGGCATCCTCCATCAGCGCCGCGCCGACGCCGAAGGTCATGCCGCCGATCGCTTGGCTGCGCGCGGTCTTGGCGTTGAGGATGCGCCCGCCGGTGAACACGCCGAGCATCCGCCGCAGCCGGATCTCGCCGGTATCGACGTCGACCCCGACCTCTGCGAAGTGCGCTCCGTACGAGTACTGCGAGAACTTCTGCTTCATCTCGCCGGGCTTGATCTCGCCGGAGGCCTCCATCCCCGCCTTGGCGAGGTCGGCGAGCTTCTCCGTGCGGTTGCCGGACGTGACTGCGCCGTCGCGGAAGGTGGCGCCGTCCGGGTTGAGGTCGCCGGCCTTGAGCAGGGCCTGCCGGAGGTTGTCGCAGGCGACGTAGAGCGCCGAGCCCGCCGAGCCGGCGCCGAAGGATCCCCCGGAGCCGGCCGCGAACGGGAACTCGGTGTCGCCCATCTCGACCCGCACGCGCTCGGGCGGCAGCCCCAGCATCTCGCCGGCGATCTGGGTGAGGATCGTGTAGGTGCCGGTGCCGGGATCGGTCATCGCCATCCGCACCACCAGCACGCCGTCCGGCCCGAGGCGGACCTTCGCGGCGGACGGCATCAGCGGGTTGAGGCGCGCGGCCGCCGACATGCCCATGCCGACGAGCCAGTTGCCCTCGCGCCGGGAGCCCGCGGCCTGCCGCCTGTCCCAGCCGAACAGGCGCGCGCCCTCGCGCATGCAGGGTACCAGCTTGCGGGTCGAGAACGGGACCTTCTTCTCGGGATCCTCGGCCGGCTCGTTGCGCACCCGGAGCTCGATCGGGTCGATCTTCAGCTGCTCGGCGAGCTCGTCCATGGCGCACTCGAAGGCGAGCTGGCCTACGGCCTCCCCTGGAGCGCGCATCGCCGAGGCGATCGGCATGTTGAGGTTGACCAGCCGATGGCGCGTCACGCGGTTCTGCGCGGCGTACAGGGAGCGGGTGACGTTGGCCGAGGTCTCGAAGAACCCGTCGCCCTCGGCGGTGTCGGACCAGGATTCGTGGCTGATCGCGGAGAGACGGCCGTCGCGGTCGGCGCCGAGGCGGATCCGCTGGATCGTGTCAGTCCGGTGGGTCGCGACGTGGAACTCCTGCTGCCGGGTGAGCGCGACCTTCACGGGACGCTGGATCACCTTCGAGGCCAGGATCGCGAGCGTCGCCTCCGGCTGGACCTGCAGTTTCGCGCCGAATCCGCCGCCGATATAGGGGCTGACGATGCGCACCTTCTCGGGGGGGAGCTTGAGCACCGAGCCGAGGGATTTCTGGCCCCGGTTCGGCATCTGGTTGGCCGTGTAGAGCACGACCCCGTCGCCCTCCCAGGACGCGATGGTGGCGTGCGGCTCCATCTGCGCGTGGATCTGGTTCGGCGTGACATACTCCACGTCGAGCTTGACCGGTGCGGCCGCGAAGGCGGCGTCGAAGTCGCCGAGCTTGGAATCCGGCGGCGAGTTGACCGGCTTCGGCTCGTAGGCCGCCGCCAGGCTGTCCTTGAGCAGCCCCTTGGGCTTGGCCGCGTCGTACCGGACCTTGACCAGCATCGCGGCGGCGCGCGCCTGCTCGAAGGTCTCGGCGACCACGAAGGCGACCGGCTGCCCGTAGAACCGGATCTCCGTCCCCTGGAGCTGTGGCCAGACCTGCTCCTTCTTCTCGCCCTGCTCGGGCACGTTCTCGTAGGTCATCACCAGGATCGCGCCGGGCGCCTTGCGGGCGGCCTCCGCGTCGATCGACCGGATCGTGCCGGAAGCGATCGTGGCCGGCACGATGAAGCCGTAGGCGGGGTTCTTCAGCGCCCTGGTCTCGTACGCGTAGGGCGCGTGCCCCGTGACCTTGAGCTTGCCCTCGACCCGGTCCAGCGGCTTGCCGACGAGGCCGTCGGGCCGGTCGTCGAGGGGCGTCCGGCCGATCGGCTGGTTCATCTCCATGGGAACGGTCCTTGCCGGGATTTACGCGCGGGTCGCCTGCGCCACGACGGCCCGGAGGGTCCGGCGCGTCAGCGGGATCTTGAAGTCGTTGCTGCCGTAGCCGCGGGCGCCCTTGAGCACCGCGTCGGCGGCGGCGTCGGCCGAGCCGGTCTGCACCAGCGCCGTCTCGGCCTCGGCCACCCGCCAGGGCTTGTGCGCCAGGCCGCCGAAGGCGAGCCGCGCGGCCTGGGGCTTGCCACCCTCGGCGCCCGCGATCACGGCGGCCACCGACACGGTCGCGAACGCGTAGGACGCCCGGTCGCGGACCTTCCGGTAGATGTGCGTGCCGGCCACCGGCTTCGGCAGCGTCACGGCCGTGATGATCTCACCCCTGCGCAGCTCTGTCTCGATCTGCGGCGTGTCGCCCGGCAGCCGGTGGAAGTCGGCGATCGGTATGCTGCGCGCCTGCCCGTCCGGGTTCACCGTCTCCACCGTCGCGTCGAGGGCGCGCATGGCGACGTTCATGTCGGACGGGTTGGTGGCGATGCAGGCCTCGCTCGCCCCGACCACCGCCATGATCCGGTTGAACCCGCCGATCGCCGAGCAACCGGAACCGGGCTCTCGCTTATTGCAGGGCATGGCTGTGTCGTAGAAGTAGTAGCAGCGCGTCCGCTGGAGGAGGTTGCCGGCGGTGGTCGCCTTGTTGCGCAACTGCCCCGAGGCGCCGGCCAGCAGCGCCTTCGCCAGCACGGCGTAGTCCTTTCGGACCCGCGTGTCGGCCGCGAGGTCGGCGTTCCGCACCAGGGCGCCGATGCGCAGGCCGCCGTCCTGCGTGGCCTCGACCTTGTCGAGCGGCAGCCGGTTGACGTCGATCAGCGTCGCCGGGGTCTCGATCTGAAGCTTCATCAGGTCAAGGAGGTTGGTGCCGCCGGCGATGAACTTGGCGTTCGGCCGCTCGGCCGCGAGCTTCGCGGCGTCCTGCACGGTGGCGGGGCGCTCGTAGGCAAAGGCCTTCATCTGCGCCTCCTCAGAGTTTGGTGGCGGCGGCGTCGCGAATCGCCGCGACGATGTTCGGGTAGGCGCTGCAGCGGCAGATGTTGCCGCTCATCCGCTCGCGAATCTCGGCGTCGCTGAGTGTCGGAGTCGCCGCGACGTCTTCGGTAACGTGGCTCGGCCAGCCGGCCTTGGCCTCGCTCAGCATCCCGACCGACGAGCAGATCTGGCCCGGCGTACAGTAGCCGCACTGGAAGCCGTCATGCTCCAGGAACGCCGCCTGCATCGGGTGGAGCTTGTCCCCGTCCGCCAAGCCCTCGATCGTGGTGATCGGGTCGCCCTCGTGCATCGCTGCGAGCGTCAGGCAGGAATTGATCCGCCGGCCGTCGACCAGGACCGTGCAGGCCCCGCACTGGCCGTGATCGCAGCCCTTCTTGGTGCCGGTGAGCGCGAGGTGCTCGCGCAGAGCGTCGAGGAGCGTCGTGCGGGTGTCGAGGACGAGATCGTGCGGTTGGCCATTGATGGTGAGCCGCACCGGCATGGTCTGCGGAGCCTGATCGCCCGGCGCCGCCGCGGACATCGCGGGACTGGGCCGGAACCCGAGGGCACCGAGTGCGCCGGCCACCGCACAGCCCTCCACCACGGCCCGCCGCGTCAGCGCGAGCGGCTTCGTCGGAATCGCGTCTGTCATGCTGCCATCCAGCCCGTGCACCGCGCGTGGGACGCCGCGCGCAGCTTGGAATCTGGTGCGCCAACGTCCGGCCGGATGGATTAGATCCTGTCCAGACTGCGCCCGTTCAGCGCGGCTCCGCCGCTACGGGCGCTGGACCCAGGTCGTGACCCGATCGCTCCCTCCTTGCTTCGCTGCGCTCGCGAGAACGGGGACGCCTTGGAACGCGTCCCGCTGCGAGCGTTTGGGTTGATCGGACCACGACACCGGAGCCTCGCCTCATGGCTATCCCGACCCTGCCGCTCAACGACGGCCGACACATCCCGCAGATCGGCTACGGCTGCTGGCAGCTCTCGGATATCCAGGCTCCGGATCTCGTCGGACAGGCCCTCCGCGCCGGCTATCGTCTGATCGACACGGCCGCGGCGTACGGCAACGAGGCGGGCGTCGGGCGCGGCATCCGGGACGCGGGGATCCCCCGCGAGGAGATCTTCGTCACCACGAAGCTCTGGAACGACCGCCAGGGCCGCGACAAGGCGCGGCGCGCCTTCGACGAGAGCCTGCGGCAACTCGGTCTCCCCTATGTCGACCTGTACCTGATCCACTGGCCGTGCCCGCAGCGTCGCCTGTTCGTCGAGACCTGGAAGACGCTGATCGAGCTCCGGAAGGAGGGCCGCGCGAAGTCCATCGGCGTGTCGAACTTCTCGCCCGAGCATCTCGCCACGCTGATCGGCGAGACCGACGTGGCCCCGGCCGTCAACCAAATCGAGCTGCACCCCTATTTCCAGCGCAAAGAACCGCGCACGGAGGACGCCCGTCACGGGATCGTGACCGAGTCGTGGAGCCCGCTGGGCCGGGGCAAGGAGCTGAACGACCCGGTCATCCTCACAATCGCGGAAGCGCACGGGAAGACGCCCGCCCAGGTGGTGCTCCGCTGGCAGATCCAGATCGGATGCGTGGCGATCCCCAAGACCGCCACCCCTCGGCGCATCGCCGAAAATATCGCGCTGTTCGACTTCGAGCTCGGCGCGGACGAGATGGCGCGGATCGCCGGCCTCGACCGGGCCGACGGCCGGATCGGACCTGACCCGGCGACCTTCTGCTGAGCGCTCGAGCCTTCGGCGGCGCAGCGTAACATCGCACCGCAAAAGATTTATGCTCACAGCTAGCATATCTGGACAGGCGCGTCCGGCCCCCATAAGTTAGACGGCACAATGCTCAAACTGAGCATAATGGAGGACGCCATGACGGCGACCGTTGCACCCGTCTCCCACACGACGATCCCGGGCCTGCCCCTTCCGGATCTGTACGCACGCGTCAGCCGGCACGTCCCCGCGATCGAGTGGCCGGCGCTCGCCCCCGACATCGAGGCGATCCTGCGCCTGAAGCGGGAGCGCAACGCCGTGATCCTGGCGCACAACTACCAGGCGCCCGAGATCTTCCACACGGTGGCCGACATCGTGGGCGACAGCCTCGCGCTGGCCCGCGAGGCGGTGAACGTGAACGCCGACGTGATCGTGCTGGCGGGCGTCCACTTCATGGCCGAGACGGCCAAGCTCCTGAACCCGAGCAAGACCGTGCTCATCCCCGACATGGGCGCCGGCTGCTCGCTGGCCGATTCGATCACCGCCGCAGACGTGCGCGGCCTGCGTGCCAAATACCCGGGCGTGCCGATCGTGACCTACGTGAACACCTCGGCGGCCGTGAAAGCCGAGTCCGACCTGTGCTGCACCTCCGGCAACGCCGTCGCGGTGGTGAAGTCGCTGAACGCCCCCCGCGTCCTCATGATCCCCGACGAGTTCCTCGCGCAGAACGTCCAGGCCGAGATACCGGAGGTCGAGATCCTGACCTGGGCCGGCCATTGCGAGGTGCACGAGCGCTTCACCCCGGCCGACATCCGCGACGTCCGCGACAGCTATCCCGGGGTGACCGTGATCGCGCACCCGGAATGCCCGCCGGACGTGGTGGCCGAATCGGACTTCTCGGGCTCCACCGCGATGATGATGGACTTCGTCGTCGAGAAGCGGCCGAAGCAGGTGGTGCTCGTCACCGAGTGCTCCATGGCGGACAACATCGCGGCGCAGAACCCGGACATCGAGTTCATCAAGCCCTGCAACATGTGCCCGCACATGAAGCGGATGAGCCTGCGCAACATCCGGCGGTCGCTCGAGACGATGACCCACGAGGTCACGGTCGACCCGGCGCTCGCCGACCGCGCCCGGGCCGCGGTCGAGCGCATGCTCGAGGTGCGCACACGATGAACGCGATCTCCCCGAACAGCGCCGACCGCGTCGTCGTGGTCGGCGGCGGCGTCGCGGGCCTCAGCGTCGCGCTGCGCCTCGCGCCCCGCCCGGTGACGCTGGTCACGGCCTCGGCCCTCGGCCTCGGCACCGCCACCGGCTGGGCCCAGGGCGGGATCGCGGCCGCGGTCGGCGCCGACGACGCGGCGGCGCTCCACGCCGCCGACACGGAGGCCGCCGGCGCCGGGCTCACCGAGCCCGACGTGGCGCTCCGGGTCGCCGCGGAGGGCCCCGCGCTGATCGACTGGCTCGTGCGGATCGGCGTCCCGTTCGACCGCACCGACGACGGCGCGCTGGCCCTCGGGCTCGAGGCGGCCCACGGCCGCCGCCGCATCGTCCGCTCCGGCGGCGACGCCACCGGCGCCCGCGTCCTCGAAGGGCTCGTGCGGGCCGTGCTGTCGGCGCCGTCCGTGGAGGTCGTCACCGCGCGGGCCTGCGACCTGCTCCGGGACACGCGCGGGGCGGTGGCCGGCATCGTCGCCGAGCGCGACGGCGCGCTTTTCCGCATCCCGGCCCGCGCGGTGGTGCTCGCCACCGGCGGCGTCGGCGCCCTCTACGCGGCGACCACCAACCCGCCGGGCGCCGTCGGCCGCGGGCTGGCGCTCGCCGCCCGGGCCGGCGCGGTGATGCGCGACATGGAGTTCGTGCAGTTCCACCCGACCGCCATCGCGGCCGGCGCCGACCCGATGCCGCTCGCCACCGAGGCCCTGCGCGGCGAGGGCGCCCGCCTCATCGACGAGACCGGCGCCGCCGTGATGGCCGGCATCGCGGGCGGCGACCTCGCGCCGCGCGACGTGGTCGCCCGCGGCATCTTTCAGGCGCTGCAGCGGGGCCGCACGGTCTATCTCGACGCCCGCGGCGCGCTCGGCGCCGCGATGCCGACGCGGTTCCCGACCGTGGCGGGGCTCTGCGCCGCCGCCGGCATCGACCCCGCCGTGCAGCCGATCCCGGTCCGCCCGGCGGCGCACTACCACATGGGCGGTGTGAAGGTGGACGCGTACGGCGCCACCTCGGTGCCGGGCCTCTACGCCTGCGGCGAGGTCTCCTCGACGGGCCTCCACGGCGCCAACCGGCTCGCCAGCAACTCCCTGCTGGAGGGCCTCGCCTACGCGCGCTTCATCGCCGACGGGCTCGACACGCCGCCGCCCGCCGCGATCGTGCCCGAGGCCGTGTCTGTCCGTGCCGCCGGCGACCTGCCGGCGATCCGCGCGCTGATGGAGCGCAGGGTCGGCGTCGTGCGCGACGCCGCCGGCCTCGAGGAAGCCGTCGCCGTCCTCGAGGCGGGGGCTGAGACCTGCGACGCCGCCCTCGTGGCGCTGCTCATCGCCCGCGGCGCGCTCGCCCGCCGGGAGAGCCGCGGCGCCCACTGGCGCAGCGACTTCCCCCATCTCGCCGCGGCCGCGCACACCGAGGCCGCGCTGGCCGACCCGATCGCCGCGACCCCGTCCGCCGAGGAGGCGCTGACGCCATGACCCAGTCGGTTCTCTCCGATGAGATCCTCCCCCTGCCGCGGCTCCTCGTGGAGCCCGTGGTGCGCGCCGCCCTGCTGGAGGATCTCGGCCGGGCCGGCGACATCACCACCGACGCCATCGTCCCCCCGGGCGAGCGGATGCGCGGCGTGATCGCCTCCCGGCAGGACGGCGTCATCTCGGGCACCGACGCCGCCGCCATCGCCTTCGCGCTGGTGGACCCGGCCGTCAGCGTGACGGTCGAGCGCGGCGACGGCGCCCGCGTGGCGCCGGGCGACGTGGTGCTGCGCCTCGAGGGGCCGGCGCGGGCGATCCTGACGGCCGAGCGCGTGGCGCTGAACCTGCTCTGCCGGATGTCGGGCGTGGCCACCGCCACCCACGGCCTCGTCGAGGCCGCGCGCCCGCACGGCAAGGCCTCGATCGTCTGCACCCGCAAGACGACGCCGGGCCTGCGCGCCCTGGAGAAGCACGCGGTCCGGGCCGGCGGCGGCTCGAACCACCGCTTCGGCCTCGACGACGCGGTGCTGATCAAGGACAACCACGTGGCGGTGGCCGGCGGCATCGTCCCGGCGATCGAGCGCGCCAGGTCCCGGGCCGGCCACTTGGTGAAGATCGAGTGCGAGGTCGACAGCCTGGAGCAGCTGGAGGAGGCCCTGTCGGTCGGGATCGACGCGGTGCTCCTCGACAATATGGGGCCCGACCTGCTCCGCCGCGCCGTGGCGATGATCGACGGGCGCGCCCTGTCCGAGGCGTCGGGCCGGATCACCCGCGAGACGGTCGGGGCCGTCGCGGCCTCGGGGGTCGACCTGATCTCCTGCGGCTGGATCACCCATTCGGCGGCGATCATCGACCTGGGGCTCGACGCCGCCTGACCGGCGGGCCCCGCGCGCCGCCGGCGCGGCGGGGCCGAAGCGGTCGCTCGACTGTCATCACGTTCGGGTGACAAGTCTTCGCCGCGGTCGCTCGGGAGATCTGCCGAGTCTATCGCCGCGCGACCGACTCGCTAAGATTTCGGTCAACCGCGACGCCATCGACCGGACCCGACCGTGAGCCAAGCCCTGCCTTCCGCGGCTGCCCCGGCGGTCGATCGTCCGGCGGCGCCGGTGGCGCGCAAGCCCGGCGCGGTCCGGCACGGGCCCGGCGGCGCGCTGATGCTGGGCGCGCTGGGCGTCGTGTACGGCGACATCGGCACGAGCCCGCTCTACGCGTTCAAGGAGGCCGTGAAGGCCGCGACCAGCGGCGGCGCCTCGGTGCCGGCGGCGGCCACCGGCGCGGTGTCGCTGATCCTGTGGTCGCTGATCCTGATCGTGTCGCTGAAATACGCGGTGCTGATCCTGCGCGCCGACAACCGCGGCGAGGGCGGCATCGTCGCCATGCTGGCGCTGCTCGGCGCGCGGCACGCCCGGCCTGGCACGTGGAAGGCGCTGCTGCTGGTGGTCGGGCTGGTCGGCGCGGCCCTGCTCTACGGCGACGGCGCGATCACGCCGGCGATCTCGGTGCTGTCGGCGATCGAGGGGTTGAAGATCGACGCGCCGGCGCTCGGGCCGTACGTCGTGCCGATCACCCTCGCCATCCTGGTCGGTCTGTTCCTGGTCCAGCACAAGGGCGTCGCCGCCATCGGGCGGGTGTTCGGGCCGGTCATGCTCGTCTGGTTCGTCGTCCTGGTCCTGCTCGCGGTCCCGAGCATCCTGCACGCGCCGGAGATCCTGGCGGCGGCCAACCCGTTCCGGGCGGTGGACTTCCTGATCCATGCCGGCTGGCATGTCAGCTTCCTGATGCTCGGCGCGGCCTTCCTGGCGGTGACCGGCGGCGAGGCGATGTACGCCGATCTCGGCCATTTCGGCGCCCCGGCGATCCGGATCGCGTGGTTCGGCCTCGTGCTGCCGGCGCTGCTGATCCACTATTGCGGCCAGGGCGCGCTGATCATCGCCGACCCGAGCGCGATCGAGAACCCGTTCTACCGGCTCGCGCCGGACTGGGCGCATTACCCGCTGGTGGCGCTCGCCACGATGGCGACCGTCATCGCCTCGCAGGCGGTGATCTCGGGCGTCTACTCGCTCACCCAGCAGTCGATCCAGCTCGGCTTCATGCCGATGATGCGGGTGGTGCACACCGATGAGGACGAGCGCGGCCAGATCTACGTGCCGGCGGTGAACTGGCTGCTCGCCGTGGCGACCCTGACGGCCGTGGTGGTGTTCGGCTCCTCCGACGCCCTGGCCGGCGCCTACGGCATCGCGGTCTCGGCGCTCATGGGCATCACCACGCTGCTCGCCGCGCTGATCGCGCTCCGCTGGGGCTACAACCCGGTCCTGGTCCTCGCGGTCAACGGATTCTTCCTCGGCATCGACCTCGTGTTCTTCTCCGCCAACAGCGTGAAGCTGTTCGAGGGCGGCTGGTTTCCGCTGCTGCTCGCCGGCGTGGTCGCCTTCCTGATGCTGACCTGGATGAAGGGCAACCACGTCCTCGAATCCGTCCGCCAGACCATGCGCATGTCCGAGGCTTCCTTCCTCTCCAGCCTCGGCTCGCACCCGCCGGTGACGCTGCCCGGCACCGCGGCCTTCCTGACCGCCGCCACCGAGGGCATCCCGATGGCGCTCGGCCGCCTGCTGGAGCGCAGCCGCTGCCTGCACGAGCGGATCCTGCTGATCACCGTCGTCTACGAGGAGGAGCCGGTGATCCCGGCGAGCGAGCGGGCGCAGGTGACGCTGGTGGCGCAGGGGATCCGCAAGGCGATCTCGAAGTACACGCCCGGCATGGAGCGCGTCGTGCTGCGCTACGGCTTCATGCAGACCGCCTCGATCCCCGAGGGGCTGCAATGCGCGGTGGCGAGCGGGCTGCTGCCGCCGGAATACCTGGAGG
Source organism: Methylobacterium sp. 1030 (assembly GCF_040544715.1). Classification (NCBI taxonomy): domain Bacteria; kingdom Pseudomonadati; phylum Pseudomonadota; class Alphaproteobacteria; order Hyphomicrobiales; family Methylobacteriaceae; genus Methylobacterium; species Methylobacterium sp. 1030. The sequence goes on along the minus strand of NZ_JBEPKM010000006.1, from coordinate 263,088 downwards.
ACATGACGTATTTCGTGGGCCACGAGGTGGTGATCCCGTCGCCGACCCATCCCGGCATGGCGCCGTGGCGGGAGGGCCTGTTCGCCTTCATGAAGCGGAACGCCGAGCGCACCGGCGCCCATTTCGGCCTGCCGACCCGGCAGATCGTGGAGGTGGGCACCGAGATCGAGATCTGACCGGCCGCGGCGCGCGGGGGCGCTGCCCGCGGCGCGCGTCGGAGGCCGGGGCCGGCCCTCTTTCGCATTGAAAACGGCCCCGTTCGCCAGCATATCGCCACCGCAATTTCCCCACAGCGGAGGCATCACCCGTGAGCGAGACGATCGAGCGGCACGAATTCGGGGCGGAGGTGGGACGCCTCCTCGACCTCGTCGTGCACGCGCTCTACTCCGACCGCGAGATCTTCCTGCGCGAACTCGTCGCCAACGCGGCCGACGCCATGGACCGGCGGCGGTTCGAGGCCCTGACCTCGGCGGCGAGCGCGCTGCCGCCGGACGCCAAGGTCCGCATCGCGCCCGACAAAGAGGCGCGGACCCTGACCGTGTCGGACGCCGGCATCGGCATGACCAAGGAGGATCTCGCCACCAACCTCGGCACCATCGCGCGCTCCGGTACGCGGGCCTTCTCGCAGACGCTCGAATCCGCCAAGGCCGAGGATCGGCCGAGCCTGATCGGCCAGTTCGGCGTCGGCTTCTACTCGGCCTTCATGGTCGCCGACCGCGTCACCGTCACGTCGCGCCGCGCCGGCAGCGACGAGGCCTGGACCTGGGCGTCGGAGGGGCAGGGCAGCTACACGCTCGAGCCGGCGACGCGGGCCGAGCCCGGCACCGACATCGTGCTGCACCTTAAGGCGGACGCCGACGAGTACCTCGAGCCCTACCGCCTCGACCATCTCGTGCGGAAATGGGCCGACTTCATCACGGTGCCGATCGCCGTCGTGCGCGACGGCAAGGACGAGTCGGCCAACCAGGGCACCGCGCTCTGGCGCAAGGCGAAGTCCGAGGTCACCGAGGAGCAGTACGAGGAATTCTACCACTCCATCGGCATGAACTTCGACAAGCCGTGGGCGACGCTCCACTGGCGCGCCGAGGGGCAGTTCGAGTTCTCCGCGCTTCTGTTCATCCCCGGCTCGAAGCCGTTCCAGGCCCTCGAGAACGAGCGGCAGAGCAAGGTCCGGCTGCATGTCCGGCGGATGTTCATCACCGACGAGGCCGAGCTGCTGCCGCCGTGGCTGCGCTTCGTCCAGGGCGTCGTCGACACCGAGGACCTGCCGCTGAACGTCTCCCGCGAGATGCTGCAATCGACCCCGGCGCTCGCCCGGATCCGCCGCGCGGTCACCGGGCGCGTCGTCTCCGAACTCACCACCCGCGCCAAGGACGCGGAGGGCTACCAGTCCTTCTGGGAGAATTTCGGCCCCGTCCTCAAGGAGGGCATCTACGAGGATTTCGAGCGCCGGGGCGAGATCGCGCCGCTCCTGCGCTTCCGCTCCTCGGCGGTCGAGGGCTGGACCTCGCTGCCCGACTACGTGTCCCGCATGAAGGACGGCCAGGAGGCGATCTACTACCTCGTCGCCGACGACGCCGAGGCGCTCAAGTCGTCGCCGCAGCTGGAGGGCTTCCGGGCCCGCGGCCTCGAGGTGCTGCTCCTCTCCGACCACGTCGACGCCTTCTGGCCCGATCAGCTCGGCACCTTCGACGAGAAGCCGCTCCGCTCGATCACCAAGGGCGGCCTCGACCTGTCGAAGTTCGCGCCGGAGGGCGAGCAGCCGGAGGCGCCTGAGGGCATCGACGCCTTCGTCGCCGCCGTGAAGACGGCCCTCGGCGCCGAGATCTCGGACGTGCGCACCACCGACCGGCTCGTCGATTCGGCCGTGGTCCTCTCGGCCGGCACCGGCGGACCCGACCTGCAGATGCAGCGGCTCATGCGCCGGGCCGGGCGGGCCGGTGCCGGGCAGCCGGTCCTGGAGATCAACCCGCGCCACCCGCTGATTCGGGCGCTGGCCGCGGCGCCCGAATCGGAGGTGCCGCAGGCCGCCGGCACGCTCCTCGACCTCGCCCGCATCCAGGACGGCGACAGCCCCCGCGACCCGGCGGCCTTCGCCCGCACGGTGGCGGCGGCGCTCGCGGCCGCGCGGGGCGCGTAGGACTACGGAGACCCGCGCCGCGCGCTGCCGGGACGCCGCGCGCGGCGTGTGTCTCCACACACATCCGTTCGGGATGATTGTGGGTTCGGTTGATCATTCGGAAATGGTCGAGCCATAACTTCGCCACCGGTCGGGATCATTGCCCGGCCGAAGGCGCGGGCGCGGTGGGGGCCGCAGGCGTCTGAGCCGAACCCTCTCGCGCGCCTCGGGCGCGCCTCACGGACGCTGCATGAACCCGGTCGAGGCTGAAGCCGGCAACGGACAGGCGGTCGCGGCGGCGCGGACCCGGGCCCACGCCCGGGCGTACCGCCACAGCGGACGCGTGCGCACCATGCGCCGGCTGATTCCGGTGGTCGCCGGCGGCGCGGTGGCGCTGCTGCTGGGCTACCTGTTCAATCCCTTCGCGGCGCAGCTGCCGGGCGTCTCGGTCGGCCCGGTGACGCTGGCCGGCTCCAAGGTCCGCATGGAGAACCCGCGGCTCTCGGGCTTCCGCCAGGGCACGCGCGGCTACGAGGTGACGGCCGACGCCGCCCTCCAGGACGTCCGCAAGCCGAGCCAGATCGAGCTGCAGCAGATGCGCGGCCACATCGCCACCGACGACCAGGGCGGCATCGCCCGCCTCTCGGCGACGTCGGGCCTGTTCGACACCGCCCGCGAGGCGCTCGACCTGAAGGACGACATCCGCATCTGGACCGACAAGGGCGAGGAGGCGCGCCTGCGCTCCGCCGCCGTCGCGTTCAAGACCGGCTCCATCAGCTCGCAGGAGCCCGTCACCGTCTCGAGCGCGCGGGCCAACGTGAAGGCCGACACCCTCGACGTCGTCGAGAACGGCAAGCGGATCTCCTTCGTGGGCAACGTCCACGTGGTCATCGTCAGCGACGCGCCGGGGGAGAAGCCCCAGGCCCGCATCCTGACGTCGGACGCCGAAGCCGCGGACGGTGCCCGATGAGCGCCGCCCGCCTCCTCTGCGCCGCCCTGGCGGCCGGGCTGGTCCTCGCCGGCCCGGCGCTGGCCGAGAAGCCGGCGCGCAAGGATTCGCCCTTCGGCAATATCGGCGGCGGCGGCAAGGATCCGATCAAGATCGACGCCGACCGGCTCGACGTGTTCGACCGGGAGAACAAGGCGGTCTTCGCCGGCAACGTCGTGGCCGTGCAGGGCGACAGCACCATCCGCTGCTCGACCATGACGGTGACCTACAAGCGCGGCAAGGACGCGCCGGGCAAGGGCGCCAAGGGCGACGCCAAGCCCGAGGCGCGGGACGAGGGCGCCGACGCGGCGCCGCGGAACCCCGCAGAGAACGGGATCCAGAAGGTCGACTGCGCCGGGCCGGTGACGGTGGTGCAGAAGGACCAGGTCGCCACGGGCGATCACGCGGTGTTCGACCAGGACGCCAAGCGGATCGTGCTGACCGGCAACGTCGTCCTGAGCCAGTGTCAGAACGTCACCCGCGGGCAGCGGCTCGTCTACGACATGAACACCGGACGCGCGAACATGGACCCGGTGGCGGGCGGCCGCGTCTCGGCCCTGTTCGTGCCCGGCGAGAAGTCCGACGCCAAGGACGGCAAGGCGAAGGGCTGCAGCCAGCCGCCGCCCAGGCCGAAGGCGCAGGTCGATTGAGCGGCGCCGTGGCGTTCCAGGCGGGCCCGCAGGAGCCGGCCCGGACGGGCTGGCTCGGCCGGCTGTTCGGCCGGCGCGCTCGGCAGGCCGAACAGCCGGCCGAGGCCGACGGCTGGTCCGCGGCCGAGGAGGGCGGTCTCGGCATCCTCAGCGTGCGCGGCCTGCGCAAGAGCTACGGCGCCCGCACGGTCGTCCACGAGGCCGGCCTCACCGTGCGCACCGGCGAGGCCGTCGGGCTGCTCGGGCCGAACGGCGCCGGCAAGACCACGATCTTCTACATGATCACCGGGCTGGTGGCGGCCGATCGCGGCCACATCACCCTGGACGGCCTGCCGATCACGCACCTGCCCATGTACCAGCGGGCGCGGCTCGGGATCGGCTACCTGCCGCAGGAGGCCTCGATCTTCCGCGGGCTCACCGTGGAGGACAACATCCGGGCGGTGCTGGAAGTGGTCGAGCCGGACCGCAAGGCGCGCGCGCGCAAGCTCGACTCGCTGCTGGAGGAGTTCGACATCGCGCGCCTGCGCAAGTCGCCCTCGATCGCGCTCTCGGGCGGTGAGCGGCGGCGCTGCGAGATCGCCCGGGCGCTCGCCTCGTCGCCGACCTTCATGCTGCTGGACGAGCCCTTCGCGGGCATCGACCCGATCGCGGTCGGCGACATCCAGGACCTCGTGAAGCACCTGAAGCAGCGCGGCATCGGCGTGCTGATCACCGACCACAACGTCCGCGAGACGCTGGGCCTGATCGACCGCGCCTACATCGCCCATTCCGGCCGCATCCTCACGGAGGGCACGCCCGAGGAGATCGTGGCGAACCCGGACGCGCGCCGGCTCTATCTCGGCGAGGATTTCCGGCTCTAGGCCGGCCGCTCAGCCCTTCCAGTTCTTCAGCGCCGCGAAGGGGCTGTCCGAACCCGCGGGCTTCTCCGGGTTCAGCACCGGCTCCACCTGGGCGATCGCGTCCGCCATCGAGAAGGCCGAGCCGCTCTGGAGCCGGCCGCCCGCCGCGTCGCGGTGGCCGCCGCCGCGGAACAGGCGGGCGCCGTCGAGCGCCGTGCCGTCGTTGGACCGGAACGACAGCGTGCCCATCCGCTGGACGTTGACCACGCGCTTGGCCCGGCCCGCGTCCATGATCAGGTCGGAGACCCGCTGGAAGGTACCCGAATCGAGGGCGAAGGACAGGAGCGTGCCGTCCTTCAGCGGGCGGAACAGGGAATCCGAGCGGGCGAGCGCCCGGGCGAGCCGCATGCGCGTCGTCAGCGCCGGATCGTCGTCCGGCGCGTCGCGCAGCAGGGTGTCGACCACGCCGGCGCGCAGCGCCGAGGCGCGGCGCTCCAGCTCGGCCGGGCTCGCCCCGTCCCGCAGGGCGGCGGCGGCCGCGAGCAGGATCTCGGACACGAACCGGTCGTGCCAGGGATGCCCGACCGGCACGTAGCTCGACACGACCTCCCAGAACAGCTCGTCCAGGGCCAGGCCGCCCCGGAAGGCGGGGCTCTCCTTGCGCCACAGGTCGAGGGCGTCGACCGCGGTGAGCAGGCTCGACAGGTCGGTCGCGGGCTCGTGCGCGGCGAACAGGGACCGGTGCTCGAAGGCCATCCGCGTGGCGCAGATGTCGTCCTCGATCAGCACGGCGATCTCGGGGTCGCCCAGGTCGATCCGGTGGAGCGCCGGCCGCTCGGCGTCGGGTGCCGCATCCAGGCCCAGGCGCCGCATCTGGTCGAGGGAGGAGGCGTGGTGGTCGAGGACCACGAGGCGGTGCTTCTGCCCGTCCTCGCGGCGCCGGTTCATCGCGGCGAACTTCTTCAGGCCCGCGATGGTCTGCTCCTCCAGGCCGAGGTCGGTCATCAGCAGGATCTCGCGCTCCGCCGCGCGGCCGAGGCGCCGGATCTCGTCCTCGAAGACCGGGCCGACATCGCTGTAGCGGGGCACGTGGACGACGCGCTCGACCGGGGCGCAGGCGGCGGCGACCGTCGAGGCGCCGTAGCCGTCGAGGTCGTGGTGGGTGATCTGGATCAGGCGCAACGGGCGGACTCGGAGGGTGACGGAGCGGCCCGTCTACGACGCCCGGCGCCGCGAGGCGAGGGGCGGCCCGTCTACGACGCCCGGCGCCGCGAGGCGAGGGGCGGCGGCCCTTCCGTCCGGCGGCGTTCGGTGCAGAATGCTCCCCGGCTGCCACGAGTCGCGAAGGACCGGCCGGCCGCGGAGACCCCCAAGGGGCCCGTCATTCGGGGAGGACACGATGGCCCTGGCCGCAACGCCGCGCGTGCGCCGCATCCAGACGATCTCGCTCGCCCTGCTGGTGACCGCGGGCGTCGTCAACTACGTCGACCGGGCGACCCTCGCGGTGGCCAACCCGCTGATCCGCGAGGATCTCGGCCTCTCGATCCCCGACATGGGCCTGCTGCTCTCGGCCTTCCTCTGGGCCTACGCCTTCGCCCAGCTGCCGGCCGGGGCGCTCGCCGACCGGCTCGGCCCGCGCCTGACGCTGACGCTCGGCCTGACCTGCTGGTCGTTCGGCCAGATGCTCGGCGGCGCGGTGACGTCGTTCTGGCAGTTCGTGAGCGCCCGGATCGTCCTCGGAATCGGCGAGGCGCCGCATTTCCCGACCTGCGCCCGGGTCAGCCGCGACTGGTTCAACATCCGCCAGCGCGGCACCGCCACGGGGATCTGGAACTGCGCCTCCTCGCTCGGGACCTTCCTGGCTCTGCCGCTGCTGACCTTCCTGATGGTGAGCTTCGGCTGGCGGGCGATGTTCGTCATCATGGGCGCGGCCGGCCTCGTCCTCGCGGCGATCGTCTACCTCGTGTTCCGCAACCCGCGCGAGACCGACCTCACGCCGGGGGAGCGGGCCTTCCTGGAGGAGGGCGATGCTCCGAACGCCGGCCGCGCGGTCACCTGGAGCGCGTGGCGGCGGCTCTTCGGGTTCCGCACCAGCTGGGGGATGATCGTCGGCTATTTCGGCTGCATCTACATGACGTGGCTCTACACCGCGTGGCTGCCGAGCTACCTCGAGATCGAGCGGCACTTCACCCTGCAGAAGACTGGCCTCGTCGGCTCGATCCCCTTCGCCTTCGGCGTGCTGGGCGGGATCCTGGGCGGTCGCGTCGTGGATGTCCTCGTCCGCCGCGGCGTCGACCCGATCCGCAGCCGCAAGATCCCGATGGTCGGCTCCCTGGTGGCGACCGCCGCGTTCACGGTGGTGGCGGCGCTGACGCCGAGCGACACCCTCGCGATCGCCTGCATCTCGGCCTCGCTGTTCCTGGTCTACATGAGCTCGTCGTCGGCCTGGGCGATGGCCTCCGTGGCGGCGCCGGCCAGCTGCACGGCGTCGCTCGGCGCCATGCAGAATTTCGGCGGCTACATCGGCGGCGCCCTGGCGCCGACCGTGACGGGCTTCATCGTCGGCGGCACGGGCCACTTCTCCATGGCCTTCATCACCGGCGCCGTGATCGCCCTGGTGGCGGCCCTGGGCTACTGGACGCTGATCCAGGATCCCATCGCCGACGAGGGTCCGGAGAGCCCCGCCGTCGGCGCGCTCGGGGCCGCGCGCTAGGCGAGCCGACGGCGCCCTCTCGCGTCACCCCCGCGCGTCACCCCCACGCTTCACCCCCGCAGGTTCGGCGCGGCCAGGATCAGGTCGCGCAGATGCGTGCGGGCCGTGAAGCTCCGGCGCATCAGGTCGACGAAGGTGGCGGCCGGCCCGTCCCAGTCGTGGCGCGCCGCGTGGGCCCGCGCGGCGCAGGCGTCGAAGGGCAGCCGCCCCTCGACCGCCGCGCCCATCAGCTCCGCGAGACGGTCGACTCGGTCGGGCGCGTCCGGGTCGAAGTAGCTCGCCGCGCTGCCGCCGGCTTCCGGGATGGCCGTCAGGCTCGAGGCGATGACGGGGGTTCCCCGGGCGAGGCTGTCGAGCACCGGGATGCCCCAGCCCTCGCCGCGGCTCGGGAAGACCAGGGCGGCGGCCCGGGCGTAGAGGTCGGACAGGCCCCGGTCGTCGATGCCGGCGATGTGCACCGCGTCCGGCGTCCGGGCGAGGCGGTCGAGGGTCTCGGGCCGCTCGCCGTCGCCCTTGCCGACCACGATCAGCCGGGCCGCGCCCTGCGGCAGCCGCGCGAAGGCGTCGAGGACGAGGCCGAGGTTCTTCCGCGGCTCCAGCCGGCCGACCATCAGCAGGTAGGGGCGCCCGTCGGCGAGCGGCGTCCGCTCCGTGACCGCCTGCGGCGGCGTGGAGCCGCAGCGCACCTCGGCGATGCGCTCCCGCGCGATGCCGTAGACGTTGGCGATGGAGTCGCGGCTGTAGTCGGAGATGGTCAGGACCAGCTTGGCGCGCCGCGCCGAGAGCCGGGTCAGGATCTTGTTCCGCCAGCGCATCGACCAGGGGAAGAACTCGGGATGCGTCTCGAACAGGATATCGTGGACCACCACCACCTGCCGGTCGCCCGGCACCAGCGGCGGGGCGATGTAGGTGGTCAGCAGCGTGTCCAGACGGTCGCGCAGGAACAGCCACGGCCAGACCAGGGTCAGCCGCACGGTCGCGGGCACGCGCGGCAGCCGTTGGTGCTCGATGTTGTCGCCCGAGACGATGCGGGCGCAGGCCTCCGGGTCGCCGGAATACACCACGTAGGTGGCGTCCGGGTGGCGCGCGGCGGCGCGCCCGATGATGTTCACGAGCCAGGTCCGGCTGCCCTGCGGCTTGCCGGTGAGCACGTGCGCGTCGATGCCGATGCGAAGCATGTTACGGATTCCTGTAGGCGCCGAAGGTCGGGGCCTCGCCGGGGGCGTAGGCCTGGCCGGCGATGTCGCGGGTGGCGCCGAGCGGGATGCCGGCGCGGGCCGGGGGCGCCGTCAGGGCGAGCCCGCCGGCCATGGGGTTCGCGGGATCGCGGAAGGCGGGCGTGCCGGTGAGGTCGGGACCCTGACCGTTGAGCGGCAGGCTCGCCCCGTCGCCGGTGGCCTGCGTGCCCCAGCGGTAGAGCGGGGCGCCGACGGCGCTGCCGAGGAAGTTCGGCCCGATCGCGTTGTTGTTGTCGGTGGTGGTCGCCTCGACCACGATCGCGGCCACGTTCGGCCGGGTCGCGTAGGCGATGTTGTTGAGCACCCGGTTGTTCGACGTGCGGTCGACCTGCTTGGTGTAGTCGGAGGCCAGCACGATCTCGCCGCGATAGACGTGCTTGCCGCCGGAATCGCGCATGTTGCCGGTGGTCGAGTTGTTGACCACCGTGTTGGAGCCGGCGTCGAACAGGTTGATCCCGGCGCCGTCGTTGTCGGCCGCGACGTTGAACGCGACGATGTTGCCGTCGCACCACTGGTCGATCTGGATTCCGTTGCCGTCCTGGCCGGTCGTCTCCTTCTGGCCGGTGACGATGTTGTACCGGATGATGTTGCGGTCGCCGGCGTCCTGGGCGGCGTCCTTGGCGTAGACGTGGATGCCCGAGGTGCCCGACATCCCCACGCCGTTGCCCGAGACGCGGTTGCCCTCCACGACGTAGCCGGAACCGTTGATCTCCATCCCGTGGATGCCGTTGCCGGTCACGGTGTTGTCGAGGATGAAGCTCGGATCCTCTGCGGGCGCGTTGATCACGTCGACGGCCACGCCGTGGGTCTGGTTGTCGGCGAGGGTGTTGCCGGTGATGCGGTGACCCGCCCCGGCACCGTCGCCGATCCAGATCCCCAGGCCGGAGCGGGACACGGTCGAGCCCGCGACCGTGACATGGCTCGATCCCCGGCGGATGATGAAGCCGGAATTGACCGCGCCCTGGACGCTCAGGCCCGTGACCGTGACGTAGGTGGCGTTCTCGAACACCACGGAGTTGGACAGCCGCGGCTGCGTGCCGGGTTCTGCCGCCACCGTCACGGGCGCCGCCGCGGTCCCGCGGGACCCGACGAACACGACGTCGCCGTAGCTGCCGCCCCGGACCAGCACGCTCGATCCGGGACCGAGACTGGCGAAGGGCACGTCGGCGAGCCGCGCCACCGTGGTGTAGCCGGGCTTCGCGCCGCCGGCGGGATCGACCAGGATGTTCTGCTGCACCTGCGCGTCGGCCGGCCCGCAGGCGGACAGGACCGGCAGGAGCAGGGCCGACAGGGCGCCGCCGAGGACCGTGCGGGGCCAACTCATGCCGCGAGCGCCCGGGCGATGGCGAGGCGCTTGCGCCGCTGGAACAGCCGCCGCCACACGCTGCGGCCGGCCTCGGGGCTGATCCGCGTCAGCGCGCGCGCCGCCATATGCCAGCCGGGCAGGAGCGCCTGCGGCATGGCGAGGTCGGCGACCCGGTGGCGCGCCGCCGCGCCCAGCGGCGGCGGCCCGACGAGGCCGAGCCGGCCGAGATCCGCCACGAGGTCCGGGCGCTTGCGATACCACAGCACCAGCGCCGCGCCCTCGCGCTCGGCGATCCGCAGGTAGGCCGCCTCGTCCAGGAGGTGGTGGTGGTAGCCCAGCGCCTCGGGCGCGTAGAACAGGCGCATGCCGCGCCGGGCCAGCCGCTCGCCGAGCTCGATGTCCTCGTGCCAGAACAGCTTCGGGTCGAAGCCGCCCGCCTCCTCCAGGAAGCGCCGGTCGACGCTGACGTTGCAGGTCAGGAACGCGTCCCAGCCGACCGCGTCGCGGCCCGCCAGCGCGTCGTAGGAGGCGTCGTGGTGGAGCGCCGAGAAGGGCGAGAAGGGCAGGGCGGGGTCGATCGTCATCCGTCCGAGGATCGCTGTCTCACGACCGCCCCGCCGGGCGTGGGCGAGCCGGTGCGCCTCGACGAGGCTCGGGACCGGGATCGTGTCGTCGTTGACGATCAGGAGGCGCTCGCCCCGCGCCGCCGCGATGGCGCGGTTGCGGGCGGCGTTCGCCCCGGCATTCTCCTGGCGCAGGTGCACCACGGGGATCCGGGCCGTGGCGACGGCGCGGCTGACGACCGTCCCGGTGTGGTCGGTCGAGCCGTCGTCGCAGACGACGATCTCGAAGGGCGCGTCCGTCTCCTGCCGGTCGAAGGCCCTCAGGCACAGGCGCAGCGTGTCGGCGCGGTTGTAGGTCGGGATGATGACCGAGAGCACGGGTCGATCGCTCATGAGGAGGCTTCCGGGAGCGGGAGGTCGAGGGGATCGGTCGGGGCGCGGCGCAGGCACAGCCACCCCGCGAGGGCGGCCGAGAGGGCCGCGGCGGCGGGCACCGCCGCGGGCGCCAGGGCGGCGGGACCGGCGGCCCAGGCGAGGACGGTGAGGAGGGCCGGCGCGGCGAGGATCGGCACGTCGGCCAGGGCGAGGGGCGGTCCGGCCTCCCGCCAGAAGGCCTGGGCCAGGACGCCGAGCATCGCGGCCTCGGCGAGCAGCGCGGCGATGCCCGCGCCGAGGAGCGGATCCCAGGGGATCAGCAGCGTGCAGGCGAAGAGGTTCGTGGCGCAGGCCGCCGCGCTCCCGCGCACCGCGAAGCCGGTCCGGCCCAGCGGGACGAGGCCCGCGAACAGGATCGTGGCGGCGATCAGCAGGACGCTCATCCCGGTGGCGATGCGCAGCACCGGGACGGCGCGGCCGAAATCCGGGCCGAAGGCGAGGCGCACCAGCGGCTCCGCGAGGGCGCAGGTCGCCACCGCTCCGGCGCAGGACGCGGCGAGGATCGGGACCAGCGCGCCGCGGACCCGCGCGCGCAGGGCGGTCGTGCCGGCGCGCGACCGTCCGTCGACCAGGGGCCCGACGGCGCGCCCGAAGACCGGCACCAGCGGGGCGCACAGGGTGATCGCCACCGCGGCGCCGAGCTCGAAGAACCGGAAGCCGGCCGTGAACTGGCCGAGCTCGGCCGCGCCCGCGAAGGCGGCCAGCATCATCAAGCTGATCCGACCGTTGAGCGAGCCGAGGGCGTTCGAGACGCCCACCCCCGCCGCGGCCCGGATCGTCGCGAGCGCGTGCGGCAGCGAGGCGGGGCGGGCGGGCACGAGGCGCAGCGCCAGCGCCAGCCCGACCGCGCCGTACGCGATGCCGGCGGCCACCGCCACGAGGCTGAGCGCCGCCTCCGGAAGCTGCAGCCAGAGCGCGAGTGCCGTCCCGCCGACCAGCAGGGCGGCGTTGGCGAGCGACGGCCAGACGGACCAGCCCGGGCGCCCGCAGACCTGGAACAGGGCGTCGAGGAAGCGGGCGGCCGCGAGCGGCATGAGGAGAGCGGCCAGCGCCAGGGCGGGCCGGATCGCGTCCGGCAGCATCGGCAGGACACCGAGGAGTGCGGCGCCGGTCCCGAGACCGAGGACGAGGCGCGCCGACAGCATCCGGCCGAATTCGGCCGCCCGCATCTCCGGCCCGATCGCGCCGAGCCGCGCCCCGAAGGTCAGGGTGGTGCCAAAATCCGCCGCGATCAGCGCCACCGCGAGGATCGCCAGGGCGAGGCCGTAGCGGCCCAGCGCCGCCGGGCCGGCGAAATGGCCGACCATCACGAAGGCCGCGAAGCCGGCCGCGAGGTAGACGCCGCGCCCCGCCGCCTGACCGAGCAGGTTCGCGCCGTAGCGCAGCCCGCCGGCGCGCCTCCGTCCCGACAATCGGTTTACCAAGCGAAGCATCTCTCGGTGAAGCCTGACTGAAAACTGCGACCTACGATTGCATCGTGGCAGGCTGCGTATGGCTTGCAACCGCAAGCTCAATTTATGGTTGCAGAGTTGTCGCGTTGGGAAAAACCGGAGGACTGCGTATGTCCGAGACAGCCGCTGGACCGGATCTGCGTCTCTCGCGCGGAGTGGACGCGGAGGCGGGGCGTCTCCGGTGGGCCGAGGTGCGGGCTGCCCTGTCCGCCGACCGCGATCACTGGCGCCGCCGCGGCGGCGGACCGGCCCGCCTGCGCCGGGGCTACCACGCGGTCTGGCTCTACCGCCTGTCCCGCTACGCCCACGAGCGCGGATGGCGGATGGCGGCGTGGCTGCTGTGGCTGGTGAACGGCTGGTGGACGGGCGCCGACATCCCGCCCTCCAGCCGCATCGCCGGCGGCCTGTTCCTGCCGCAGCCCTACGGGACGGTCATCGCCGGCGCCGTGGGCCGCGACGCCGCCTTCGGGATCCAGGCCTCCATCGGCGGCCTGCTGAAGGAGCCCGATCAGGACATCGGCGGCGGCCCCGGCCTGCCGGTGCTGGGCGACGACGTCGTCCTGGAGGCGGGCGCCATCGTGCTCGGCGCCGTCCCGATCGGTGACCGGGCCCGGATCGGCCCGCGGACCACCATCCTCAAGCCCGTCCAGGCCGACGAGGAGGTCATGCCGCAGCCCTGGCGGCCGCTTCCCGGCCGGGGGGGCGCGGCGTGAGCGGCCCGATGACCGACCACGTCACCCTGCCGGGCCTGCGGCGCCTCCTGGCGGCCGACTTCGCCCGCGTCCTGCGCCAGACGACGGGGGGCAAGCCGACCTCGCGGCTGCGGCGCGCGATGCACCTCACGCTGCCGGCCATGCAGGTGGCGATCCTCCACCGGACCGCGCACCTGCTGCACGGCCGGGGCTGGCGCCGCTGCGCCGCCCTGGTGGCGGACCTGTCCCTGCGGCTGACCGGCGCCTGCCTGCATCCGGGCTCGCGCCTCGGGCCCGGGCTGTTCGTGCCGCACCCGGCGCGGGTCGCCTTCTGCGGCACCGGGGGCGCCGACCTGACGCTCCTCCCCGGCACCCTGGTCGGGCCGCGGGACTGGGTCTTCCCGAGCCAGCCGTTCCCCGCCGACGGCCCCCGTCTCGGCGACGGCGCCGTGGTCGGCGCGCACGCCGCCGTGCAGGGGGCGGTTGCCATCGGCGCGGGCGCGACGATCGGGATCGGGGTCTGCAGCCTCCGGGACGTCCCGGCCGGCACCGTGACGATGCTGGTCCAGCGGCAGCTCCGCAGCGGCGGCCGCGGCCCGGAGGCGGGCCGTGGGCGCTAGATCCGGACGCGCCGGGCCGGTGCCCGGCTCACGCGCGCCCGTGCTCGCGGCGGACGGCCGGCCGCGCCTCCCGGCCCTGGCGCCTGGGCGCCAGCTGGCGGCGCAGCACGCGCTCGTAGGCGTCGAAGATGCCGCGCCACGTGAACGCCTCGGCGTGGCGGCGACGGGACGCCTCGCCCATGACCGCGAGGCGGCGCGGCCCGGCCCGGACCAGGCCGAGGATGCCCCGCCGCAGCTCGGTCTCGTCACCGAAGTACAGCGCCTGCGGCCCCGCCACCCAGCGGTTGAACGGGTTGTCGTGGGCGAGGATCGGCGAGCCCGCCCCCAGCGCCTCGACCAGCGACGGGTTGGTCCCGCCAACGGTGTGGCCGTGGATGTGGAACCGGGCGTGGAAGCGGAGTGCGGCCACGCGCTCGGCCTCGTAGATCGCGCCGGCGAAGATCACGTCCGGCCCGCCCGCCGCGCGGACGGCGCAGTGGTACGGGTCGGACTCCGCGAGCTTGCCCAGCACGAGCAGCGGCAGGCCCGGCCGGACCTCGCTCCAGGCCCGGACGATCTGGAGCACGAGGTTCTCGGGCACCACCCGGGCGATCAGCAGGCCGTAATCCCGCGGGCGCAGGCCGAACGTCGCCAGCGGCTCGGTCGAGGCCTCCAGCACCGGGTCGGCGCCGTACGCGATGGTGGTGATCCGGGCGGCCGAGGTCCGGCGGGCGAGGTGCAGGGCGATCTCCGGATGGTCCGCCACGAGGTGGGTCGAGAACAGGCTGCCGAGCCGCTCGTTCAGCCAGAACCAGGCCTTGGCGGGCTTCGACCAGCGGTCGCGCTTCCACTCGATGCCGTCCATGTTCATCACGCTGCGCTTGGCGGTCAGCCGGTAGAGCAGCGAGAACACCGCGGTGTTGTAGCCGAGCACGAGGGGCAGGGCCGGCCGGAAGGCCGCCCGCAGGGTGCATTTCAGGTCGAACACGATCGTCGAGACGGCGCCGTCGCCCCGGACCGCGACCGGGATCAGCAGGATCCCGCGCCAGACCATCGGGGGCGCCGGCTCGCGCACTTGGCAATAGACCTCGACCCGCCAGCCGCGCGCCACGAGCTCCAGCGCGAGGCGCTCCGCCAGCGTCTCGAACCCCCCGTGCGCCGCCGGCACCCCGCGGGTGCCGAGGATCGCCACTGTCGGGCGCCCGCCCGATCCCCCGGATTTCATATGCGCCGTCGGCGCAGCACGTTCAGAGGAGCCTGAGGCATGGTCACTGTCGAACAGCGTCTGTTCCGGGAGATGGGAGCCGGGGGCTATTCCCGGCACGACCACCGGATGGAGTACATCGTGCGCGTCAACGCGCTGCTCCGCTCCGACATGCGGGTCATGGAGTTCGGCGCGGGGCGCGGCAAGTGGAGCGATGACCCGGTCCCACTGCGGCGGCACCTCGGCGACTTCCGGGGGCGCTGCGCCCAGGTCGTCGCCTGCGACGTCGACGAGGCGGTCCTCGGCAACCGGTCGGCCGACGAGGTCCGGCTGATCGGTCACGACGGGGTGCTGCCATTTCCGGACGGGAGCTTCGACCTGATCTCGGCCTTCTCGGTCCTCGAGCATATCGAGCACCCCGAGGTCACCGCGGCGGAGCTCGGCCGGGTGCTCGCGCCGGGCGGCTGGCTCTGCGCCTGGACGCCGAACCGCTGGGGCTATGTCGGGATCGGGGCGCGGCTCGTGCCGAAGCGGCTGCACGCCCGGGTGCTGCGCCTCGTCGAGCCGCGGCGGGTCGAGATCGACTCGTTCGTGCCGCTCTACACGATGAACACGGAGGCGGCGCGGAAGCGGCTTTTCCCAACTGACCGGTTCGAGCACTTCACCTACAGTTTCGACGGGCAGCCGTTCTATCATGGCGAGAACATCGTCCTGGGCAAGTTCTGGGAGCTGCTGTTCCGGCTCACGCCGGGTCCCTTCAAGGGCTACCACATGGTGTTCATCCGCAAACGGCCGTGACGGTTCATCGCGGTCGGAGACGAAGACTGCGCAGGTGCCCGGAGAACCTGCGCATGTCCTCGGCCTTGCGGGCGAGGTCCGGCTGCCGGCGCAGCCGGGCCGCGACACCGTAGGCCACGGCCCGCAGGGTGAAGCCGAGCCGGAGCGGGCCGGAGAAGAAGGCGGGCGACGACAGGAGCCGCCCGGCATTGCGCAGGCTGTAGATGGCCGCCAGCCCGTCGAGCCAGCGTGCCGAGCGGGCGCTTCCCGAGCCGCCCTGGAGATGGGTGACGGCGATGTCCGGGCGGTAGGCGACGCGCAGGCCGGCATCGCGCAGTCGGCAGCCCCAGTCCACGTCCTCGCCGTAGAGGAACATCGGGCTCTCCAGGCCGCCGATCGCGGCGATCGCCGAGCGGCGCAGCAGCAGGCAGGCCCCGCAGATCCAGTCGACGTCGAGCGCCCGCGCCCCCCTGGCCTGGCGGCTCACGAGGTAGAGGCCGCGCAGCCCGAGGCGGCCCGACAGGCCGGCGGCGTGCACCAGGATCGAGAGCGGGCGCGGCTCGTAGCCGGCGTCACCGACCTGATGCGTCCCGTCCGGGAAGGTCAGGCGCGGGCCGACCGCCCCGACATCCGGTTGCGCGTCGAGATGGTCCAGGAGGCCCGCGAGCGCGTCCGGGTCGTGCAGGAACGCGTCGGGGTTGAGGAGCAGGATCGCGGTACCGCGCGCGTGCTCCAGCGCGCGCGCGTTGCCGCCCGCGAAGCCGTGATTGGTCGGCTCGGCGATGACCCGCACCCAGGGAAAGGCCCGCGCGACGCGCTCGGGCGTCCCGT
Organism: Methylobacterium sp. 1030; assembly: GCF_040544715.1. NCBI lineage: Bacteria > Pseudomonadati > Pseudomonadota > Alphaproteobacteria > Hyphomicrobiales > Methylobacteriaceae > Methylobacterium > Methylobacterium sp. 1030. Next base: position 246,683 of record NZ_JBEPKM010000006.1, on the reverse strand, counting down.
CGGTGGAGGCATTGTCGACGAGGATCACCTCGTAGGGGCGTCTCACCCGGCTCGCCGCCAGCAGGTCCAGGCAGGTCTCGATGTCCCGGCCGGCATTGTAGGTGACGATCAGGACGCTGAGGCTGACGGCGCTCACGGACGGTCTCCGTACGCTGCGAGGGATGGGCGACGCCCGGACGGCACGGGGATCCGCTCCGGACGCGCGCGCGCCGCGCCGATCGGGCCCGTCGACGCGACCGCCCGGGACGCTGCGACGGCCCTGCGCCGCTGCGCCGCCCGCACCCCGGCGATCAGCCCGAGGCCGGTGTAGAGCAACTCGGCGATGCCGAGATTCAGGCGGAAGCCCGGATCGACCAGCCCGTGCAGCAGGTGCGCGATCAGGCCGACCGCGCAGGCGGCCGCGATCGCCGCGAGCGGATCGCCCACCGGGGCGCGGCGGGCGGCGCGGAAGCCCCGGGCGATGCCGATGCCGAAGACCAGCGCGAAGGCCGCGTAGCCGACGACCCCGACCTCGGTGAGGATCAGGATGTGCAGGTTGTGCACCACGTGGTTCGACCGGTCGAACAAACCGGCGAGCCGGGACAGGCCGGTCCTGTCGAGAACCGCGAACTGGTTGCCGAAGTTGTTCAGGCCGACGCCGAAGATCGGGAACTGCTCGAACAGGGCGAGGGCCGCGGCGTTCAGCGGGCCGCGCTGGGCGGCCGAGCCGCCGTCGTCGGCGGTGAGCCGCTCCCAGATCAGCGGGCCGGCGTAGAGCGCCGCGACGGCGCCGACGATCGCCAGCAGGCCGAGGACGATCAGGCTCGTCCGGGAGAACAGGCGGTCGCGGTAGACCAGCAGGATCAGGAGGGCGGCCGAGACCGGGAAGGTCAGCCAGGACGCGCGCGACAGGGTCAGGACCACGCCGACCAGGGCCGAGGCGGCGCCCGCCGCCCCCGCGAGGCGCAGGAGCAGCGGGCCGCGCGACAGGGCCAGCGCCAGGGCGAGCGGCCAGACGAACTCGTAGTAGTAGCCGAGGATGTTCGGGTGGACCTTCAGTCCGCCGGCGCGGCGCTGGGCCGAGAAGTTGATGTTCTCCTCGACGATCTGTTCCTCGCCCAGCACCGACAGGCCGAGTTCCGAGCCCGAGACGTATTGCAGGCCTGCCACCGCGGTCTGGACGAGGCAGAGGGCGCAGATCGCCAGCGCGAGGGTCCGGATGTCGCCCTCGGACAGGTTCGAGACCGCGACCGAGACCAGGAGGAGGCCGGCGAAGCGCCACGTGTCGAACCAGAGATAGGCCGGGTCGGTGGCGTTGGAGAGCGAGAGCAGCCCCGCGATCAGGAAGCCGAGCTGCGTCAGCACGAGGGGCCGGTCGAGCCGCAGGCCCGGGGCGTCCTCCCCGAGTCCGGCGAGCTTGGCGACGATCAGCGCCGTGGCCACCAGCAGGGCGACGCTCACCGTCAGGCCGGCGCCGCCGCCGATGCTCGGCAGGTACTGCCCGACGGCCTCGAAATGCTGGAGGAAGCTGACGTCGAGCTTGACCGTCAGCCCGACCGCGAGGGCGACGAGCAGGAGCGGCGTGAGGCGATAGAGCCGCCCGACGATCAGGGCGCCGACCCCGCCGAAGGCCGCCGCGAGGCCGACGACGGCGAATTTGAGCGGCGCCGCGCTCAGGGCGATCGCCCCGGCCGCGGCCGCGAAGCCGATCCCGGCGAGCGGCAGGACCCGCAGCGCGCGGACGGGCGCCGCGCTCATCCGAGCCACCGGTAGAGCCATCGCGGGATCGGCCGCCGCGTGCGGTTCAGGACGACGCCGAGCGGCGCCCCGCCGGCGGCCTTGAGGTCGGCCAGGGCGCGCTGCGCCACGGCCCGACGGGTGCGCTCGGCGCCGATCACCACGATGAAGCCGTCCACGAAGGGGGAGAGCGCGGCGGCGTCGCCGATCTCGGTGATCGGCTCGCAATCCACGATCGCGAGCTCGAAGCGGTCGTCGACGAGCGCCAGGAAATCCTCCACGCGGCCGTCGTCCAGGGTCGCCTGGCGGATGGCCGACGGGCTGCCCGCGGGCACGACGCTGAGGTTGTCGGCGACCGGGTGGACGCCGCGGCTCGGGGCGACCGTGCCGGCGACGATGTCGGCGAAGCCCGGCTGGCCGGTCAGGCCGTAGGCCTCCGCCAGCGACGGGCGGGACCAGTTCGCCTCGATCAGAACGGCGCTGCGGCCCCGCCGGGCGTAGGCGCCGGCGAGTTCACGCGCGAGGGTGCTGACGCCCTCGCCGGGCTGGACCGCGGTGAGGCCGACCCGGCGCACGCGCGCCTCGTGCCGGGTGAGCTGGACGAGGGCCGGCTCCAGGATCGCCGGATCGATCTTCGGCGCGATGGCGGCGGCGATCATGCGGCGGCTCCCGTCTGCAGCGGCACCGCGGCCAGCACCGGCACCCGCAGCGAGCGGGCGACCTCCGACGCGCTGCGGTAGGTCTGGGCCAGGATCTCCGCGAGGGCGACGTAGGCCAGGGCGGCGAGCAGGCCGAGACCGGCCGCGAGCCCGAGGATCAGCGGCCGGTTCGGGCCGGAGGGCAGCCGCGGCGGCACGGCGCGCGCCACGAGGGCCGAGGAGGTGACGGCCTGCGCGTCGAGACCCGTGCCGGTCTTCAGAGCGTCGATCCGCTTCTGGGTCTCGGTGATCTCGTCGGTGAGCAGGCCCTTCTGCTGGGTCAGCCGGCCGTAGGCCAGCGCCGCGTCGCTCTGGCCGATGGCCGCCCGGCGGCGGGTCTGCTCGATCCCCGTGATGCTCTGGATCTTCTCGGCGAGGATGGCGAGCTTCGCCGTGTCGGCGGCGAGGAGCGCCTGATACTTCTGCCGGGCCAGGGCCGCGAGGTCCCGATCGAGGCTCACGAACTCGGGGGCGGTCGGCCGGAACCGCACCGCCAACTCGGCGCGCTTCGTCCGCAGGTCCGCCCAGCGCTGGTCGAAGGCCGTGACCGTCGGGTCCGCGTCGGGCGGCGTCGGCTGCCAGCGGTCGGGTCCGGCCTCGCGGGTGCGCTTGAGCCGGGTCTCGACCACCTCGCGCTCGATCTGCGCCGCCGATTTCTGCTTGGCGAGGTCAGCGAGGGTGCCGAGGTCGTTCTGCTGCTCGATCTCGAAGCTCGCGGTGTTGTTGCCCTTGAGGTAGGTCGAGAGCTGCGCGTCGATGGCGGCGAGGTCGGCCCGGGCGCGCTCCAGCTTGCTCTGGTAGAACGAGGCGGGAGTCTCGTCGGCGTAGACCTCCACGTGGCGGCGCTTGTAGGCGTCGAGCAGCCGGTTCAGCGCCTGGGCGGCGAAGTGCGGGTCCGTCCAGGTGAAGCCCGTGAGGATCACGTCCGTCTCCTTCACGAAGACGACCTTGAACGCCGCGAGGTACGCCTCGTAGAGCTTCTCGTCCGGGGTCAGGTGGCGCAGCAGGCCCACCGCCTCGAACGGGATCCGCACCGTATCGACGACCCAGGTCTTGACCGCCTTCGCGCTCCGCACGGCCTGACGGCCCTGGTAGATCAGCCAGTCGGTCCAGTCCGCCGGGGGCGGCCCGAGGTCGCCGGTCGGGGTGATCGCCTTCAGCGTCGCAAATTCGTCGCGCACGATGCTGGGATCGCGCAGGATCTCGATCTCGTTGTTCACGTTCTGCGCGCGCTCCGAGAACATGTAGTTCTGGTTCGCGCCGCCCTGGAGCGGGGCGCCCGCCTTCTCGCGGCCGAGACGGATGATCAGCTTGGCGTCGGCCGTGTACTCGGCCGGCGTCAGCAGCAGGTAGATCCCGGCGCCGAGGATCGCCGCGACGAGGATCAGCAGCGCCGGCCGGATGTGCCGGAACAGGGCCGCGAGGGCGTCGCGGAGGTCGAAGGCCGGGCCCTCGACCGCGTCGGCGGCGGTCAGGTCGCTCTGCCTCACGTGCCGGACCTCACGGTGGCGCTGGTGGAGGTGCTGGCGGACGGGCCGGTGATGTAGTTCACGCCGAAGCCGGTCCCGTTGAAGAGCAGGATCTGGCGCACCACGAGGTCCACCGCGCGGGCGGTCTTGGCCAGCAGCGAGGGCGGCACGTAGACGGTGGCGTTGGGCGGCACCACGATCGAGTCCGCCAAGCCCGGCTGGCCGATGTCGACGATGCGCACGCTGCCGGCCGCCTCGGCGTCGAAGCGGATGATCCGCACGGCCTCGCCGGCCGCGGTCGGCAGGACGCCGCCGGCCGAGCCCAGGACCTGCGCCAGCGTCCGCGGCCCCTGCAGGGTGACGGGACCCGGCGCGCGGACCTCGCCGAACACCATGGTGTTGGCCGGGACGAGGCTCGCGAGCCGGACGCTGGTCGTCACCGAGGCCAGCTGGTGCTTGTAGGCGGCGTTCAGGCTGCCCATGACCTCGTGGACGGTCCGGCCCGCCGCCTGGACCGGAGGCACCATCGGCAGGTTGATCTTGCCGTCCGGCTCGATCGCCAGGACCTTCACGCGGCCCATGTCGGCCCGCTGGGTGAGGTCGCGGAAATCGTCGGTGACGGTGCGGAACCGGCGCAGCATCAGGGTGACGACCGGATCGATCAGCACGTCGTCGTAGGTGCTCTTGATCAGCGCGGCGGCCGCCTCCGGCGACAGGCCGGCGACCTTGATGCCGTTCTTGCCCGGCAGCGAGATCCGGCCGTCCGGCCGGACGATCACCGTACGGTTGTATTCCGGGTGCGTGCGGAAATCGACGTCGAACTCGTCGTTCGGGTTCAGGCGGTAGGTCGGCTGGACGACGCTGGAATCGATCAGGAACGAGACTTCCAGGTTGTCGCCGACGTTGAGCCGGTAGTTCGCCAGCCCGAGGCGCATGGTCCGCCCGACCTCCTCTTGGGCGGCCGCGACCAGCGCGGCCGGGAGGCCCTCGGTGACCGAGCCGGTCTGAGCCACGTCGAGGCCGGAGCGCGCCGCGCTCTGCGGGCGCCCGGAACTGCAGCCGGCGAGCAGCGGCGCGCAGGCGACGAGCGCGAGCGCGACCGCCGAGGCACCGGATGGCCGGCCGGGACGCCGTCGCGCGACACCGAGGAACGCAGACAGGGTAAACGCCATCGACCTTCAGCCGCATCCTGCTCGAGTGCGCTCGTCCCATCACAACTCGTGATCGAACCGCGCACCGCGATACAATCGCCAAGCTTGGTTAACGAGGCTTGAACCCGGCTCTCGGCAACTCTATCAGAAGTTGTGTCTGGCAAGCCGTGGCAAAGTGCTGAGCCTCGCCCGCCCCGTAGAGGGGGGCGGGTTCCGGCGCAGGCCGAACGCGTGTGCGCGGCCGGGGCGCAGTCGTTCCCGCCGCCGGCGGGTCGATGCGCGGATCCCGCCGCGGCGGTGCCGTCTCCCGACAAGTCCCGCGCACGCTCCCGCCGATCTAAACCTGTAATTAGAGGGATGCTTGCCCGGATTTAAGAACCTGATCTATAGTTCGACGGTATGGAGCCGTACCGAGCGAGGACGAGAGTTCGACAAGCCGGCGCGGGGCGCCAGTATCCGGCGCGGCGGAGGCGCGTCACATGTCGGGCGTGAGGCCGGATCTCTTCGCCCGCCTGCACGACGACCTGGAGTCCGGCTTCCGGGAGGACCTCGAGGAGGCCGTGATCGATCCCGCGCGCTGGCCTGACTTGGCCGAGCGCGTCGTGCGGGCGTCCGGCAGCGAGGGCGCCCTCCTTCTGCGCTCCGACCGGACCGGCCTCGAATCGCTCTGCACCGCCTCCCTCGCCGACGCCTCGCGCCGCTACTTCGACGAGGGCTGGCACCGCGACGACCATCGCCTCCGCGGCATCCCGCTCATGCGGACGCGCGGGATCGCGGTCGATCAGGACTTCACCACGCCGGAGGAGATCGCGCGCCTGCCCTTCTACCAGGACCTGCTGGCCTCCCGCGGCCTGCGCTGGTTCGCCGGGATCGGCTTCTCCGTGAAGGGACGCCTGTGGTGCCTCTCCCTGCAGCGGACCGTGGAGCAGGGACCGTACGAGCTGCACGAGCAGCGGCGCCTCGCGACCCTGTCGCCGCTCCTGCAGCGCGCGGGCCTGCTGACGTCGATGGTCGAGCGGGCCCGGCTCGCGGGGCTGACGCAGGCCTTCGAGCTGATCGACCGCGCCGCCCTGATTCTCGACGCCGACGGACGGGCGCTCCGCTGGAACGACGCGTTCGGCGCCCTCCTCGGGCGCGACCTGAAGCTCTCGGGCGGCCGCCTCACCGCGGAGGATCCGGAGGCGGCGCGGCAGCTCGAAGCCCTGGCGCGGCCCTCCGGCCGCCCGCCGATCTCGGCGGTCGTCGCGGCGCGACGGGACGGGCCGCCGCTCGTGATCCACGTCGTGCCGCTGGTCGGGCCGAGCCGCGGCCTGTTCGCCGGGGCGAGCACGCTGCTCCTCGGGAGCGTGCCCGGGGCCCCGGCCGCGCCCGCGACCGCGATCCTCCAGGCGGCCTATCGGCTGACCCCGGCGGAGGCGCGCCTCGCCCAGGCGCTGTCGAGCGGGATCTCGCTGGCCGAAGCCGCTTCGCGATTCGCGATCACCGCGGCGACCGCGCGCTCGCAGCTGAAGGCGATCTTCGCCAAGACCGGAGCGACGCGCCAGTCGGATCTCGTGCGGCTCGTGGCCGGGCTCGCGCGCTGAGGGGTCACGGTTCCGAGAGGCGCGCGGCCCTGTCGCGTCGGCGCCGGAACGGGTGGGGCCGGCCGCCGGTTGCCGCAGGAACGACAGGAGATGTCTCGATGACGAATCGGATCGCACTCGTTTCCGCCCTGGCCGTCGCGGGCCTGCTGGCCGGCGCGCCCGCCCAGGCGAAGGGCTGCCTCAAGGGCGCCGTGGTCGGCGGAGTCGCCGGGCACATGGCCGGACACGGCAAGATGGGCGCGGCCGCGGGCTGCGCGATCGGTCACCACAACGCCAACAAGAAGGCCAAGCAGGGCTGACCGTCCCGACGCCGTCTACTTTGACGGCGATCGGATCGGCCAGAGGGTGATGACCAAGTCATCGCCGCTTCTCCGAAGCCGGATTCCCAGCGGAATCCGGCTTCGCTGCGTTCTGGGCCATGGCGCCAGCGAGATCGGTTCGCGCGGCACCTGACCTTCTCACCCAGATGACGGGACCGTCGGCGCGGCGCCCGCCGACCCGGACCGCCCGCGCGTCCACGTCTCCAGTCGCCCTCGCTCCACCCTTTCGCACCGCGTCGCGCTCGGCCCCCCGCCCGCAAGCCCCGCGCAAGCCAGCCGTTGACCTTACTTTCGAGCTATTCTAATTAAGAACTGTGGAGGGCGCGCCGCCGAGGCGGTCCCCTCCCTCCGAGATACCCGATGGAGAGACCCGATGGCCGGTTCCGCGAACGCCGCTTGCGAAAGCTGCCGCTTCTTCGACGATCACAAGCTCAACGGTGCCCAGGCGCAGGGTGACGAGGGCCTCTGCCGCTTCAATCCGCCGGTCAGCCAGCCGGCCCCCGAGTCGAAGGGTCTCTGGCCGGTCGTGGCCTCGAAGGACTGGTGCGGCCACTTCACGGCCGAGATGTCCGCCGCCGAGTAAGTCATCGCATCCTCGAGCCGTGCGGGATCTGCGCCGAGGCGCCGGTCCTGCCGAGGCTCCGCCACCCTCCGCGGGATCGAGCCGCGCCCGGCTCGTGCGGGGGAGATTGCCGGAGCCGCGCCGCCTCGCGTAACCTGCGGCCGTGACAGACGTGATACGCCCGGCCACGGAGGCCGACCTTCCCGCCATCGCGGCGATCTACGGCGACGCCGTCGCCTCCAGCACGGCCAGCTTCGAGACGGAGCCGCCGACGCTGGCCGAGATGACGCGCCGCTTCGAGGTGCTGCGCGCGGGCGGCTTTCCTTACCTCGTGGCCGAACGGGACGGCGCGGTCGCGGGCTACGCCTATGCCGGCCCCTATCACCAGCGCGCCGCCTATCGCTCGACCCTCGAGGATTCGATCTACGTCGCCCGGACGGCCCGCGGCGGCGGGGTCGGCCGGCGCCTGCTCGCCGCCCTGATCGCGGCGAGCGAGCAGATCGACTGCCGGACCCTGGTCGCCATCATCGCCGAGAGCGGCTCACCCGCCTCGATCGCGCTGCACGCGAGCCTCGGCTTCACGCCCGTCGGGACGCTCGCGGGAGTCGGCCACAAGCACGGGCGCTGGCTCGACGTGACGCTCATGCAGCGCAGCCTCGGACCCGGCCGCAGCCTTCCGCCGACCCGGATCTGACCGTCCAACGCGCACCGATCCCAGTATCGCCGGGTCGATTCCCGTCCAGAGCCCCGGCTGAGTTGTCATGATGCGGACAACTTCGCGCGGGAGAGGGCGGGCATGACGCGCACGCCGTCCGGTTCTCGGCGCGGGCGCGATGACGCGGAGGGAGCGATCCTTCCTGCGCGGAAGCGGCACACGCGAGGACGGGCGGTCAAGGCTCCATCACGACTCGCGAGGGATGGGAGTTCGGGTATGCGGTTTACATCGATCGGTCGCCGGGTAGCGCCGCTCGCGATCCTGGCGCTCTCGGCGCTGGCGGGCACGGCCCAGGCCAAGACGCCGACCGATCCCAGCGGCACCTATCTCACCGAGGACGGCCGCGCGCGCGTGCGCCTCGAGAAGTGCGGGACCGCGGGTGACCGGCTGTGCGGATACGTGGTCTGGCTGAAGGTCCCGCTAAACGACAAGGGCGAGCCGCGGATCGACTTCAAGAACCCCGATCCCAAGAAGCAGGCCCGGCCGTCCCTCGGACACCAGCTGATCCTGGGCCTGAAGCCGAATGCCGACGCCCATTACGAGGGCAAGATCTACAATTCCGAGGACGGCAAGTCCTACGACGTCACCATCTGGACCGAGACGGCCGGCGAGCTGACGGTGCGCGGCTGCCTGATCGCGTTCCTGTGCAAGTCGCAGACCTGGACCAAGGTGACCGATCTCGCGCCGGGCCAGCTCCCCGGCCCGACCAACGGTGCGAACGGTCCGCGCAGCGATCCCGAATACGCCACCGCCGCCCCGAAGCCGACCGCCAAGGCCGGCGCGAAGCCGACTCAGAAGCCGGCCGCCGAGGCGCCCAAGGAGGAGTGACCGGCGCGGACCCGCGCGTGGCCGGCCCTCACTCGGCCAGGGCCGCGTAGGTCAGGACGCGCAGCTCGCGCCGGATCGGCAGGGCCGAGGACGGGACGAGCTGCGTCATGAGCACCACCGACAGGTCCTCGGCCGGGTCGATCCAGAACGCCGTCGAGGCGAGGCCGCCCCAGGCGACCTCGCCGGGCGTGCCGAGGATCTGGGCCCGGGCGGGGTCGAGCATCACCGAGAAGCCCAGGCCGAAGCCGATGCCGGTGTAGGAGGTCTCGGCGAAGCGCGGCGTGCCCATCGCGGCCAGGTCGCCCGGCAGGTGGTTCGCCAGCATCAGGTCGACCGTCTTGCGGCCCAGCAGGCGCGCGCCGTCGAGGGTGCCCCGGTTGAGGATCATCCGGCAGAAGCGCTGATAGTCCGCCGCCGTCGAGACGAGGCCGCCGCCGCCCGACGCGATGGCGGGCGGGCGCGCGAAGGCCGTGTCCACGGAATCGTCGAACAGGCGCAGCTGCCGCGCGCGGTCGTACGCGTAGGTGGCGCAGAAGCGCGGCATCAGCTCGGGCCGCACGTGGAAGTCGGTATCGACCATGCCGAGAGGCCCGATCACCGCTTCGCGGAGGTGGTCGGCGAACGGGCGGCCGGTCAGCGCGGCCACGTACTGGCCGAGCACGTCGGTGGCGACGCTGTAGTTCCAGGCGCTGCCCGGCTGGGCGAGGAGCGGCAGCTTCGCGACCCGCGCGGTCATCTCGACGAGGGAGCCCTCGCGCGCCAGGAAGTCGACGCCCTGCTCGCGGTACTGCGCGTCGACCAGGGTCGCCTCCATGAAGCCGTAGGTCAGCCCGGCCGTGTGGGTCAGCAGGTCCCGCACGGTGATCGCCCGGCGGGCCGGCTCGGTCTCGAGCTTCGCCCGGTTGCCGCCCACGGCGACGCGCATCTCGGCGAACTCGGGCAGGACCCGGGAGATCGGATCGTCGAGCTGGAACAGGCCCTGCTCGTAGAGCTGCATCACCGCCACCGAGGTCAGCGGCTTGGTCATCGAGTAGATCCGGGTGACCGTGTCGAGGGTGAACGGCGTTGCCCGGGCGAGGTCGGCCTGCCCGCAGGCGCGCGCGAAGGCGATGCGCCCGCGCCGCGCCACGGTGACCGACAGTCCGGCCAGCCGGCCGTCGCCGACGAGGCGGTCCATCCACGGCACGATCCGGGCGAGCCCCTCCGGGCTGAACCCGGCGCCGGTCGGATCGGTCTCGGTCAGCGCGGTCATGCGGTCTCCTCGTGGTGGCTTTCCGCGAACGTAGAAGCGGCGGGGGACGAAATCACCAGCCCATCGTTCCGGGACCGCCCTTGAACGGGCCGACGATGCCGGGCGTGATCCAGCCACCGTAGAAGTTTCCCGGTTGCGGGGTCACCGGGTCCGCCCCGACGAAGCAGGCGTCCATGGGGCCGGCGTAGAACGCGACGTAGCCGGCGATCGCGCGGAAATCCGGGGTCGGATCCGGGTAGGCCCAGGCCGCCCCGGGCACGAGACGGTCGCCGCCGCGCACGTCGAACAGGACCGCCTGTCCCTTCCACTCGCAGATCCCGCCGCGCCGCCGGTTCACGAGCGTCCCGTCCGCGATGTCGGCGGGCGGCAGGTAGTAGGTCGGCGGGTGCGAGGTCTCGAGCACCCGGAACCCGGAGCCCGTCTCGGCGATGACGCGGCCGCCGAGCACGACCCGCAGCCGGTCCGGGACGGATTCGAGCCGGGGCGGCCGCGGATAGTCCCAGACGCTCTCCTCGCCGGGTCTGACCGGATCGGGGACGGGCCGGAAGGGCGATCCGCGCATGGAGAACCTCGTGCTGTGCCGCTTCGGATCCAGATAGGGCAGTGCTGCCGGCGTTTGTCGTCCGGCGCGCCCGTGCTAGCCCGTCGCCGACACTCGAGCCCGGGATCCCCCGCGATGGACATCGCCCTCTTCCTCGACTTCGACGGCACGCTCGCCGAGATCGCGCCGCGTCCGGACGCCGTGCGGGTCGAGCCCGGCCTCGTGGAGGATCTGGAGCGGCTCCGGGCGCGACTCGACGGCGCCCTCGCCATCGTCACCGGCCGGCCGGTCACAGTGATCGACGGCTTCCTGGCGCCGTCCCGGTTGGATGCGGCCGGTCTCCACGGCGTCGAGCGCCGGGTCGCCGGCGCGCTCACGGGCGGCCGCGCGGAGGACCATCCGGATCTGCGCCGGCAGGTCGCGCGCCTGCAGGCCGAGACCGCCGCGCTCGCGCAGGTCCTGATCGAGGACAAGGGCGCCTCGGTGGCGGTCCACTGGCGGCTCGCGAACCCGGACGATGCCCTGCGGGCCGAGACGCTGGTGAAGGGCGCGGCGGAGGCGCTCGGCGCCGAGTACCGCCTGCAGCTCGGCAAGGCGGTCGGCGAGATCGTCCCCGCGCAGGCCACCAAGGCCCACGCGATCCGCGCCTTCATGGCGCAGGCGCCCTACGCCGGACGGGTCCCCGTCTTCTTCGGCGACGACCGCACCGACGAGATCGCCTTCGCGTCGATCAACGAGGATGGCGGCGTCGCGGTGCGCGTCGGTGACGGCGAGACCGTCGCCCGGCGGCGCCTGCCCGACCCCGCCGCCGTCCGTGCCCTGCTCAGCAACTGGGCTGCCGGGGGCGCGATCGACCCGGACGCGCTGCCGCCGGCCTGACGCGCCGCGCCGTTCAGGGGAGATCGCGATGTCGGGGCGTTCCGTCACGGGCTGGCCGCGCCTGCTGCTGCGGCTGGAGGGGGGCTGCATCCTCGTCGCCGCCCTGCTCGCCTATGGCTGGCTCGGGCCGTCGTGGTGGCTCTTCGCGGCGCTGCTCTTCGTCCCCGACCTGAGCATGCTGGGCTACGCGGCCGGTCCCGTGGTCGGCGCCGTGCTCTACAACGCGGCCCACACGCTCGCGCTGCCGCTCGTCGGCCTGTCCCTGGCGATCGCTTCAGGCCGCCCCGAGGCCGTCGGGCCGGTCCTCATCTGGCTGGCCCATATCGGCCTCGACCGCACCCTCGGTTACGGTCTCAAATACGGCAGCGGCTTCGGCGATACCCATCTCGGCGTGATCGGCCGGGCGCGTGACAAGACGATCGCGCAATCCTGAGCGGCGGATGCCGCCGATTCGGACTTGCCCGCGCGGGGTCGCGCGGCCGATGAATCGCCGGAGCCGTGCTGGACGCGAGTCCCGTCGCGGCGGGCCAGAGAGCAGGGGCAAGTTGCGATGTTCGAGTTTCCGGTTCTGGTCGGCGACATCGGCGGGACGAACGCGCGGTTCGGTCTGATCGAGACGTCCGGCGACCAGCCCCGCCTCCTCGCGCACGAGGCGACCGCCGACCATACCGATCCGTCGAGCGCCATCAAGGCGTCGCTCGCCAAGGGTGGCGGCCCGGCACCGCGCTCGGCGATCCTGGCGATCGCCGGCCGGGTCGACGGGCCGGAGATCCAGCTGACGAACGCGCACTGGAAGATCGCGGGCCAGCGCATCGCCGAGGATTTCGGGCTTTCCTCCGCGACGGTGGTCAACGACTACGTGCCGGTGGCGGCCGGCGCCGCCGATATCGAGCCCCACGACCTCACGCCGGTCGGCCCCTGTCCCCCCGTGCCCGGCGGCGCCCGCGTGGTGCTGGGCCCCGGCACCGGGTTCGGCGCGGCCGCGCTGGTCCCCTATGCGGCGCATCTCGCCATTGTCTCCACCGAGGTCGGCCACACCGATATCGGCCCGGCCGACGCCTTCGAGGAGAAGGTCTGGCACGCGCTGGAGCGGGTCGAGGACCGGATCACCGTGGAGACGGTGCTGTCGGGACCGGGCCTGTCGCGGCTCCACGCGGCCGTCGCCCATGTCCGGACCGGGCAGCCGCACGAGAAGATCGAGCCGGCCGCGGTCACCGAGGCCGGTCTGAACGCCACCGATCCGCACGCCGCGGAGACGCTCGCGCTGTTCGGCCGGGTGCTCGGACGCGTCTGCGGCGACCTCGCGCTGACCTTCCTGGCGACGAGCGGGGTCTATATCGGCGGGGGGATCGCGCCCCGGATCCTCAAGGTGCTGGAGGAGAGCGGCTTCCGCGACGCCTTCGAGAAGAAGGCGCCCTTCGCCGCCATGATGCGCCAGATCCCGACCAGCGTGATCACCGTCCACGACCCCGCTTTCCGGGGCCTGGCGGCCCTGGCGAACGAGGGCGCCAAGTTCGTCTACCACGGGCAGGTGTGGCGGAAGGGGGCGTGAGCGCCCGCGGCGGCGTCGGCCGCGCGCGGAGCGAGGCCGGACGGCTCCGCTCCGCGCGCGTCCCGCTGTCGCGCCGGGCCCGCCCTCAGGCCGCCGCCAGCGGCTTCGAGACCTCCTCCAGGGACTTGCCCTCCGCGGCGGTGCCCCAGATGCCTCCGACGACCGCCGCGATGAGCATCAGCACCGCGCCGAGGCCGTAGCCGAACAGCACCCAGTCGCGCGAGCCGGTCTCGACCAGCGTGCCGAACAGGAGCGGGCCCGAGACGCCGCCGATGCCGGTGCCGACCGCGTAGAAGGCCGCGATGGCGAGCGCCCGGATCTCCAGCGGGAACGTCTCGGAAACCGTGAGATAGGCCGAGCTCGCCGCCGCCGAGGCGAAGAAGAACACCACCATCCAGGCCGCGGTCTGGCCGACCGGCCCGAGGATCTCGAGACGGAACAGCAGGCCGACGCCGGCGAGCAGCAGCGCGGAGATGCCGTACGTGAAGGCGATCATCTTGCGCCGACCGATCGTGTCGAACAGCCGCCCGAGCAGCAGCGGGCCGAGGAACGAGCCGAGCGCGAAGGGCAGCAGGTACCAGCCGACATGGTTGCCGGGCACCTGATAGAAGCGCTCCAGCACCAGCGCGTAGGTGAAGAACAGCGCGTTGTAGAAGAAGGCCTGCGCGATCATCAGCGCGAGGCCGACCATGGTCTCCTTGCGGCTCGTCACGAACAGCGCCTTGAACACCTCGGAGAGCGGGGTGTGGTCGCGGGTGCGGACCTTCATGCGCTTGCTCTCGTCCACCGGCGGCAGGGTCACGCCCTCGTCGGTGAAGCGCTTCTCGATGCCGGTCACGACACGGTCGGCCTCCGCCGCGTAGCCGTGGGTCGCGAGCCAGCGAGGGCTCTCGGGGATCCAGGTGCGCAGGAGCAGGATCACGAGGCCGATGGCGCCGCCGGTGAAGAAGGCGACGCGCCAGCCCCAGGCCGGGTCGATCACCTCGGGCTTCAGGAGCACGATCGACATGAACGAGCCGAGCGCCGCGCCGATCCAGAACGAGCCGTTGATGACGAGGTTGGTCCAGCCGCGGACGCGGGCCGGGACCAGCTCCTGGATGGTCGAGTTGATCGCCGTGTACTCGCCGCCGATCCCCGCGCCCGTGAAAAAGCGGAAGAAGCAGAAGCTCCAGATGTTCCACGACAGACCGGTGGCCGCCGTGGCGACGAGGTAGAGGGCCAGCGTGATGAAGAACAGCTTCTTCCGGCCGATCCGGTCGGTGAGCCAGCCGAAGCCGATCGCGCCGGTCACGGCGCCCACGAGATAGCAGGAGGCGGCGAGCCCGACGTCGAACTCCGAGAACGACATCGGCGGCTGGCGCAGCGCGCCCACCAGGGAGCCGGCGAGCGTCACCTCGAGGCCGTCCAGCACCCAGGTGATGCCGAGCGCCACAATCACGAGGACGTGGAAGCGGCCCCAGGGCAGCCGGTCCAGGCGCGCGGAGATGTCGGTGTCGATCACGCGGCCGATCTCCGCGCGCTCCGGCGTCCCGGATCCCCCCTCGACCTTGCTCGCCATGTCCGCGTGTCCTCCCAATTCACCTGTTTAACCGTGCCTGGACAGCGGGCATTTACCGCGACTGTAGGCAGGTGTTGGGAACGGGTTGGAAATCGATTCGGTTCGATTTCGTCTTCACGTGCGCGGCGCAGAACAGGGAGGTCCACGCGGTGCCCCTCCCATGCCTTCCAGTCCCGCCCGTCCCCGCCGATCCTGGCCCCGCTACGCCCTGCTGGCCGCGATGACGCTCGGCGGGCTCGCGACCGCCCCCACCGAGGGCGCGGACCGGCACCTCGAACGGCCCAAGCCCCGCGTCGCGATCCAGGCGGCCGAGCGCTGGCGCCTGCGGCCGACCGAGCCCGTCGTGGCGGCGACGACCGGCAGCATCCGCAAGCGGGCGGAGACCGCGATCCCCGAGGATCGGCGCAACGTCCGCCTCGTCTACCCGGCGCTGATCGAGGCGCGCTGACGGAGCCGGCGCCCGACCCATCTCGACGATCCGGATCCCGTCAGGCACAGCGCCTGCTTCGCCCGCGCGTGGACGGGCCGAGCGGTACGGTGCGGAGGATTTAGATGGCGGAGGCGATCGCCCTGGTCGGGTGCAAGGGGCCGGATCAGGAGGCGGAGTACCTGCGGATCCTCTCGGCGGCCATGCCCGAGGAACGCCTGATCCCGTTCCGGTCGATGGACGACGCGGCCCGGGCGGCCGCGCGGGTCGCCGTCGTGGCCAACCCCGATCCGGCCGAGGTCGCGGCGCTGCCGGGCCTCGTCTGGGTGCAGAGCCTGTGGGCCGGGGTCGAGAAGCTCGTCGGTGCCTTCGACCGGCCGCTGCCGATCGTCCGCCTCGTCGACCGCGAGATGGCCCGCACCATGGCCGAGGCCGTGCTGGCCTGGACCTACTATCTCCAGCGCGACATGCCGGCCTACGCCCGCCAGCAGCGCGACCGAGTCTGGCGCCCGCACGCCTACCGCAAGCCGTCCGAGACGACGGTGGGCCTGCTCGGCCTCGGGGCGCTCGGGACCGCGGCGGCGGAGCGGCTCACTGGAGCCGGCTTCCGCGTCGTCGGCTGGAGCCGCAGCCCCAAGGCGGTGCCGGACCTCGAGACGTTCCACGGCGCTGACGACCTCCCGGCGATGCTCGGCCGGTGCGACATCCTCGTCTGCCTCGTGCCGCTGACGCCGGAGACGCGGGGCCTCGTGAACGCCGAGCGCCTCGCCGCCCTGAAGCCCGGCGCCGCGCTGATCAACTTCGCCCGCGGACCGATCGTCGTCACCGAGGACCTGATCGCCGCCCTGGACAAGTGCCATCTGGCCCACGCCGTGCTCGACGTCTTCGCGGTCGAGCCCCTGCCGGCGGAGTCGCCGCTGTGGTCGCATCCCGGCGTGACGGTGCTGCCGCACGTCTCGGGGCCGACCGACATGGATTCGGCGGCCGCCACGGTGGCGGCCAACCTGAGGGCCTATCGGCGGACCGGCCAGGTGCCGGACGGCGTCGACTCGGCGCGCGGATACTAGGGCGCGCGCCTCACAGCTTCGGGAATGTCGCCGCGAGGTGGTCGATCAGCACCCGCACGGCCGGCGGCAGCACGCGCCGGGTCGTGAAGACGATGTGCACGATCCCGGGCTGACCCTGCCAGTCCGGGTAGACGGGCACGAGCCGGCCGGCCGCGACGGCATCGGTGCAGGCGTGGTCGGGCAGGAACGCGACCCCGAGGCCGTCGGCGGCCGCGTCGCACAGCGCGGCGAAGTCGCCGCAGGTCAGGCGCGGCTCGTGGCGCAGGGTGAAGATCGTGCCGTCCCGGTGCTCCAGCCGCCACTCCGCCTCGCCGGGATCGTCGCGTGTGCCGAGGGTCGGGACCGCGCCGAGCGCGGCGATGTCGGGGCCGAGGCCGCGCGCGATCCGCGGCGCGGCGACCAGGATCCACCGCGAGGTTCCGAGCGTGCGCATGGTCAGCGACGCGTCGCTCGTCAGGTCCCGTCGGACCCGCAGCGCCACGTCGATCCGCTCCTCGATCAGGTCGACGGGCCGGTCGGTCACGACCAGCTGCAGCCGCACCTTCGGGTATCGGACTAGGAATCCGCGGACGCGCGCCGCGACGATGTCGGTGAGGCCCGTGGGACAGCTCATGCGGATCCGCCCGTGCGGCTCGGTCTGCGCCTCCGCGACCAGCGCCTCGGCCCGCTCCGCCTCGAGCATCATCGCCCGGCAGCGCTCGTAGAACGCCTGGCCGACCTCGGTCACGCGGAAGCGCCGGCTCGACCGCTCGATCAGGCGGGCGCCCAGGCGCGCCTCCAGGGCCGCGATGCGGCGGCTCAGCTTCGACTTCGGCTGGTGCAGCGCCCGGCCGGCCGCGGCGAAGCCGCCATGCGCGACGACCTCGGCGAAGTAGACGTAGTCGTTGAGATCGGCGCGGACCATCGTTCCTCCTGTGGAACGCTGGATGCCACAATCGCCGACTACCCGCACCATCGTTCCGGCGGCATCTCTCCGACCAGCGGCGCGCGCGGCGCCGAACAGCGGAGAACGACGATGACCGGCAGGTTTCAGGACAAGGTGGTGGTGGTGACCGGCGGCACCAGCGGCATCGGCCTCGCGACCGCCCAGGCCTTCGTGGACGAGGGGGCCTCGGTGTTCATCACCGGTCGCCGCCAGGAGGCGCTCGACGCGGCGGTGAAGCGGATCGGCGGCCGGATCACGGGCGTGCGCGGCGACATGGCGAACCTCGCCGACATCGACCGCCTGTACGACGCGGTCCAGCAGAAGCACGCGCAGATCGACGTGGTCTTCGCCAATGCCGGCGGCGGCAGCTTCGCGCCGCTCGGCGCGATCACCGAGGCGCATTATCAGAGCATCTTCGACACCAACGTGAAGGGCGTGCTCTTCACCGTGCAGAAGGCGCTGCCGCTCCTGCGGGACGGAGCCGCGATCGTCCTCACCGGATCGACCACCGGCAGTTCGGGCACGCCGGCCTTCAGCGTCTACTCGGCCACCAAGGCGGCCGTGCGCAACTTCGCCCGGAACTGGATCCTCGACCTGAAGGACCGGCGCATCCGAGTGAACACGATCAGCCCGGGCGTGACCGAGACCGCCGGCCTCGACGAGCTCTTCGGCGGCGGCGATCAGGCGGCGGCCACCAAGGATGTCCTCGCCGGCCAGATCCCGGCCGGCCGCGTCGGCCGGCCCGAGGAGATCGCCCAGGCGGTGCTGTTCCTCGCCTCGGACGCGGCGAGCTTCGTCAACGGCGTCGAGCTGTTCGCCGACGGCGGGCAGGTCCAGATCTGAGGGTTCGGGGCGGCCGGGACGCGACACCCGGTCCCGGCCGCCCCCGTGAACCCTGGCAATGGCCGGCGGTTAAAGGCCCGGCCCTCCGGTCCCGCTTCCTCGCGGGCGGGCGCCGGGAAGGACAAACGGTTTCCATGGGCTGGCCGCGCCGCATCCTGATCACCGCCGGTCTGGTGACCGTCGCGGCCGGCGTCGCCCTGGGCGTCGGCCGCTTCAGCTACGCGCCGATGCCCGACCGGGCGGACCTGCTCAACCCGGACCGCTACCCGATCCAGACCGCCTTCGACATCCTCGGCCGCCGCGTCTCGCGCGCGGAGGCCGACCGGCTCAGCGGCACCGAGGCCGGACGGAAGGAACTCTCGCCGAAGACCGGTGCGGTCGCGATCGATCCTGCCATGGTCGAGCGCGGCCGGCAGGCCTTCTATCAGGAGACGTTCGGCAACGAGGTCTTCCTCACCGACGTCATGGGCATGCTCGACGGCGGCCTGACTCCCACGCAGGTCGCCCTGGCGGTGGCCAAGCTCGGTGGCCAGGGCACCACCGATCTCAAAGTTGCCATGGCCAGGGACGTGCGCGTCGGCGACCGCGTCTACCGGGCGGGCGAGCTGGTCCCGACCGGGCTCGACGTGCCGAAGGGCGGCGCCTTCATCATCGGGATCAAGACCTTCTACGACCGCGGCCACCTGCGCATGGGGATCACCTGCGCCCTGTGCCACGCGGCGGTCGATCCCGGCACCGGCAGGGTCGTAGAGGGCGCGCCCAACACCGACCTCAATGCCGGCCTGCTGATGGCACTCGCGAAGAACTCCTCGGCCTACTTCATGCACGCCAGCGTGCCGGAGGCCGATGCCAAGCCCCCCGCTGAACCGCAGCATACCGGCTCGACCGGCACGGGGCCGGCGCTCCCGGACGCCGCTTCCGTCGAGGCGGCCACGAAGGTGCAGGTGGCGAGCTGGCCGCCGGGCAGCTTCGACTCGTCCGCCGACCGGGTCACCAACCCGACCTCGATCCCGTCAAGCTTCTCGGCGCACGGCGAGCCCTACAGCTGGAGCGGGCGCGAGGCGATCGGGCCCTTCGCGGGCCTGTCCTCGCTCAACAACAACGTCCACGCGGCTAATTCCGACACGACCCAGCTCGCCGCCGCCGCGCCCTGGCTGTTCGGCATGGATCCCGAGACGTATCTTGGGATCGTGCTGCGCGGCTCGGCCACGGAGGCGTTCCGCTACAGGCCCGACGGCGGCCGGAGCCCGTCGGAGGTGCTGCGCAGCGTCGATCCGACCCCGGCCTCGCCGGGGCTGAATAGCTACGCGGTGCTGCCGACCTATCCGGCGACCAACTACGTCACCGACAACGGCCTGTTCACGTCCGTGCCCGGGGAGCCGGTCAACCACGCCAACAACGCCATGTCGGCCTTCCAGAACCTGCTGCACCCGCCGGCCGCCGGGCAGGATCCCGACCGGGTCCGCGCGGGCCGCGCGGTGTTCGAGAAGGCCGGCTGCGGCAGCTGCCATTCCGGCCCGGCGCTCACCAACCACCGGGTCGTACCGGAGGCCGAGATCGGTACCGAGCCGACCCGGGCGCGGGCGGGCGCCAAGATGGAGGCGCGCCTGTCGGCGCCGGCGATGTTCGCCGCCGACACGCCGTTCCCGACCCCGGCCGACCCGGTCATCGTCCCGGTGCCGCTCGCGGGCGACGCCCTCGCCCAGGTGCAACTCGCCTGGGGGCAGGGGGGCACGGAGGGCGGCTACAAGGTGCCGAATCTCGTGGGCCTCGCCTGGACGGCGCCGTACCTGCACGATTCCGGCGTCGCGGTCGGTCCCGATGCCGAGGGCCAGCTCGGCGTCCCGGGCACGCTGTACCGGGGCGTCACCCCCGATCCCGCCAACAGCCTGCGCGCCCTGGTCGACCGGGATCTCCGGGCGAAGGTGATCGCCGCCAACGCGGCCTCGGACACGGCGCGGATCGCCCGCGTGACCGGCAAGGGGCACGCCTACTGGGTGGATGCCGGCTCGGGCGTCTCGCGCGAAGAGCAGACGGCGCTGATCGCGTACCTGCTCTCGGTCGATCGCCTGACGGAGCCGGCCGCGACGCCCTGACCGCGCCGCCCGCGAGCCGGATCTCCCATGTCGCGGACCCTCACCCCGGTCTTGGTCAGCCTCGGGCCCTGTTACCCGGCGCTGTGAAATCTCATCGTCCTCGCGGGCGGGGCGAAGCGATCCAGCAGCGCCGCGCGCGCCGGTGTCGCGCCGCCCTGGGTTGCTTCACTGCGTTGGCAAAGACGCGGCTCAGATCACCGCCTCGATCAGGCCGCGCCGCTTGGCCTCCTCGGCCTCGAGGTACCAGTTCGACGGTGCCTTCTCGAGCACCTCGTCGAGGGTGACGTCAGAGCCCTGGATCAGGTTGGCGAAGCCCTCGTTCTGGATCTCGATCGAGCACAGGATCTCGTTGAGCGTCGCCTTCACGGAGGCGATGCAGGTGGTGAGCGGTCCCTCGACCTGGAGCTGCTTGTTCATCTTGCGCTCGTGGATCATCAGCCGCGTCCCGCAGGTGAGATACCGGTTGGGCCGGGCGAAGAAGCTCATGAAGGTCGTGCCGGCCGAGTAGATCGCGGCCTTGCCGAGGAAGACGAATCGCCGGTTCGGATCCATCGGGCTGTTGAAGCGGATGTCCTCGCCCATCATCCGGGCGACCTCCGGGTCGCCGCCGAGCGTCGTCAGCTCGACGACGACGAGGTCGCGGTCCCCCGCCGCGTCGAGCTGGCGGCGGAAGTCCTTGTACATGTCGTAGTCGACCGGTCCGGAGAGCAGGACGGCCGGGGCCCGGAAGGCGGTGGGGCCGAGGGGAGTCGTGTCCATGGTCCTCCTGGTCGCGCGACCGGCCGGCTGGTCAGCGCGCTGGGTCGGGCGCGCCCGCGCCCTTGCCCACGAACGGGATGCCCTCGATCGGGCATTCCTCCGTGCCGACGCTCTGGCGGGTAATGGCCCGGACGGCGTCGCGGGTTCCGTCGGGATCCTCGATCCAGCGCCGGTAGAAGTCGTAGGGGCATTCCGACATCCCGTGCCGGTTCTCCTTCGAGTTGATCATGCCCGTGTAGCCGCGATGCAGCAGCTTGAAGAGGTGGTTCTCCGACTGGCCGTGGGCGCGGAAGCCCCGGATCAGGAATTTCGACAGGGCGGCGTACTGGATGCCCATCTCCTCCTCGCCGCACTCGCCGAGCGTGCGGCCGTCGAAGCCGATGATCGCGGAGTGGCCGAAATAGGTGTAGACGCCGTCGAAGCCGGCCGCGTTGGCCACCGCCACGTAGGTGTTGTTGGCGAAGGCCATCGCCTTCGAGATGACGACCTGCTGCTCCTTGGCCGGATACATGTAGCCCTGGCAGCGGATGATCAGCTCGGCGCCCCGCATGGCGCAGTCGCGCCAGATCTCGGGATAGTTGCCGTCGTCGCAGATGATCAGGCTGATCTTCAGCCCCTTCGGCCCGTCCGACACGTAGGTGCGGTCGCCCGGATACCAGCCCTCGATCGGGGTCCAGGGCATGATCTTGCGGTACTTCTGCACGATCTCGCCCTGGTCGTTCATCAGGATCAGGGTGTTGTAGGGCGCCTTGTGCGGGTGCTCCTCGTGGCGCTCGCCGGTGAGCGAGAACACACCCCAGACCTTGGCCTCCCGGCAGGCGGCGGCGAACACCTCGGTCTCCGCGCCCGGGACCGTCGAGGCGGTCTCGTACATCTCGGCGGCGTCGTACATGATGCCGTGGGTCGAGTATTCGGGGAAGATCACGAGGTCGAGGCCGGGCAGGCCGGTCTTCATGCCGACGATCATCTTGCCGATCGCCTTGGCGTTCTCCAGCACCTCCGCGCGGGTGTGCAGGCGCGGCATCTTGTAGTTCACGACGGCGACGCCGACGCTGTCCTGGCTGGACGAGATGTCTCCGTGCATCATGGCGTGATGTCCTCCTGACCTTGATCGTCCCCCCGGTTGAGGGCGGCTCAGTGGCTGATCATCCAGGGCCGCGCCTTCGGGAAACTCTTGGCGGCGGCAGGCGCCGCGGTAGCCTTCTTGGGCGAGCAGCAGCCGCAGCCGGCCCCGTGACTGCCCGAGCGCCGGGGAGCGTGGCGGCTGCGCTCGTTAGTGGCGTGGGCGGCCCGCAGCCCCGCATCCATGCCGGCGATGCGCGGCGCGGTGAGGAAGGCGCGCTGGCTCGTGCCGCCGCAATCCGGGCAGGCGTGCGGCTCGCGGAACTCCGCCATCGGCCGCATCACCGTGAAGGGCCCGCAGGCCTCGCAGGCGTAGTCGTAGACGGGCATGGGTGCTTCCAGCAGGGTCTTGAGAGGTGCGAACGGTGCCGACGGATCGCGGGTCCCCTCTCCCGCACGGGAGAGGGGGCAGGTCGCGTCCGGTGAGACCGAGGTGCCCACCGGACGACCGGAGGGTCAGAGATCCGGCGAGAGCGGCATCTGCACCGAGCCGTCGAGGAACTTGGTCGGTCCGTCGGCGCCCGGGTTGATGTCGAACTCGAAGATCTTGGTCGGGATCCAGAGCGTCGCGCAGGCGTTCGGGATGTCGACGACGCCCGAGATGTGGCCCTGGACCGGCGCCGTGCCGAGGATCGAGTAGGCCTGCGCGCCCGAGTAGCCGAACTTCTTCAGGTACTCGATCGCGTTCAGGCAGGCCTGCCGGTAGGCGATGTGCACGTCGAGGTAGTGCTGGCCGCCGCTCTCGTCGACCGAGATGCCCTCGAAGATCAGATGATCGTCGTATTTCGGCGTGACCGGCGACGGCTTGAAGATCGGGTTCTTGATCCCGTACTTGGCCATGCCGTCCTTGATCAGTTCGACCTTGAGATGCACCCAGCCGGCCATCTCGATGGCGCCGCAGAAGGTGATCTCGCCGTCGCCCTGGCTGAAATGCAGGTCGCCCATCGAGAGGCCGGCGCCGGGCACGTAGACCGGGAAGTAGATCTTCGAGCCGCGCGACAGGTCCTTGATGTCGCAATTGCCGCCGTGCTCGCGCGGCGGGACCGTGCGGGCGCCGGTGGCGGCGGCCGCGTCCTTCGCGTCACCCTTCAGGCGGCCCATATGGGCGGTCGGGCCGAAGGGCAGGGTGGCGAGCGCCGGCACCCGCTCCGGATCGGTGTCGTAGAGCGCCTTCTCGCGGGTGTTCCAAGTCTCCAGCATCTTGGGATCGGGCAGGCAGCCGATCAGGCCGGGATGGATCAGGCCGGGGAAGCGCACGCCCGGGACGTGGCGGGATTTCGTGAACATGCCCTCGAAGTCCCAGATCGACTTCTGGGCCTGCGGGAAGTGCTCGGTGAGGAAGCCGCCGCCGTTCTTCTTCGAGAAGAAGCCGTTGAAGCCCCACTGGCTCTCGGGCTTGGCGCCGATGTCGAGGAGGTCGACCACCAGAAGGTCACCGGGCTCGGCGCCCTCGACGCCGATCGGTCCCGAGAGGAAGTGCACGATCGACAGGTCGATGTCGCGCACGTCGTCGGCGGAATCGTTGTTCTTGATGAAGCCGCCGGTCCAGTCGTAGGTCTCGACGATGAAGTCGGCGCCCGGCTTCACGTACGCCACCATCGGGATGTCGGGGTGCCAGCGGTTGTGCACCATGTCGTTGTCGTAGGCCGATTGCGTGAGATCGACCTTGATCAGCGTCTCGGGCATCTCGTGTCTCCAGCTCCCTGACTCAACCGGGGCAGGCCCCGTCCGCGCGCCGTTGCGCGTCTCTCACCCGCTCGCGAGCAGCTCTTTCAGTGCGTCGTCGAGGACCTTGATGTCGTCCGGGCTGGTGCCGGGCCCGCCCGCGAAGTGGCCCCACCACGTGTCGATCACGCGCAGCTCCGCGTTCGGCATGGCGGTCGCCTCGATGGCGTTGTCCTCGGGCGGGAAATAGAGATCGGTCGAGGCGGGCATCAGGATCGCCTTGGCGCGGATGGCGCCGAGCGCGGCTTTGAAGTCGCCCTTGAAGGTGTCGTTGGCGCTGATGTCGCCGTGCTGCCACGTCCACAGCATGGCGAGCAGGTTGTTGGCGTCGCGCTCGTAGAACAGGCCTTCCCAGAACCCGATCAGGAAGTCCTCCAGCGAGGCGTAGCCCATGTGGGTGATGTCGGCCTCAAGGCGGTAGAAGGTCTGCGACAGGCCCCAGCCCGCGTAGACCCGGCCGAAGGCGCGCAGGCCCCGGGTCGGCGGGCTCGTGTACCAGCCCTCCGCCCAAGCGGCGTCGGCCTGGAGCGCCGCCTTGGCGCCCTCCAGGAAAACGTAATTATGCCGGGAGCACTTCGCCGAGCCCTGAAACGGCAGGATTCTCGGCACCATGTCGGGGTACATCGACGCCCAGTGGTAGGTCTGGAGCGCGCCCATCGACCACCCGGTGACGAGCACGAGTTTCTCGATGCCGAAATGCTCGGTGACGAGGCGGTGCTGGGCACGGACGTTGTCGTGGGCGGTGACGTTGGGAAAGCGCGGCCCGTTCCAGGGCGCGGGCGTGTTGCTCGGCGAGGACGACAGCCCGTTGCCGAACATGTTCGGGATGATGATGAAGTACTTGTCCGGGTCGAGCGCCTTGCCGGGACCGATCAGCCACTCGTTCTCGGTGTGCTGGCCCGAGTACCAGGTCGGGTAGACGATGGCGTTGTCCTTGGCTGGGCTCAGCGTCCCGAAGGTCTTGAAGGCGAGCTTGGCCGCGCGCAGCGTCTTGCCGCACTGGAGCACGAAGTCGCCGAGCTCGAAGATCTCGTGATCGGCCATGCTGCGCCCCTAAACCGACAGGAACCGGGCGACGGCGGCCTCGTCGATCCCGTCGCGCGGGGCCTCGTGGACGATGGCGCCGTTCTCCAGCACGATCACCCGGTCGGCGACGTCGAGTGCGAAGCTCAGGACCTGCTCGGAAACGACGATGGAGAGGCCGCGCTGGTCGCGGATCGCCTTCAGGGTCCGGCCCATCTCGCGGATGATCGAGGGCTGGATGCCCTCGGTCGGCTCGTCGAGGAGCAGGACCTTCGGGCGGCTCGCCAGGGCCCGGGCGATGGCGAGCTGCTGCTGCTGCCCGCCCGAGAGGTTGCCGCCGCGCCGTCCCTTCATCTCCAGCAGGACCGGGAACATGTCGTAGAGGTCCTGCGGCACCTTCCGGGTGCCGGTGACTGTCAGGCCGGTCTCGATGTTCTCCTGCACCGTCATGGTCGAGAAGATCATGCGGCCCTGCGGCACGTAGGCGAGGCCCTTGGCGACCCGGGCGTGGCTCTTGAGCCCGGCGACGTCCGCGCCCTCGACCTGGATCGAGCCGGCCCTGACCGGCACGAGGCCCATCAGGGTCTTCATCAGCGTGGTCTTGCCCATGCCGTTGCGGCCCATCACGGCGACGATCTCGCCGGGCGCCACCGAGAAGGTCAGCCCGTGCAGGACCTCGCTCTGGCCGTAGGCGGCGTGCAGGTCCTCGACGGCGAGGGCCGGCGTCGCGGACGGGGCCGCGGCCAGCGGGGGCGCCTGGACGCCAGGGATGTGCGCAGTCTGGAGCGACGCCATCGTCAATGTCCCAGGTACACTTCGATGACCTTCGGGTCGTTCTTGACCCGCTCCATCGAACCTTCGGAGAGCACCTTGCCCTGGTGCAGGACGGTCACCCGGTGAGCGATGTCCTCGACGAACTTCATGTCGTGCTCGATCACCAGCACCGAGCGGCCCTTGATGATCTGGTTGAGAAGCTCGGCGGTCTTGATCCGCTCGCCGACGCTCATCCCGGCCACCGGCTCGTCGAGCATCAGCAGCTCCGGGTCCTGGATCAGCAGCATGCCGATCTCCAGCCACTGCTTCTGGCCGTGGCTCAGGAATTCGGCCCGCTCCTTCAGCTGGTCCTTCAGGAAGATCGTCTCGGCGATGGCGTGGATGCGGTCGCGGACCTCCGCGTCCCGCTTGAACGTCAGCGCGCCGAACACCGAGCGGCCGCGGGGGAACGAGATCTCCAGGTTCTCGAACACCGTCAGGTCGTCGTAGATCGACGGCGTCTGGAACTTGCGGCCGACGCCGGCCTGCACGATCGCGCTCTCGGAGAGCTTGGTCAGTTCCTGGCCCTTGTACTTGATCGAGCCGGCGCTGGCCCGGGTGCGGCCGCAGATCAGGTCGAGGACGGTGGTCTTGCCGGCGCCGTTCGGCCCGATGATCACCCGGATCTCGTCGGGATCGACGTAGAACGACACGTCGTTCACCGCCTTGAACCCGTCGAACGAGACCGTGAGCGCCTCGACGGCGAGGAGGTAGTCGGGCGGGGCGGCCTCGGCGCCGACCACGGGGGAGGAGAGGATCGCGGCGTTCATGGCTTGCTCACTCGGCCGGAGTGCCGTGGGGCGGGACGATGGCGGGCGGCGGGGCGCGCAGCCCCTTCACCCGGCGGGTGAGGCGAGGCTCGATATGCTCGCGCCAGATGCCGGCGAGGCCGTTCGGGAAAGCCAGCACCACCGCGATGAACAGGGCGCCGAGGCCGAACAGCCAGAGATCCGGAAAACTCTCGGAGAAGCTGGTCTTGGCCCAGTTGACGAGCAGCGTGCCCCAGACCGCGCCGAACAGCGACAGGCGCCCGCCGACCGCGGCGTAGATCACCATCTCGATCGAGGGGACGATGCCCACGAAGGAGGGCGACATGAACCCGACCTGGAGGGTGAACATCGCGCCGCCGATCGCCGCCAGTCCGGCGGCGAAGCAGAAGGCGAAGACCTTGAACCCCGCCACCGAGTAGCCGGAGAACCGGACCCGGTCCTCCTTGTCGCGCATGGCGACGAGGATGCGGCCGAGCTTCGACTTCTTCACGTACTGCGCCGCCAGGATGCAGGCGATCAGCAGGCCGCCATTGACGAAGTACAGGATGAACTTCGCCGAGTCGGTGCGGATGTCCCAGCCGTGGAGGGTGCGCAGGTCGGTGATGCCGTTGATGCCGCCGGTATAGCCCTGCTGGCCGACGATCAGGATGGTCAGGATCGCGGCAATCGCCTGGGTGATGATGGCGAAGTAGGTGCCGCCGACCCGGCGCTTGAACATCGCGAAGGAGATCAGCATCGCGAACAGGACCGGGACGGCGACCGCCAGGATCAGCGTCAGCGGCAGGCTCTTGAACGGCTGCCAGAACCAGGGGAGGGCGGTGATCTGGTTCCAGTCCATGAAGTCCGGGATGCCGGGAGTCGACTGGATTTTCGTATTCTCGATGCTCGAAGCTTCCAGCTTCAAGTACATCGCCATGCAGTAGCCGCCCAATCCGAAAAAGACGCCCTGGCCGAGGGAGAGGATACCCGCGTAGCCCCAGCAGATCACCAGCCCGAGGGCGACGAAGGCGTAGGTGAGGTACTTGCCGACGAGGTTGAGGCGGAAGCTGTCGAGCACCAGCGGCAGGACGACCAGGATCACCCCGGCCAGGAGGAGCAGGCTCAGCCACTCCACCGGCTTCATGAACGGGTTGTCGTTGACGGTGACGGATTTGGTTAGAGTCTGGACCGGGTTCGTCATCGGGAAAACATCCTCAGCGCCGGACCTTGAGGGTGAAGAGGCCCTGCGGCCTCAGCATCAGGATGCCGACCACCGCGAGCAGGGTGATGACCTTGGCCATCGAGCCGGAGAGGAAGAACTCCAGGGTCGACTGCGTCTGGGAGATCGAGAAGGCCGACGCGATAGTGCCGAGCAGGCTCGCGGCCCCGCCGAACACGACGATCAGGAAGGTGTCGACGATGTAGAGCTGGCCCGAGGTCGGCCCGGTCGAGCCGATCATCGTGAAGGCCGAGCCGGCGATGCCCGCGATGCCGCAGCCGAGGCCGAACGTGTAGCGATCGACCTTCTCGGTATCGATGCCGACCGCCCCCGCCATGGCGCGGTTCGACATCACGGCGCGGACCTGCTGGCCGAAGCGCGACCGGAAGATCAGCAGCGCGACGCTGACGGTGATCAGGATGGTGACGGCCATGACGAACAGGCCGTTGATCGGGATCTCGATCGTGTCGGTGACCTGCACCGAGCCGATCAGCCAGGACGGCAATTCGACGCCGACCTCGCGGGCGCCGAAGATCGACCGGTAGGCCTGCTGGAGGATCAGCGACAGGCCCCAGGTGGCGAGCAGCGTGTCGAGCGGGCGCTTGTAGAGGAACCGGATCAGGCCCCATTCCACCAGCATGCCCAGAGCCCCGGAGGCGAGGAACGCCAAGCCCATCGCGATGAAGAAGTAGATCGGGAACAGCGCCGGCAGGTAGGTCTGGAAGAAGGTCGAGCAGAGATAGGTGACGTAGGCGCCGAGGATCATGAACTCCCCGTGGGCCATGTTGATCACGCCCATCTGGCCGAAGATGATCGCGAGCCCCAGCGCCATCAGCAGGTAGACGGAGAACAGGATCAGGCCTGCGAAGCCCTGCATGGCGAAGATCGCGCCGAGGTCGCCGAGGGAATAGTCGCCGAGCATGGTTTCGGTCTTCCGCAAAAGGAGTGCGTCTTCTGCCGACTCGTCACGGCCTCCGGGCGAACCGGGCCGTCTTTGCGAGCGGAGCGAAGCAATCCAGGGACGCGCTTCGTGCCGGAAAGTCTCGCTGCCCTGGGTCGCTTCGCTGCGCTCGCGATGACGCTGGGGAGGGGCTAATTTGCCCCTCCGAACGAGGTGACTACTGGTAGCCCTTCGGGAAGGGATCGGGCTTGATCAGCTCGGGGCTGGTGTAGACGATCTCGAACTGGCCGTCGGGCTTCGCCCGGCCGACCCGGGTCTTCGACCAGAGGTGATGGTTCTCGTCGATCTTCACGTAGCCTTCCGGCGCGCCCTTGAACTCGATCCCGGGCGAGGCCGCCACCACCTTGTCGACGTCGAACGAGCCGGCCTTCTCGCAGGCCATCTTCCACAGGAACGGGCCGAGATAGGCCGCCTGCGTCACGTCGCCGATGACCGTCTTCTCGCCCCACATCTTCTTGAACGCGGCCACGAATGCCTTGTTGTTCTCGTTCTGGATCGACTCGAAGTACTTCATGCAGGCGTAGGCCCCGGCGATGTTCTCGCCGCCGATGCCGTCGATCTCGTCCTCGGTCACCGAGATCGTCATCAGCACCTGCTTCGACAGGTCGATGCCCGCCGCCTTGAGCTGCTTGTAGAACGCCACGTTCGAGCCGCCGACCACGTCGGCGAAGATCACCTTGGGCTTGGTGAGCTTGATCTTGTTGATGACCGAGTTGAACTGCGTGTGGCCGAGGGGGAAGTACTCCTCGCCGACGACCTTGCCCTTGAGCACGTTCTCCACGTGCTTGCGGGCGATCTTGTTGGAGGTGCGCGGCCAGATGTAGTCGGAGCCGATGAAGTAGAAGCTGTCGCCGCCCTTCTCCTTGTGGACCCAGTCCAGGCCGGCGAGGATCTGCTGCGTGGCCTCCTGGCCGGTGTAGAAGACGTTCTTCGACTGCTCCAGGCCCTCGTAGAAGGTCGGGTAGTACAGCAGGCCGTTGTACTGCTCGAAGACCGGCAGCACCGCCTTGCGCGAGGCCGAGGTCCAGCAGCCCATCACGGCGGCGCAGTGGTCGTTGACGAGGAGCTTCTTGGCCTTCTCGGCGAAGGTCGGCCAGTCGGAGGCGCCGTCCTCCTGGATGATCTTGATCTTGCGGCCGAGCACGCCGCCGGCGTCGTTGATCTGCTGGATCGCGAGCTTCTCCGCTTCCTGCGCGCCCGTCTCCGAGATCGCCATCGTGCCGGTGACCGAGTGCAGAATGCCGACCGTCACCTCGCTGTCGGTCACCGCGAGGCCCGTGGTGTTGACCGCCGCGGTCGGCGGCGCCGCCCAGGCGGTGCGCGGCAACAGCGCCAGCGCCGGGGCGCCGGCCAATCCCATGAGCAGCCTGCGCCGCAGCGGGGAGCGCAAGCCGTGATCGGCGCCGGTCTCGGTGTCGTCTGCCATGTGCCTGACCCTGTTCGCGTCCGGGCCTTGAGAGGCGGCCCGGATCGACGAGCGCAGGCTAGGTCCTGGGTTGCAGTGCGGCCTATACGCGATTTTGCGTATGGCCGTGGTCTTGCATGCGCCGCACCATCGCGGCGGAATACTTTGAGGTCGGGGTGGCTGAGAGCGCGAATAGTGGGAGCACCGCTCCGGTGCCCGGTCTTTCGCGCGCGCGCGCGTCGCGCGG
The DNA here is from genome assembly GCF_040544715.1 of Methylobacterium sp. 1030. Classification (NCBI taxonomy): domain Bacteria; kingdom Pseudomonadati; phylum Pseudomonadota; class Alphaproteobacteria; order Hyphomicrobiales; family Methylobacteriaceae; genus Methylobacterium; species Methylobacterium sp. 1030. Next base: position 216,478 of record NZ_JBEPKM010000006.1, on the reverse strand, counting down.
CCGCCCGTGCGCGACGCTGCCCGGGCACGACGGGCTGATCGTCCCGGCCGGGGCCCGATGAGCGGTCCGCAGCGCATCATCCCCATCCGCCGGGACTACAACCGCTTCGTCGCCGACGAGACGCTGGAGGATTACGCCCTCCGCTTCACCGCCAAGAAGGCGCGGCGCTGGTCGAGCCTCGAGGTGGCGCAGACGGCCCTCGGCTCGATCTCGTTCCTCGCGCTGGAGGCGATCGGCGGGACGCTGGCGCTCACAGCGGGATTTCCCAACACGGTGGCGGCCGTGCTGGTCGTCGGCCTGATCATCTTCGCCACGGCGGCGCCGATCACGGTCTACGCCGCCCGCTACGGCGTCGACATGGACCTGCTCACCCGGGGCGCCGGCTTCGGCTATCTCGGCTCGACCGTCACCTCGCTGATCTACGCGAGCTTCACCTTCCTGTTCTTCGCCATCGAGGCGGCGATCATGGCTCTGGCTCTGCAGCTCTGCTTCGGGCTGCCGCTCGGCGTCGGCTACCTGCTCTGCGCCGGAGCGGTGATTCCCCTGGTCGTCTACGGGATCCGGCTGATCAGCCGGTTCCAGATCTGGACGCAGCCGATCTGGATCGCCTTGAGCCTGCTGCCGCTGATCTTCGTGGCGGCGCAGGGCACGGGGCCGCTGCGGGCGCTCGCCGGCTACCCGGGCCTCGACGGCGGCGGGGGCGGCTTCGACCTCGCGCGCTTCGGTCTCGCCACCGGCGTCCTGCTGGCGCTGCTCGCCCAGGTCGGCGAGCAGGTCGACTTCCTGCGCTTCGTGCCGGAGCCGCGGGGCCCGCGCGACCGCCGCTGGTGGCTCGCCGTCCTCTCGGGCGGCGCTGGCTGGATCCTGCCCGGGATGCTGAAGATCCTGCTCGGCGCCGCGCTGGCGGTCCTTGCGCTGGGGCACGGCGTCCCGGCCGAGCACGCCGCCGAGCCGACCCGCATGTACGCGGTGGCCTTCGGCTACCTGACGGGGGAGGGGAGCCGGGCGGCGCTGCTGCTCACCGGGCTGTTCGTCCTCGTGTCGCAGCTCAAGATCAACCTGACCAACGCCTATGCCGGCTCGATCGCGTGGTCGAACTTCTTCTCGCGCCTGACCCACAGCCATCCGGGACGGGTGGTCTGGCTCGTGTTCAACGTCGCCATCGCGGTGCTCCTGATGGAGCTCGGCATCGACAAGACCATCGAGAGCACCCTGCCATTCTACGCCTCCGTGGTCTCGGCCTGGGTCGGCGCGCTCGCCGCCGACCTCGCGGTCAACAAGCCGCTCGGCCTCTCGCCCCCGGGCATCGAGTTCAAGCGCGCCCACCTTTACGCGGTGAATCCCGTGGGGACCGGCGCCATGGCGCTATCCCTCGCGGCCGGGGGCGCGGCCTATGTCGGCTGGCTCGGCGCGACCCTGCAGCCCTTCGCGCCATTGCTGACCCTGGCGATCGCGTTCTGCGCCGCGCCGGCGATCGCCTGGGCGACGGCGGGGCGCTGGTACATGGCGCGGGTCCCGAAGCGGGATTGGGGCGCGGCCGAGGTGGTCTGCCGGGTCTGCGAATTGCCCTTCGAGGGCGAGGACATGGCCCATTGCCCGGCCTACGACGCCCCGATCTGCTCCCTCTGCTGCTCGCTCGACGCCCGCTGCGGCGACCTGTGCAAGCCCCACGGGCGCCTGGAGGTGCAGGCGCAGGCCGCCGTCGCGCGGATCCTGCCGGGCCGCACCGCTGCCTGGATCGGCGCGCCACTGGGCCGCTACCTCGCGGTGATGCTGACGCTCTGCGCGGTGATCGGCCTGATCCTCGGCATCGTGCACGCGGGCGCGACGATCGCCCACCCGGAGAATCGCGAGTTCCTGCGCACGGCGCTGACCAGCGTGTTCTTCACCCTGGTGGTGATCCTCGGCGTCGTGGCGTGGCTGTTCGTGCTCGCCCAGGAGAGCCGGCGCGTCGCCCAGGCCGAGACGATGCGCCAGACCGCGCTCTACCAGGCCGAGATCGCCGCCCATAAGATCACCGACGCCAAGCTGCAGGAGGCCAAGGAGCGGGCCGAGGCCGCCAATCAGGCCAAGAGCCGCTACGTGGTCGGGATCAGCCACGAGCTGCGAACGCCGCTCTCCACGGTGCTCGGCTACGCCCAGCTCCTCGAATCCGACCCCGCGATCCCGGCCCACCGGGTCAACGGCCTGCGGGTGATCCGGCGCAGCGCCCAGCACCTGTCGGGCCTGATCGACGGCCTCCTCGACATCTCGCGCATGGAGGCCGGGCGCCTCCAGATCCACCGCGACGAGGTCCGGCTGACCGACTTCCTCGACCAGCTGGTCGACATGGTCCGCCTCCAGGCGCGGGAGGCCGGGCTCGAGTTCCGCTTCGCGCGGCCCGAGATCCTGCCCGCGGTGGTCGCCACCGACGAGAAGCGCCTGCGGCAGGTGCTGCTCAATCTCCTGTCGAACGCCATCAAGTTCACGGAAGCCGGCACCGTCTCGCTGGACCTCAGCTACCGGAGCCAGATCGCGGTGTTCACTATCCGCGATACCGGGCCGGGCATCCCGGAGGCGGACCTCGCGCGGATCTTCGAGCCGTTCGAGCGCGGCTCGACCCCGGCCGCCCGCAGCACGCCGGGGACCGGGCTCGGGCTCACCATCGCCAACCTGCTGGCGCAGCTCCTGGGCGGCGAGATCACCGTGACCGCCGCCCCCGGCGGCGGCACGCAGGCGCGGCTGCGCCTGATGCTGGCCTCCGTGGCCCAGCCCGCGCCGATCGTCGCGCCCGCGCCGGCCGCACCCCCGGAGCGGGCCTACGCGGGCGCGCGCCGCACCGTCCTGGTCGCCGACGACGACAGCGCTCACCGCGCGCTGATGCGGGCGATCCTGGAGCCGCAGGGCATCTCCGTGCGGGAGGCCGGCTCCGGATCCGAGTGCCTCGCGACGGTCGCACAAGGCGGCGTCGACCTCGTCCTCCTCGACATCGCGATGCCCGGGATGAGCGGCTGGGCGGCGGCGGCGGCCCTGCGGCAGGCCGGGCATACCGGCCCGATCGCCATGATGTCCGCCAACGTCCACGAGATCAGCCCGACCCGGGGCGACGACGCCCCGCACGACGCGATCTTCGCCAAGCCCTTCGACCTGCGCGACGTGATGGAGCGGATCGGCAAGCTCCTGCACCTCGAATGGACCGAGGGCGCCGCGCCGGGGCGGTCCGGGGCGGCCGCGGCCGCGGCCGCGGCGGACGTCCCGGGGCCGGGGCCCGAGCATGTCGGCGAGCTCCTGCGCCTCGGCCGGATCGGGCATATCCGCGCCATCGAGGCCAAGCTGACCCAGATGGAGCAGGACCCGACCGTGCCGCCCGCTTTCGTCACCCGGATGCGCGGGCTCGTCGAGGGATACGACCTTCGCCGCTACCTCGCGGTCCTGCAGGAACTCGCCCGCCATGACTGAGGCGCCGAAGGTCCAGCCGCACCGGGACATCGTCCTGGTGATCGACGATTCGCCCGACACGCTGAGCTTCCTCACCGAGGCGATCGAGCGGTCCGGCGCCACCGTGCTGGTCGCCGTCGGCGGCGACCTCGCCCTGACCCTGGTGGACGAGATCACCCCCGACGTGATCCTCCTCGACGCGGTGATGCCGGGCCTCGACGGGTTCGAGACCTGCCGGCGGCTCAAGGCCAAGCCGCAGCTCGCCGGCGTGCCGGTGATCTTCATGACCGGGCTGAGCGAGACCGAGCACATCGTGAAGGGGCTCTCCGCCGGCGGGATCGACTACGTCACGAAGCCCATCGCCCCCGACGAGATCCTGGCCCGGATCCGCGTGCATCTCGCGAGCGCCCGCGCCGCGCAGAGCGCCCGGACCGCCCTCGACACGGCCGGGCGGACCCTGTTCGCGGTCGCCGAGGATGGCACGATCCTGTGGTCGACCCCGCAGGCCGGACGCCTGCTCGCCGGGCTCGGCGCGGTACCCTCCGGCACCCCCGCGCTGCCCGCCGGCGCCCGCGAGTGGCTGCGCGGTTGCCTCGCCGGCGCCGCCCAGCCCCTCGCGCTGACCGATCGCGACGGCGTCGCCTACGCCCTGACCTTCATCGGCCGCACCCCAGACGAGATCCTGCTCCGCCTGTCGCGCGACGCGCTGTCGGCGGGGGTCGAGCGGCTGCGGGTGCGCCTGCCGGTCACCGGGCGCGAGGCGGAGGTCCTCCTCTGGCTGTCCCGGGGCAAGTCGAGCCGCGACATCGGCGAGATCCTCGGGCTGAGCCACCGGACCGTGACGAAGCACCTCGAGAGCATCTACGCGAAGCTCGGCGTGGAGAACCGCACGGCCGCCTCGATCATCGCGGCGCGGCACCTGCAGGATTGAGCCCGCGCGGAAGCCGGTCGGCAGGGTTGCGCCGGCCGCGGATCCCCAAGCTTGTCCACAGGCGTCGATCCCCGGCGAAACGCCTTGGTAAGCCCCGCCGCCCCACGGTCCCGGCTCAGCCCGACAAGCCGAGTCCGGATGCGATGATGACCAGCCAGCAGCTCGCCGACGAACTGAAGCGGATCGCCACCACCCAGGTCAGCGACATCACGCGGGCAGTGAAGGAAGGCCAGAAGTCGATCGCCCTCAATGAGGTGCGGGACATGGCGCGGCGCCTCGGCCTGCTCGCGGACGCCTTCGATCCGAAATCCGCGGCCGAGAGATCCGAGGCCGACGGTGCGAGCGTCGCCGAAGCGGTCGACGACGCCCAGGCCGCCTGACACCCGTTGCCGGCGGCGTCCCGCCGGTCCCCTCCCAGGAGCGCTCCATGGTCCGCGCGCACTTCACCATCCGCCTCGGCAACGCCTCGCTCCCGGCCTCGGCGGCCCAGTGGGTCGAGGATGTCGAGGCCGCCCGGTCGACCGCGCGCACGATCGTGCAGGGGCTGATGCGTCAGCACGGCGGCGACCCACGCCTCATCGAGGCCGCGATGGTGATCACCGGCGACGACGGCGCCGTGCTGCTCGAGATGTCCTTCTTCGACACGCTGTACCTGCCGGTCGAGCCGGTGCCCGACGCCGACCGGCGCCGGCCGCGCGCGCCCCGCGGGGCCGCGCCGCGGGGACTGACGGCCGCCCTCGGCCCGGTCCGGCGCCTCGCCGGCGCGCTGGGCATGCGCGCGCAGCCGCAGCCGCGACCGCTGCCCGGGCGCTGAGACGCTTCAGCCGTAGAGATCGCTGACCACGAAGCCCCGCGGCGCGAGGCGCTCGGCCAGTACGCGCCGGTGGCAGCCGGCCGGATCGCGCTCGAAGCAGAGCAGGCAGATCGGCGACGCCTCGGCGAGCGCGGCGAGTTCGTCGAGCGCCGCGATCCCGGCAGCGGTGTCCAGCACTTCCTCGCAGTAGATCCGGCGCATCAGCGCCGCGTCCCCGGCCCGCGCCGCCTGCCGGCCGGATTTCGGGGTGCCGAGGCTGCGCAGATGCGCGTAGCCGAGCCCGGCTTCGCGCAGGGAGGTGCCGAGCGCGCCCTTCGAGAAGCCGCGCTTGCGCGAGTTCGCCACCGCCCGGACATCCGCCAGCACCGCGACCCCGGCCGAGCGCAGGACGCCGACGAGGCGCTCCGAGTCGAGGCCTTCGTAGCCTATGGTAAAGAGTTGCTTACTCACGGTGCCCCGTCCGGACTCGCGTTGCGGGACCGCGACTTAGCCGTATGCGGCCCTGTGAACCAGCCGGGGATCGACGCCGTATGTCGCGGGGATGCAACGCGTCCCGGAATTCCGCCGCAATGATCGCAAAGCTCCGTTAACCGCGCCAGGGCCATCGAATACGCCTGTCTGTGGCGCATCTTCGGTGGCGGGCTAAACACTGATGTCGCGGATCTACACGCCTTCGCGGTCACCGATCGAAGATCTCGCTCGGGGCCTGATCAGTCGCCTCAAGCCGGCCCGGCGTCTCGCCGGGCGCTTCGCCGCCGCCGCGATCCTGGCCGGCCTCGCCGCCTGCGCGTCGAACAACGACTTCTATCCGACGAAGGGCGACGCCAAGCCCCATCCGGGCGTGGCCAAGGCCAAGCTTCACCCGATCCAGGGCATCGATATCTCGAAGTGGCAGGGCAACGTCGACTGGGCCTCGGTCCGCGCCGCCGGCACCCAGTTCGCCTTCATCAAGGCCACCGAGGGCGGCGACCACGTCGACGAGCGCTTCCGGACCAACTGGGACGGCGCGGCCCGGGCCGGCGTGCCGCGCGGGGCCTACCACTTCGTGTTCTGGTGCCGCTCCGCCCGGGAGCAGATGGACTGGTTCAAGAAGAACGTCCCCAACGACCCCACCGCCCTGCCGCCTGTCCTCGACGTCGAGTGGAACGGCCACTCGCAGACCTGCCCGAAGAAGCTGCCCAAGGCCCAGGCCCTGGCGATGGTCACCGAGATGCTGGAGGAGATGGAGCGCTACACCGGCAAGCGCCCGATCATCTACACCGACATCACGTTCCACAAGGACGTCCTGGAGGGCGAGCTCCCCGATTACCCGCACTGGCTGCGCTCCACCGCGGCCGAGCCGGAGCAGCGCTTCGTCAACCGCAAGTGGATGCTGTGGCAGTTCACGTCCACGGGCCGGGTTCCGGGCGTGCGCGGCGACGTCGACCGCAACGCCTTCTACGGCACCCCGTCCGAATGGGCCTCGTTCCTGACGACCGACTGCGACCCGCGCGAGCACAAGCGGCTCTCCGAGCAGGGGCTCTGCACGGACAAGTAGATGAAAGGCGTCGGCGAAACCTAGGTTAGTTCAAGGACGTAGAGCGCGGGGTATGGCTGACGGGCCCGCGCACCGGCGGGCGAGCCCGAGAGGATCCTGACGGGAGACTCTCCTCCCGCACCTCTCCGTCCCCTATGCCGATCGACTCTGCCGCCTCCACCGGCAACCTGCTCCTCGACGCGCTGCCGGGTTCGGATCGCGCCCTGATCGCCCCCCACTTGGAGCCGGTGACCTTCGCCAAGGGGGATACGGCGCTGGCGGCGGGCGCCGCGGCGAGCCACGTCATCTTCCCCCGCGACCAGACCGTCGTGGCGCTGATCGTCGCCACGCGGGACGGCCGGACGGCCGAGATCGCGAGCGTCGGGCACGAGGGCGCGATCGGCGGGATCATCGGCGAGGGGCGGCTGCCGCCCGCGGTCAGCGGGCTGGCGCAGATCGGCGGCGCGGCTTTGCGCCTCGACGCGGCGCGGCTCCGGCAGGCCGAGCTCGAGTCATCGACGCTCCGCGACCTGTTCGCGCGCTACGCCGACTGCTTCCTGGCTCAGCTGTTCCAGATCGCGGCCTGCAACGCCCTGCACCCGATCGAGCAGCGCTGCCTGCGCTGGCTGCTGTCGCTGCAGGACCGGACGGGCGGCGACACCCTCCCGATCACGCACGAGGTCCTGGCCTCCATGCTGGGGGTCCAGCGGACCTACCTCACGCGGATCCTGCGGGTGCTGCAGGAGCAGGGCCTCATCCGGGTCGGCCGCGGGCGCATCACGATCCTCGACCGCCGGGCGGTCTCGAACGCCGCCTGCGAGTGCCACGCCCGCGTGCGGATGCAGTGCGAGGCGGTGCTCGGCGCGGTTTTCCGGGCCGAGGAGCCCCGCCGGACCGAGCCGGTCGAGACGCTGTCGCGCGCCGGGTGAGGGACCGGCCCGCGATCCGTCGACCACGTCAGGCAACGACCGGCACGCAGACCGGCGCCGCGAGGCCCGGCACCGGCGCCACCACCACGTCGATCCCGTAGATCAGGCGCAGCAGCTCCGGCGTGACCGTCGCGGCGGCGGGTCCGTCGGCGACGAGGCGGCCCGCGTGCAGGGCGATGAGGCGGTCGGCGCAGAGCAGGGCGTGCCCGGGATCGTGCGTCGAGAACAGCACGGCGATGCCGGCCTCGGCGAGGCGGCGGACCTGCCCGAGGACGCGGGCCTGGTTGCCGAAATCGAGGCTCGCGGTCGGCTCGTCCATGACGAGGAGCCGCGGCTCGCCGCTGAGCGCCCGCGCGATCAGCGCGAGCTGGCGCTCGCCGCCGCTGATCTCGGTGTAGACCTGATCGGCGAGATGGCCGATCCCGAGCGCCGCCAGCGCCCGCTCGGCGGCCGCGACGTCCGACGGCCCGGGGGCGGCGAACGGGCCGAGCCGGCTCGCCCGGCCCATCACGACGACCTCGCGCACCGTGAACGGGAAGTACGCCGCGTGCGCCTGCGGCACGGCGGCGATGGTGCGGGCGACGGCTTTCCGCGACAGGCGCGACAGGTCGGTGCCGTCGAGGATCACCCGCCCGGCGCGGGCGGACAGCAGGCCGAGCAGCGTCTGGAACAGCGTGGTCTTGCCGCCGCCGTTCGGCCCGACGAGGCACAGCACCTCGCCGGCGGCGAGGTCGAACGACACGTCGTGGCCGACGATCCGGCTGCTGTAGCCGAAGGCGAGGTCCCGGACCCGGAGCAGCATCAGCTGAAGCCCCGGCGCCCGGACGCCAGCAGCCAGAGGAAGAACGGCGCCCCGACCAGGGCCGTCAGGATGCCGAGGGGCACCTCGACGGTGCCGAGATTGCGGGCGATCAGGTCGACCAGCACGAGGTAGCCCGCCCCGAGGACGAGCGAGGCGGGCAGCAGGCGGCGGTAATCCGGCCCGACCAGCAGCCGGGCGACGTGCGGCACGATCAGCCCGATCCAGCCGATGACCCCGGTCATCGCCACGGCCGCCGCCGTGATCAGGGTCGCGCCGGCGATCAGGACGGGGCGCAGCACCCGCGTCTCCACGCCGAGGGCCCGCGCCTCCGCGTCGCCGAGGCTCATCAGGTTCATGCGCCAGCGCAGCAGCACCAGCGGCACGAGGCCGAGCAGCAGCATCGGCAGGGTGGCGGCGACGTCGCCGAGGGTGACCGAGGACAGGCTCCCGAGGAGCCAGAAGGTGATCGCCGGCAGCTGGTTGTAGGGATCGGCCAGCACCTTGAGGAGCGAGATGCCCGCCCCGAGGACCGCCCCCACCGCGACGCCGGCGAGGACCAGCGTCAGGACCGGGTCGTGCCGCCGCACGGCGAGGCCGACGCCGTACACCGCCGCGACGGCGCCGAGCCCGCCCAGGAAGGCCAGGGCCTGGATCGGCGCCACCGGCAGGCCGAGATAGATCCCCAGGACGGCGCCGAGCCCGGCGCCGGCCGAGACGCCGAGGATGTCGGGCGAGACCAGCGGGTTGCGGAACAGGCCCTGGTAGGTCGCCCCCGCGGCCGACAGGGCCGCGCCGACGACCAGCGCGGCGATCACCCGGGGCAGGCGCACCTGCATCACGACCGTCTCCGCCGTCGCCGGAACCCGGAGGGGCAGCCCGAGCAGGCGGTGGCCGAGGATCGCGGCGAGGTCGGCGGGCGCGACCGGGTACTTGCCGACCGCCAGCGCCACGGCGGTCAGCGCCAGCAGGGCGAGACCGGTCAGCAGCGCCGCGGGCAGGCGGAGGCGGCTGCGCGCCCGGATCGTCTCGGCGGCGGCCGGGACGCGACTCACCGCGCCGGGCCCGGGGGGCCGCCAGGCGGCGTCGGGCCGACGAGGGCGTCGGCCTGACCGAAATCGAGGTCGACATGGTAGAAGCGGCCGTAGAAGGCGCGCACCACCTCGGGCATCGGCTGCGGGAACAGGTCCGGATGAAGCCGGGCCGCCAGCCAGCGCAGGCCGATCAGCCGGTTGACCCCCGGCGGGGCGTCGAACCACGGGAAGGGCTGGAGCGGCGCCACGTAGACCCGCCCGGTCCGCACGGCCCGGACGTCCCGCCACAGCGGGTCGGCGCGCAGCCCGGCCGCGAAGGCCGGGTCGAGGGTGACGATCACGTCGGGGTTCCAGGCGAGCACCTGCTCGGGCGAGACGTTGCCGAGGCGGCCGCCCCCGTCCTGCGCGACGTTGCGGCCGCCGGCGGCCTCGACCAGCTCGGTGTTGATCGAGCCGGCGAACCCCGTCTCCAGCCCGCGCGGCCCGCGCGCGTAGTAGACCCGGGGCCGCTTGTCCTCCGGGACCGTCGCGACGGCGCGGTCCACCGTGTCGGCGAGGCTCTGGGCCTCCGCCGCCAGGGCGTCCGCGTCGGACTGACGGCCCAGGGCCGCGCCGAGCTGCCGATACGCCTCCGGGGTCTTCGCGAAGCTGCCGTCGAGCAGGATGTAGGGGATCCCGGTCTGCGCCTGGACCCGGTCGGCGAGCGACGCGTAGGTCGGCCCGAGGCTGCCCGAATCCACGATCAGGTCCGGTTTGGCGGTCAGCACCGCCTCGACGTTCGCCGTGCCGCCGCGCCCGGTCAGGCGGCCGTAGGCGGGGAGGGCCCGGGTCCGGGGCGCGAGGAAGGGCAGCGCCTCGGGATGCGGGGCGCTCACCCAGCCGGCCATGAGGTCGGGCGCCAGCGTGTAGAGGAGCACCGCGGCCGGCGGTCCCGCGGCGAGCACCCGCCCAACCCGTTCGGAGAGTTCGACCGTGCGGCCGGCCGCGTCCGTGAACGGGCGTGCCGCCGCCCCGCCGGACGCCGCCAGCAGCAGGATCAGCGCCGCGGTGAGGGCGCGGCGGCGCGCGGGTCGCGGCGCCATCAGGCGGATTTCCGCTCCAGGATCTCGATCAGCGCCCCGTCGGGGCCCTCCACGAAGGCGATCCGGAGGCCGGGGCCGCGCTCCGTGATGCCGGTCCGCACGGGCACGCCCCGGGCGGTGAGATCGGCCATCGCGGCCTCGATGTCGGCGACGCGCAGCCCGAAATGCTCGATCCCGAGGCAGGGCGTGGCGGTCGCCGGCGCGATCTCGTCCGGGGCCTGCTCGATGAAGACGGCGAGGCCGCCGAGGTCGAGCACGACGCGCTGCACCGGGTCCGCGCCGACGCGCTTCACCTCCCGGGCCCCGAAGGTCTCGACGTAGAAGGAGGCGGCCGCGACGGCGTCGCGGCTGCGCAGGTGGAGGTGGTCGCAGGCGTAGTGCATCGGCTCTCCGGTTTCAGGTGATCCAGACGGGCGCGGCCCCCGGCCCGGAGGCGCCGTTCCGCGCCGTGTCCGACGATAGGGCCGGCGCGGAGCCGCGGCGAGATCGGCCGCTTGACGTTCGGCCCGAACCCGCAGACTTTCGCCGCCAGAACCGTTGCAGGGATGCAACATCCATCCCACATCCCGGTTGCGTACCCACATCGCACAGCCAACCGCACAGCCAAGAGATCCATGCGCAATCCCTACGACGTGCTGGGCGTGGCCAAGGGGGCGAGCGAGGCCGAGATCAAGAAGGCCTATCGCAAGCTCGCCAAGGACTTCCACCCCGATCGCAACAAGAACGACGCCAAGGCCAAGGACCGGTTCGCCGAGGCGAATTCGGCCTACGAGATCCTGGGCGATTCCGAGAAGCGCAAGCAGTTCGACCGCGGCGAGATCGACGCCGAGGGCAAGCCGCGCGGGACCGGCTTCGAGGGGTTCGGCGGCTTCGGCGGCGGGCGCGGGGGCAATTTCGATTTCGAGAACATGGCGCGCGCGCAGCGCGGCGGCGGCGGCGGGATGGGCGAGGACATCTTCTCGCACATCTTCGGGGAGGCTTTCCGCGCCGGCGGCGCCGGTCCGGGCGGCCAGCGCCAGGCGGCCAGGGGCGAGGACGTCGCCGCGGAACTGCTGGTGACGCTGGAGCAGGTCGCCAGCGAGGAGAAGCTGCGCCTCGCCCTGCCCACGGGCCGCGAGGTCGACGTCGTGATTCCCCGCGGCGTGGTCGACGGCCAGACCATCCGACTGCGCGGCCTCGGCCAGAGCGGCGGCCTCCGGGCCGAGCCGGGCGACGCCCTCCTCACCATCCGGATCCGGCAGCACCCGCGCTTCACCGTCGAGGGGGCCGACCTGCGCACCAGCGTCGACGTCCCGCTGGAGGATGCCGTGCTCGGCGGCACGATCCGCGTGCCGACGCTCACCGGCGCCGTCGAGATGAAGATCCCGGCGATGACGAGTTCCGGCCGCACATTCCGCCTGCGCGGCAAGGGGCTTCCGAAGAAGGACGGCACCCGCGGCGACCTGTTCGCCACGACGGCGATCGTCCTGCCGGAGGGCGAGGACGCGGCACTGACCGAATTCGCCCGCGGCCGCCGGGCGGCCAACGCGGCCTGACGCGCCGGCGTAGCCACCGGGGCGCGCATGAAGGCGCTCGGCGGCGTCCCGGACTTCCGTCGCCGGGCCGCCTCCGCTAAGGAGGCCCCCCGGCCCCGAGAGGGGTCGCGCGGCTTCGGGATCGATCATGGCGGAATACGGGCAGGGCCTTCTGGCGGGCAAGCGGGGCATCGTCCTCGGGGTCGCCAACAACCGCTCGATCGCCTGGGGCATCGCCCGCAGCGCCCGCGCCCACGGGGCCGAACTGGCCTTCACCTACCAGGGCGACGCCCTGCGCAAGCGTGTCGAGCCCCTGGCCAAGGAACTCGACGCCCACGTGATCGGGCACTGCGACGTCACCGAGGCGGCCACGATCGACGCGGTCTTCGCGGAGGCCGCCAGGGTCTTCCCGGACGGCATCGACTTCGTCGTCCACTGCGTCGCCTTCTCCGACAAGGACGAGCTGACCGGCCGCTACATCGAGACCTCCGAGGACAATTTCACCAAGTCGCTCCTGGTCTCCTGCTACTCGTTCACCGCCGTGGCCCAGCGCGCCGAGAAGATCATGCGCCCGGGCGGCTCGCTGGTGACGCTGACCTATTACGGCGCCGAGAAGTGGATGCCCCACTACAACGTGATGGGCGTCGCCAAGGCGGCCCTGGAGGCGTCGGTGCGCTACCTCGCGGCCGATCTCGGCCCGAAGAACATCCGGGTCAACGCCATCTCGGCCGGCCCGATCAAGACCCTCGCGGCCTCCGGGATCGGCGATTTCCGCTACATCCTGAAGTGGAATGAGTACAACGCGCCCCTGCGCCGGACCGTGACGATCGGGGAGGTGGGGGAGACCGCGTCCTACCTCGTCTCCGACATGGCGGCCGGCATGACCGGTGAGATCCTCCACGTGGATGCCGGCTACCACGTTGTCGGCATGAAGAATCCCGAGGCGCCGGATCTCACCCTCGACAAGGACTGAGGCGGGTCGGTCGTCGCGGCCGCCCGGACCTGAGGCGTGAGCGGCCCGGCATGGCTCACGCGTCCTCCGCCTCGTCGAACTCCCCCGAGAGCGTGAGCCCGTCGATCCAGGTCTCGCCGTCGCGCTTGATGACGGTGCGCGGCCGGACCTTCCCGTGCTCCGCGATGCCGGCCGCCAGCCGCTCCGAGTGCGTGACGAGCCAGACCTGCGTGCGCTCCGCGGCCCGCGCGATCAGCCGAGCCAGCGGATCCATGAGATCGGGATGCAGGCTGGTTTCGGGCTCGTTCAGCGCGATGAACGGCGGCAGCCGGTAGCCGAGCAGCGCGCCGGCCAGGGCGAGGTAGCGCAGGGTGCCGTCCGACAGTTCCGGAGGATCGAAGGTCCGGCCCGGGAAGTCGGGGAAGCGCAGGCCGAAGCGCGCGTGACGGCCCGGCTCCGGCAGCACGAGCGCCGCGCCCGGGAAGGCGCCGTCGACGGCCTCGTCGATCTCGGTCGTGTCCTCCCGGATATGCGCCAGGGTGGCGAAGACGGCGGCGAGGTCCGCGCCGTCGGACGCGAGGGTCGGCGTCGTCACCGCGAGGCAGGGCCGGCGCAGGGGCGACTCGGCATCCGTCCGGAAATCGTGGTGGAAGCGCCACCCCGCCAGGGCGAGGCGGACCACGGCGATCTCGGGATGGCCGGTGGCGTCGAGGAGGCTGCCGAGGGCGGTCTCGGTCGGCAGCAGGTCACCGCCGAGGGTGCGCTTGCGGCCCTCCGCGTCCCGGACGAAGCCGCTCCGCCCGTCGCGATCGAGGATCACGGCCGCGCGGCCGCGGGTGCGGACCGTCAGGCGCTCGGCCTTGACCTGCGGCTCCTTCCGGAAGGCGGCGCCGAAGGTCGTCCCGCCGACCTGCTGCACCAGCCCGATCTCGACGGCGTAGACGAATTCCTGCCCGATCGTGTCGTGGCGCAGGGTGGCCGACAGGCGGATCCGCGCCGCCTCGCCCTGCCGCCGGCGGCCGGCCCAGAGGGCGGAGTCCATGCCGCCCTCGGCGGCGAGGTCGCGGGTGAGGGTGCCCCGGGCGGCGGCCTGCAGCAACTCCAAAGACCGGTAGAGGTTGGTCTTGCCGGTGCCGTTGCCGCCGACGAAGACCGACAGCGCGTCGACCGGGAAGCCGATCCGCCGCAGCGAGCGGTAGCCCGAGATCGCGACCTCTCGAACCACCAGCATCCCGGATTCTCCCGCGTCAGTCGGGGACCGTCAGATCCGCGATGCCTTTGGCGGCCTCGGGGAATCGCGGGTCCATGGCCTCCAGCGTATCCGCCACGGTCCGGGCAATCACGTAGTTGCGGAACCACTTGTGGTTGGCCGGCACTACCAGCCAGGGCGCCTCGGGCGTCGAGCAGCGGCCGAGGGCGTCCGCGAAGGCCTGCTGGTAGGCGTCCCAGGATTTCCGCTCGACCAGGTCGGCCGGGTCGAACTTCCAGTGCTTCTCGGGGTCGGCGATCCGGGCCTCCAGGCGCCGCTTCTGCTCCGCCTTGGAGATGTGCAGGAAGAACTTCACGACCGTCGTGCCCGACTCGGTGAGCAGGCGCTCGAAATCGTTGATCCGGCCGTAGCGGCTCTGCCAGACCGCATCCGGCACGAGGCCTTTCACCCGCACGACGAGCACGTCCTCGTAGTGGCTGCGGTTGAACACACCGATCATGCCGCGCCCCGGCACCCGGGCGTGGTAGCGCCACAGGAAGTCGTGATCGAGCTCCTCGCTCGAGGGCACCTTGAACGAGGCCACCGCGCAGCCCTGGGGGTTCACCCCCTTGAGCACCGACCGGATCGTGCCGTCCTTGCCGCCCGTGTCGATCGCCTGGAACACCAGCAGGAGGCTCCTGGCGCGCTCCGCGTAGAGGCGCTCCTGGAGGGCGACGATGCGCGCCCGCTCCTGGGCGAGGGCGTCCTTCGCCCAGTCCTTGTCGAGACCGCCGACGTCGTCGGGATCGACCGTGCCGAGATCGAAGGGCGCCCCCGGTTCGACCGCCACGATGCCGGGCGCCGGGCGGATCGGTACCGGCCCGTGCCGGCCGAGCGCCGCCGGGACGGATTCGGCCACGCTGTCGACGCTGCCGGCCCAGCGGGCCGTCGACGGGCGGTGATCCACGGTGGCGCCATGCAGATCGGCCTCACCTGTCATGCCGTCACCGCGTTTGTGGCCGCGATGATGCTTGCCGTGCTTCTTGGACATGGGGCAGGACCTAGTTCCGGATATTGCCGACCGCCGGCGAGAACGGCCGGTAGTCCAGGCTGTTCCGGACGCCTGTGCAGGACGGGGTTGAGACGGTTGGGTACGATCTACTTCATCCGGCACGGCCAGACCGCCTGGAACGCCGAGGGGCGCCTCCAGGGCGGGCGCGACACCGACCTCAATGCCCAGGGGGAGGCACAGGCCGCGGCCGTGGCGGAGCGCCTCGCCGCCGCGGCGGGGCCGGCCCTGGCAGAGGCCGATTTCGTCGCGAGCCCGCTCAAGCGCACCCGGCGCACCATGGAGATCCTGCGGGGCGCACTCGGCCTGCCGCCCGAGGCGTACCGCGTCGACCCGCGCCTGCGGGAGATCGGTTTCGGCAGCTGGGAAGGCTCCACCTGGGCGGAGATCCGCCGCCGCGACCCGGCCGGGGCCGCCGGCCGCGACCGAGACCGCTGGCACTACCGCCCGCCCGGTCTCGGCGCGGAGAGCTATGCCGGCCTCGTCGAGCGCGTCGGGCCGATGATCGCGGGGCTGGAGCGGGACACGGTCATCGTCGCCCATGGCGGCGTCGCGCGGGCCGCGCTGGTCGCCCTCGGCCACCTCGACGTCTACGCGGCGCCCCGCCTGGGCATCCGCCAGGGCGAGGTCCTGATCCTCGAGCCCGGTGGCTGGCGCTGGGCTTGATCCCGTGCGCCGGCGCAGTGCAAAGCCGCCTCGATAACGGCATGATCGGCAGGCTATAGGGCGGCGGCCAGGACAGGCGCCGGCCCGAGCGGGCGGCCAGCGGAGCAGCGGATGAGCGACGTCGCCGAGAAGACCCGGCCCGGACCGACGGCCGGGGAGCCCGCGCCTCTCGGAGCCGCGGCGGCGATCCTGCGCGGCGACCACCGGCCCGACCTCATCCGCGACGAGGTCCTGGCCGAGATCTTCCTGCACGCGGCCGAGACCCGGCCCGATCATCCCTGCCTGGTCGACGGCGCCGGCGTCGGCGCCGGGGGCGTTCACCCGCACCTGACCTACGCGGAGGTCGCCGCCCGGGCCGGCCGGATCGCCGCCGGCCTCGCCCATCGCGGCATCGGGCCGGGTGACATCGTCGGCCTCTGGATGGCCCGTGGCCCGGACCTCCTCGTGGCGCAGATCGGCATCACGATGGCGGGCGCGGCCTGGCTGCCCTTCGACGCCGAGGCGCCGGCGGACCGGGTGGGCGTGTGCCTCGCCGACGCGGGCGCGAAGGCGCTGCTGGTCTCCCCGGCGCTCGCCGCGGCGGCGCCCGACGTCGCCCCGGCCCTGACGCCCGCCGATCTCGACTCCGGGACGCCCGCCGGTGCGCCGCTGCCCGATCCGCGCGCGGCCGGGCTGACGCCCGAGCACCCCGCCTACCTGATCTACACCTCGGGCTCGACCGGCGTGCCCAAGGGCATCGTCATCAGCCACGCCAACATCTGCCACTTCCTGCGGTCCGGGAACGCCCTCTACGGGATGCGCGCCGACGACGTGGTCTTCCAGGGCGCCTCGGTGGCCTTCGATCTCTCGATGGAGGAGATCTGGGTGCCGTATCTCGTGGGCGCGACCCTGTTCGTGGCGAGCCCCGCCATGATGGGCGACCTGGAATCGCTCCCCGGCATCCTGGAGGCCGAGGGGATCACGGTGCTCGACACCGTCCCGACGCTCCTGGCGATGATCTCCGGCGACCTGCCGCGAGTGCGCCTCGTCCTGCTCGGCGGCGAGGCGCTGCCCGAGCCGCTGATCGCCCGCTGGGCGACCGGCGGCCGCCAGCTGTTCAACACCTACGGCCCGACGGAGGCCACCGTGGTGGCCACCGCGGCCGAGATGCGGCCCGGCGAGCCGGTGACCATCGGCGGCCCGATCCCGAACTACTCCGTCTACGTCGCCGGCGAGGATCTGACCCTGCTCGGCCGAGACCAGCAGGGCGAGCTGCTGATCGGCGGTCCCGGCGTGGCGCGCGGCTACCTCGCCCGTCCCGAGCTGACGGCGGAGAAGTTCATCGCCAACCCGTTCGCGTCGGACGGGACCGACCCGGTGCTCTACCGCTCGGGCGACGCGGTCTCCCTCGACGCCGCCGGCCGGATCGTGTTCCACGGCCGGATCGACGACCAGGTGAAGATCCGCGGCTTCCGCGTGGAACTCGGCGAGATCGAGTCCCGGATCCGGGCGGCGCCCGACGTCAACCAGGCCGCCGTCGTGCTGCGGAACGACGACGGCGTCGACCGCCTCGTCGCCTTCCTGATCCCGGAGCGCGGCCGGTCCATCGACGCCGCCGCCCTCCGCCGGACCCTCGCCGGGCAGATGCCGCCCTACATGGTGCCCGGCCATTTCGAGGTGGCCGAGACTTTGCCTCGGCTCACGTCCGGCAAGGTCGACCGCAAGGCGCTCAAGGTCGCCCCGCTCACGGTGGTCGCCGCCGACGGCGAGCAGGAGACGCCCGCCAACGAGACCGAGGCGGCCCTGGTCGCCGCCGCCAAGCAGATCTTCGGCAACCAGCCGATCGCCCTCGAGGGCGACTTCTTCGCCGATCTCGGCGGCCATTCGCTGCTCGCCGCGCGCTTCGTCTCGGCGGTGCGCGAGAACCCGCCGCTGGCCGGGATCACGCTGCCGGACGTCTACGCCCTGCGCACCGTGCGGGCGATGGCCGACGCGCTCATCGCCCGGACGGGCGGCATGGGCGCCGGGGCCGCGACCCGCGACCTGAGCTTCGCGCCGCCGCCGCTGCTGCGCCGGGCGCTGTGCGGCCTCGGGCAGCTGGTCGCGCTGCCCTTCGTGATCGCGCTGGCCACCGCGCAGTGGCTCGGCATGTTCGTGACCTACCTGCTGCTCACCGGCGGAGGCCTGAGCTTCTTCGCCGAACTCGGCGTACTGCTCCTCGTCTACGTGGCGATCAACGGCGTGACCGCGGTCGCGGCGGTCGCCGGCAAGTGGCTGATCCTCGGCCGGACCAAGCCGGGCCGGTACCCGCTCTGGGGCACCTACTATTATCGCTGGTGGCTCGCGCAGCGGCTGGCGCCCCTCGTCCACGTGAAGTGGCTCCAGGGCTCGCCCGCGATCGCCGTCTACCTCCGGCTGATGGGTGCGAAGGTCGGACGCGACACGCTCATCTCCGACATCGAGATCGGCGCGGCCGACCTCCTGACCATCGGGGACGGCGCGTCCCTGGGCGGCCGCCTCGTCATCGCCAACGCGGAGATCGTCGGCAACGAGCTGGTCATCGGCAGGGTCGAGATCGGCGCGGACGCGGCGGTGGGCACCTCCTGCGTGATCAGCCACGACGCGGTGATCGGGCCGCAGGCGGAGATCGCCGACCTCACCACGATCCCCACGGGCTCGCGGGTGGGCGCGGCCGAGCGGTGGGACGGCTCGCCCGGCCGCAAGGTCGGGATGGCCGACCCCACGGAGCTGCCCGCCCCCGCCGAGGCCTCCTTCGCGCGCCGCGCGGCGTTCATGGCGGCCTACGTGGTGCTGCTCGGCGCGATCCCCGCGGTGGGTCTGCTGCCGATCTTCCCGGCCTTCTTCATCTTCGACCAGATCTCGGACTCGCTCTCCGACATCACCGACATCGACTACCACTGGTACCTGCCGATCCTCACCTGGCCGACCGCCATGCTGATGACCGCCGGCACGGTGCTGCTGATCGCCGGCATCCGCTGGGTGGTGCTGCCGCGGACCCGCTCCGGCACCTACTCGGTCCACTCGCTGTTCTACCTGCGGAAATGGTCGCTGGCGCTCGCCGTCGAGGTCACCCTGGAGACGCTCTCGTCGCTGTTCGCGACCGTCTACATGCGGGCCTGGTACCGGCTGATGGGCGCCAATATGGGCCACGGCGCCGAGATCTCGACCAACCTCGCGGGCCGCTACGACCTCGCCGAGGTCGGCGCGAAGAACTTCATCGCCGACGAGGTGGTGTACGGCGAGGAGGAGATCCGGCGCGGCTGGATGCACCTGGAGCCGGTGCGCACCGGCGCCCGGGTCTTCGTCGGCAACGACGCCGTTGTGCCGCCCGGCGCCGTCATCCCCGACGACGTTCTCATCGGCATCAAGTCGAAGCCGCCCGAGAACGCCGCGATGAGCCCCGGCGAGACGTGGTTCGGCTCGCCGCCGATCCGGCTGCCGGCCCGCCAGAAGGTCGATCTCGGCTCGACCGCCCAGACCTACGAGCCCGGCGCGTGGCCGAAGATCCGGCGCGGCGTCTTCGAGGCCTTCGCGACCTCGTTCTCGCCGATGCTCTACATTACCCTCGCGATCACGGCGATCGACTGGTACTTCTACCCGGCCATCCTGGAGCAGGACTGGTGGGGTCTGGCTTACAGCTTCGTCGGTGCGAGCGTCGCCATCGCGCTGATCCAGTCCTCGGCGGTCATCGCGATGAAGTGGCTGCTGATGGGCGTCTACAAGCCCGGCATGCAGCCGATGTGGTCGTGGTGGGCGATGCGCACCGAGGCGATCGCGGTGGCCTACTGGGGGCTCGCCGGCAAGGTGCTGCTCGAGCACCTCCAGGGCACGCCCTTCCTGCCCTGGGTGCTCCGGCTGTTCGGCGTGAAGGTCGGCAAGGGCGTCTGCATGCTCACCACCGACATCACCGAGTTCGACTGCGTCACCATCGGCGACTACGCCACGATCAACCGCGTCTCGGCACTGCAGACGCACCTCTACGAGGACCGGATCATGAAGATCGGCCGCGTCGTCGTCGGGCGCGGCGTCTCGGTGGGTGCGTTCTCGACCGTGCTCTACGACACCAAGGTGGGCGATTTCGCCCGGCTGCGCCCGCTCACCATCGTCATGAAGGGCGAGTCGATCCCCGCCAACACCGAGTGGGAGGGCGCGCCCGCGGTCCCGGTGATCCACCGCGCCTGACGGGCGGGCCGCACCGCGCGTTCCGGCCCCGGCGTTCCGGGGCCGTGCGGGGGCGGGCCCGCGCCGAGGTCAGAGTCGGCGACCCTGCGGCACTCAGCACGGGAGACCCGGCAAGCTCCGGGACGAATATGCCGGTGTACTAGCACCCTCGTCCCGGTTGGCCGTTCTAATCTAGCTTACAGTGGCTTCCGGCAAGATAGAGCGATATACTCTGCCGGCGCGTATCGTTGCTCGGCCATAGTGCGACACGGGGGCGGGGGCGGCTAACGTCCGGGTCGAGGATAGACAGGCGTCCGTGCAACTCGATCCCGCCACCCTGCTGGTCGTCAGCGCGGCGACGACCTTCCTGGTCGGCACGCTCTTCATGGCCTCGTGGCGGCAGGCGCCCGAATCCCGGGTGCTCGCCTACTGGGGCGCGGCGCATCTCGTGGGCGCGGCCGGATCGGCCGGCCTCGCGCTGCGCAACCAGATCCCCGACCTGATCTCGGTGGGCTTGGCCAACGCCGTGGTGCTCGCCGCCTACGGCCTCATCTGGAGCGGCGTCCGCTCCTTCGAGCTTCGGGAGCCGCGGGTGGGCATCGCCATGGCCGGCGCCCTCGGCTGGTGCGTCCTGTGCCTGATCCCGACCTTCTACGCGTCGATCGAGGCCCGCATCATCTACGCTTCGGGGACCGCGGCGCTCTATTGCTGCGCCGCGGCCGCGGAGATCTGGCGCGGTCGCGCCGAGCGGCTCGCCTCCCGGATCGCCGCCGCCACCATCCTGGGACTGCACGGCAGCTTCTACATCGTGCGGATCCCCGCGACGCTGGTGGCGCCCCCGCAGCCGGGTCTCAGCCCGCTCGCGTCGCACTGGGTGGCGATCCTGTGCTTCGTCACCCTGATGTTCTCGATCGCCTCGGCCTTCACCTTCATGGCGCTGGTCAAGGAGCGGGCGGAGCGGGAGCAGCGCATCGCCGCCTCCACCGACGCGCTGACGGGCGTGCGCAACCGCCGGGCCTTCGCCGGGGCCGCCGCGGACGCGATGGCGCGGCACGGCGACGCCGCCCTGCTGCTGTTCGACCTCGACCGGTTCAAGGCCGTCAACGACCGCTTCGGCCACGGGGTCGGCGACGCGGTGCTCATCGGCTTCTGCACCATGGCGTCGACCCTGCTGCCGCGGGAGGCCCTGCTGGGCCGCCTCGGCGGTGAGGAGTTCGCGTGCCTCCTGCCGGACGTCTCGCCCGCCGAGGCTCTGGCCCGAGCCGAGGAGCTCCGCCAGACCTTCGCGCAACTCGCGGTTCCCGAGCTTCCGGCCCTGCGCGTCAGCGTCAGTATCGGGATCGCGCAGGCGCGCCCCGGCATCGCGTTCGACCTGCTGATGCAGCGGGCCGACGCCGCGCTCTACGCCGCCAAGAATGGCGGACGGGACCGGATCTCCGTGGCCGATCCGGTCGCCACTCGCGCGGCCTGAGGCCCTGCCGGGCCGGCTCACGCGAGGGCGCGCGCCGCCTCCGAGACCTTGCGCACCGAGGCGTCCACGACGCTCGCCGAGGAGGCGATCTCCGCCATGGCGGTATGGATCGCCGCGACGCCCTGCGCCGCCGACTGCATGTTCTCCGTCATGTCGCGGGTCACCGCGGCCTGCTCGGTCACGGCCGACGAGACGCTGAGCGAGATCGCGCTGAGCTGCTCGATCGTGGCGCCGATCCCGTCGATCGCCGAGACGGCTCGGGAGGTCTCGGCCTGCACGGCGGCGATCTGGGTTCCGATCTCGCCGGTGGCCTTGGCGGTCTGCTCGGCGAGCGCCTTCACCTCGGCGGCGACGACCGCGAAACCCTTGCCGGCCGCTCCGGCCCGGGCGGCCTCGATCGTGGCGTTCAGCGCCAGCAGGTTCGTCTGGTCGGCGATGGACCGGATCAGGCTCACCGCCGCCCCGATCCGGTCCGCGGCGCCGGTCAGCCCCACGACGATCGCCCCCGCCTCCTCGGCGCGGGAAACGACCAGATCGACGGAGGATTTCGCCTGCATCGCGTGACGGCTGAGTTCCTCGATCGAGGCGGCGAACTCCTCCGAACCCGCAGCGACCGCATCGACGTTGCGGCTTGTCCGGCTCGAGGCCTCCGCGGTCTCGTCCGCCTGCCGGACCACCCGGCTCATCGAATCGCGGATCGCCGCGATGTCGGCGTCGATCGCGCGCTGCCCCTCGGCCCGGCGCTGGCGGTCTTCGACCTGCCGGGTCACGTCGGTAGCGAACTTCACCACCGCGCAGGGCTTGCCGTCGGCGTCGAGGATCGGGTTGTAGGCGCCGAAGATCCAGACGGTGCGGCCGTCCTTCCCGATCCGCCGGAACTCGCCCGCCTGGTACTGGCCGTTGCCGAGCGCGGCCCAGAACGCCGTGTAGTCCGGGCTGGCCGCCTCCGCCGGCGCCATGAACATGCGGTGATGCCGCCCGCGGATCTCCTCCAGCGTGTAGCCCATCGTGGACAGGAAGTTGCTGTTCGCGTCCGTGATCGTCCCGTCGAGGGCGAAGCAGATCACCGCCTGCGAACGGTTGAGCGCTTCGACCTGACCGGCGTGGAGCGCGTTGCGGGCGCGTTCCGCGGTGATGTCGGTGGCGAGCTTGACCACCTTGGTGGGCTTGCCGCGGCGGTCGAGGATCGGGTTGTAGGAGCCCTGGATCCACACGGTGTGGCCGGCTTTCGTCACCCGCGGAAAGGCACGCGCCTCGTGCTGACCGGCGCGCAACCGGTCCCAGAAGGCGCTGTAGTTCGGACCGGACCTGTCGGCCTCAGGCACGAACATTCTGTGATGCTGGCCCCGGACTTCGTCGAGCGTGTAGCCGACGAGGTCGAGGAACACGGCGTTCGCGTCGGTGACGGTGCCGTCGAGGTCGAATTCCACCCGCGCCATCGTCCGGTCGATCGCCGCGAGGAGGGCATCGTCGCGTGAACCAAACATCGCCATCGGAGCCCGTGCCCGCCTGATCTGTAAAGTGCGGACGATCATGAGGAGACGCGCTTAAAAATCCGTCAATGGCGTGCTCTCGTCATGAAACGGGCTCAATGAGAGTTCGAGAAAGTTGTAGGAGCGCAGTCGATCGTCGCAAAATGCATTTATACAAACGACAAAGATAACCGAGATATAAATCACTTTTGCGCCATTATCGGTCTTCGAGCCTATGCATCGACTGATGGACGTTCTCGACTGGTCATGGCTGGAGGCGGTCCGTCGGGTTGTTCGGCGCGCGGCCTGCGTTAGGAGGAGCGTCGAGCGCCGGCGGTCCGAGACGATCGGGGCGGGGACAGCTCGCGACACGGCACTGCCTGGAGACCCGACATGGACGAGGCGACACGGATCGATCGCCTGGAGATGCGCCTGACCGAGCAGGATGCGACGATCGAGGATCTGAACCGGACCGTGACCGAGCAGTGGCGGGTGATCGACCGGCTCGTCCGGCAGCTCGACGCGCTGCGGGAGCAGGTGGAGGAGGCGGCCGCCCGCGCGGCGCCGCGCGGGCCGGAACCGCCGCCGCCGCATTACTGAGGGGAGGGGCCGGCGCGCCGCGGCGCGCCGGCCGGTGCGTCAGAAATTCGCCTGCGTGACGAACTTGGTGACCAAGTAGGCGTCGAGGGCCTCCGGGCCGCCCTCGCTGCCGTAGCCCGAATCCTTGACGCCGCCGAACGGCGTCTCGGGCAGGGCGAGGCCATGGTGGTTGATCGAGATCATGCCGCTCTCGACCGCGTTCGACACCCGCGCCGCGCGCTCGGCGGAGCGGGTGTAGGCGTAGGCCGCGAGCCCGTACGGCAGGCGGTTGGCCTCGGTGAGCGCCTCCTCGTCGTCGGAGAACCGGTTGATCATCGCCAGGGGGCCGAAGGGCTCCTCGTTCATGATCCGGGCGGTCAGCGGCACCTCGGTGAAGACCGTCGGCTCGAAGAAGTTGCCCTGGTTGCCGATGCGCTTGCCGCCGGCGCGCAGCGTCGCGCCGCTCGACTCGGCGTCCGCTGCCAGCGCCGTGACGGCGTCGAGGCGCCGCCCGTGGACTAGCGGTCCCATCTTGGTCTCGGGATCGAGCCCGTCGCCGACCTTCACCGACTTGGCGAAGGTGGTGAAGCCCTCGACGAAGCGATCGAAGACCGAATCGTGCACGAGGAAGCGGGTCGGCGAGACGCAGACCTGGCCGGCATTGCGAAACTTCGAGGGAGCCAGGACGGCCACCGCCTTCTCCACGTCGGCGTCGCCGAACACGATCGCGGGGGCGTGGCCGCCGAGTTCCATCGTGGCGCGCTTCATGTGCTCGCCCGCGAGCGCCGCGAGCTTCTTGCCGACCACGGTCGAGCCGGTGAACGAGATCTTCCGGATGACCGGGTGCGGGATCAGGTAGGCCGAGATGGCCTCGGGATCGCCGTAGACCAGCGAGAGCGCGTCGCCCGGGATGCCCGCATCCAGGAAAGCGCGGACCAGGGCGGCGCAGCTCGCCGGTGTGTCCTCTGGGCCCTTCAGGATCACCGTGCAGCCGGTGCAGAGCGCTGCCGAGATCTTGCGGACCGCCTGATTGATCGGGAAGTTCCAGGGCGTGAAGCAGGCCACCGGCCCGACCGCCTCGCGGACCACCGCCTGCAGCACGCCGTCGGCGCGGCCCGGGATGACGCGGCCGTAGGCGCGCTTACCCTCCTCGGCGAACCAGTCGATGATGTCGGCCGCCGCCAGGGTCTCGCCCCGCGACTCGGCGAGCGGCTTGCCCTGCTCCAGCGTCATGATCCGGGCGATCTCGTCGACCCGGGCGCGCAGCAGGTCGGCCGCCTTGCGCATCACCTTGGCGCGCTCGAAGGGCGCGACTTTGCGCCAGGTCGGGAAGGCGCGGGCGGCGGCCGCCAGGGCCTCGTCGAGATCCGCCGTGGTGGCGACCGCGCACTGGCCGATCGTCTCGCCCGTGGCGGGGTTCAGGACGCCCAGGGTGTCCCGGTCGGCACCCGCGCGCCAGCGCCCGGCGATGTGAAGCTCGGTATCCGGATACATCGGTCAATTCCCGCTCGGCCGCACCATCGGCCGCAGGCGGAATGTGGCGATGTGGCGCGCCCCGGCAATCCCCGCGGCGGCATGGCTGGGGCCGTCTGTATTCAGGCGGCGGCGCGCGCGGGCTCCGGCGCCTCGACGAGGGTCGCGCTCCCGTGGCGGGCGCGCAGGGTCGCGCCCTTCGGAACCACCCGCCAGCCCTCGCGGCAGCCGTCGATCGGCTCCGACACCACCACGATGCCGCCCGGCCCCTCGCGGTAGTACAGGCTCGGCGGCCGGCCGTCGCAGGCCCAGCGATAGGCGGTCAGCGTCTCGCCGTCCGTGAGCAGCGCGGTGAAGCGCAGCGGCTCGCAGACATTCGCCGACTCCATCAACTCGCGGACGGTCTTCAGCGTCCGCGCCATCGCACCGACGGGGTCCGCCTCGAGGCCGTTGGCGAGCGCCAGGAGGAAGATCGCCTCCGAGTCGGTGCTGCCGCGGCGATGGTCGTAGTAGGAATCCGGGATCAGCGCCTCGAGGCGCCGCTTGATCCGGTGGTAGCCGCCGATCTGGCCGTTATGCATGAACAGGTGGCGGCCGAACACGAAGGGGTGGCAGTTGGCCCGGGCGGTGGCCGTCCCGGTCGAGGCGCGCACGTGCGCGAAGAACGTCCGCGCCCGCACCTGCCCGCAGAGGTTCACGAGGTTCTCGTCCGACCACGCCGGGGAGATGTCGCGGTAGACACCCGGCTCGGGCCGCTCGGCGTACCAGCCGATGCCGAAACCGTCGCCGTTGGTCTCGGTCTTCCCCTCGTCGGCGTGCAGCGACTGGTGCACCAGCGAGTGGGTCGGCGCGCAGACGAGGTCGGAGAGGAAGACCGGCTCACCGCTGTAGGCGAGGAAACGGCACATGTCGGACGATGATCCTTCAGCTCTAGGCCGCGTTCGATCCCGCGAAACGCCCCGCGCGGGTGGAGACGTTCCGCCGCAGGACGTTAACAGTCGGTCCACTCCGGTGAACAGTTTCTTAACCGCCCGGAAACTGCGCCATTTTCGTGCGTTCCGCATGAAAATGGTGCCGCCTGTCCGCAGGGCAGGCATTCGCCTCCGGAGCGACGCGACTCTTGTGAGCCGCCTCATGAAGGGTCAGCATGGCCGAATCGGGGAATCAGAAGCTCGCCGTACAGGCGGCCACCCGACGCGGGGCAAGGCACCGGCAGCAGGAGACTTTGATGGATCGCGCAACGCCCGATAGTTCCGCCCCCGTGGCGCTCGTCGTGGAGGACGATGCGGCTGTGCGCGATCTCGCGACGGCGGTGCTCGAGGAGACCGATCTCGGCGTGATCGCCTGCGAGAGCGCCGAGGCGGCCCTCTCGGTGCTGGAGCGGTCCGACGTGACCGTGGCGCTGCTCTTCGCGGACGTGCGCCTGCCGGGCGCCATGGACGGCGTGTCGCTGGCGCAGGCGGTCAAGCGGCGGTGGCCGGACGTGCGCGTGGTCGTCACCTCGGGCGCGAGCCGGGACGCGCGGCTCCCCGATCAGGCAGTCTACATGCAGAAGCCCTGGCGGGCCCTCGACGTGCTGGTCCAGGCCGAGCACGCCACCATGGCCGCCAAGGCGGCCTGAGCTGGCGGCCTGAGCTGGCGGCCTGAGCTGGCGGCCTGAGCGCCCGGCGCTCGAAGCTCTTCACGTCATCGCGAGCGCCGAGCCCCGGCTCGGCGCTACAGGCGCGACCTTCCTCCTCTCCCGACGGATCTCGGGCCTGCCCGAGATCCGTCCCGAGAAGCCCGACTCGGGGCAAGCTCGACTCGGGTGGAAAGGGGACCCGCGCCACGTGCGGCTCGCGTGCCCGGGCGCCTTCATCCGGACGCGACGCAAAGAAAAAGCCCGGCCTGCGCGCGCAGGCCGGGCTCTCTCATGACTGACGTAGTGTCGCTCAGGCGGCGGGAGCCGGGCTGACCGGGGTCTGACCGGCGGCGTTGCCGCCCTGGCCCTGCGCGGCGGACGGCGACGGGAAGCCGGGACGACGGCCGCCGGCGGGGAAGCGGGGCTTCGGCTTCGGCGCGGCGATCAGGCCCTCGCGGATCGCGGTCTTGCGGGCCTGCTTGCGGGCGCGGCGGACGGCCTCGGCCTTCTCGCGAGCCTTGCGCACGGACGGCTTCTCATAAGCCTTGCGCTGCTTCATCTCGCGGAAGATGCCCTCGCGCTGCATCTTCTTCTTGAGGACGCGGAGCGCTTGATCGACGTTGTTGTCGCGAACGAGTACCTGCAACGGACTTGATCCTCTGGACCTGAAGTTCTGGGTTCACGCGGCCCGCCGCCGATCTGGAAACCGGCAACGTCCCTCGCCCGGTTTGAACCCGGGAGGGACGGGAACGTCGGTTTCCGAATCGGCGTGGAGCTCACGCCTTGACGGGGCTATTACACCAAGCGCGCACCAGTTCCAACCTGTCCGCGCGATCCATCCGCGCCTGCGCCGTGCTAGGTTGCGCGGATGAGACACGACGACTCGCAGCAATTCGCCAGCGACAACTATTCCGGCATCTGCCCGGAGGCCTGGGCTGCGATGGAGGCGGCCAATCGCGGCCACGCCCCGGCCTACGGCGAGGACGCCTGGACCGCCCGGGCGGCCGACGCCTTCCGGAACCTGTTCGAGACACCGTGCGAGGTGTTCTTCGCCTTCAACGGCACGGCCGCCAACGCGCTGGCGCTGGCCGCGCTGTGCCAGTCCTACCACAGCGTGATCTGCGCCGACTCGGCCCATGTCGAGACCGACGAGTGCGGCGCGCCGGAATTCTTCTCGAACGGCTCGAAGCTGCTGACCGTCCGGACCGAGGGCGGCAAGCTCACGCCGGAGGCGATCCGCGGGCTGGCGCAGAACCGCAGCGACATCCACTTCCCGCGGCCGCGCGTGGTGACGATCACGCAGCCCACCGAGACCGGGCAGGTCTACAGCCTCGCCGAGCTGCGGGCCCTGTCGGCGACCTGCCGCGAGCTGGGCCTCGCCCTGCACATGGACGGGTCGCGCTTCGCCAACGCCTGCGCGAGCCTCGGGTGCAGCCCCGCCGACATGACGTGGCGCTCGGGCATCGACGTCCTGTGCTTCGGCGGCACCAAGAACGGCATGCATGCCGGTGAGGCGGTGGTGTTCTTCGACGCCACGCTCGCGGAGGATTTCGGCTACCGCTGCAAGCAGGCCGGCCAGCTCGCCTCGAAGATGCGCTTCCTCGCGGCCCCCTGGGTCGGCATGCTGGAGAGCGGCGCGTGGCTGCGGAACGCGGCCCACGGCAACGCCTGCGCTCGCCGCTTCGCCGAGGCGGTCGGCGGGCTGCCGGGGGTGCGGGCTCTGTTTCCCGTCGAGGCGAACGCGGTCTTCCTGACAATGCCGGCGGCCACGATGGAGGGCCTGCGCGCCCGGGGCTGGCGGTTCTACACCTTCATCGGCGGCGGGGCGCGCTTCATGTTCGCCTGGGATGCCCGGACGGAGCGGGTCGACGAGCTGGTCGGCGACCTGCGCGCCCTGGCGGCCGCCGCGGCCTGAGCGCGCGGACAGAGCGGCGCGGAGCCAACCCGTTGAAGGTGTTTCGCGCGCGCTGATATCGGGATCCGCTGAGGAGCATCGATACGTCGGCACGACATGCGCTTGGTCGTCCTTGCGAGCGCAGCGAAGCAATCCAGTGTCGCGCGACGCCTGCCGAACTCGTGCGGCCCTGGGTCGCTTCGCTGCGCTCGCGATGATGGAGGGGCTGAGAGCCCGGGCTCGCGAGTGCTGGGACGGCGCGACGCTGCGACGGCCCGCTCCCTACAGCAGCGCGAGATCCGCCGGGTCCGCGCTGGGGAAGATCCGCCGCAGGCTCGCCTGGTCGAGCCCGTAGAGCCGCCGGAACAGGCCGCCCAGCAGGCCGCGATAGTCGGTGAGCACCGGATAGTCCCGGTTCTGGAACAAGTGCGCCTCGTCGGCCCGCACCTGCGGTCCCGCGATCCGGCCGCCCCGGACGCCGCCGCCGAGAATCCAGTAGACGCTGCCGTGGCCGTGATCGGTGCCGCGGCTCCCGTTCTCCCGGAAGGTGCGCCCGAACTCCGACAGCACAACCACCACCGTGTCGGACCAGCCCGGCCCGATCTCCTCGACGAAGCCCGAGAGTCCGCGCCCCAGCTCGCCGAGTCGGTCGGCGAGGTAGCCGGTGCCCGCGCCCTGGTTCACGTGCGTGTCCCAGCCGCCGACATCGACGAAGCCGAGGTTGAAGTTCTCGCGCATCAGGCGGCCGATCCGCCGGGCCGACAGCTCGAAGCCCTTGGGCGAGACCGCCCCGCGGTCGGCCTGCCCGGCATGATCGGAGATCGTGTGGTAGACCGCGTCGCGCACCCGGAACCCCTCGGTCACGGCGGCGGCCAGCTTGGTGTCGCTGTACATCGCCGCGATGAGGCGGGCCTGCCGGTCGTCGATGCCGGGCTTGCCGACCCCGTTGATGGCGATGTTGGGCACCGTCTCGCCGCCCCGGAAGATGAGCGGCATCTGGTCGGTGAAGGCGATCGGCCGGACCCGGGTCAGCTCCGCGGCGAGCCGGGCCATGAAGCCGGAATTGTAGTCGCGGGCCGCGCCGACCGTCTGGCCCATCTCGATCGTGTCCTGGGTCTCGAAATGGCTCCGGGTCAGGTCGTCGGTGCCGGCGAACGGCACGAAGGCGGCCTGACCCTTGGCGTAGAGCGGCAGGAGCGTGTCGCGCAAAGCCGGGTGCAGGCTCCAGTCGGCGTCGAGCGCCAGCGCCGCCTTCGGGTCCGACGCGTCGGGCTTCGGGATCGCGAGGTTCGGCCGCGACCGGTAATAGAAGTCGCTGCCGGTCGGGATCACCACGTTGGCGGCGTCGTAGGCGCCGCGCAGGAACACCACGAGGAGGCGCGCGTCGGCCTTCGGGGCGGCCCAGACGCGGCCGGCCAACGTGGACAGGCCGAGCGCCGCCGAGGCGCGGATCAGGTCGCGACGGTTCATCGCATGAACTCCGGCGAGGCGAGGTAGAGGGTGTTCCAGTCCTGCGGCGAGACCGCCTGGGCGAGGGCCGCGCGCGTCGCCGCCGACAGGGTGCCGGACAGCGCCGAGAAATAGAGCCCGTTGGCGAGCACCGGAAAGGCCGGCTCCTCGGCCTGATCGGGCAGCGCCGGCTTGAACAGGCCGGCCGAGCCGGACCCGATCTGCCGGGCGATCTCGAACCGTGTCGCGAGCTGCCCGGGCCCGTTCCAGGCGGCCGCGTCGAGGGGGTAGCCGTCCGGCGTCGAGCGGTTGAACAGGCCCTCGCCGAGGCGGTTCAGCCAGCCGAGCACCGGGCCGGCGTTGCGGATCACGCGCCCGTCGTAGGCCATGCGCAGGGCCGAGAAGACATAGCGCACCGGGTCCTTGAAGGCGCCGCCGCGCTCGGCCGTGAAGGCCGGCTCGCGCACCAGCGCCTCCATCACCGCGGCGATGTCGCCGTCGGTCCGCGTGAAGACGGCGGCGAGCCGGGCGACGAGGGCATCGTCGGGTGCCTGCCCGAGGAAGTAGGTCGCCAGCGCCCGGGAGACGTTGGTCGCGGTGGCGGGGTTGCGAGCGATCAGGTCGACCGCCTCCTCGACCTCGGGCCAGCCGCGCCCCCGGATGCGCGTGCCGAGGAAGACCTTGTCGCCATAATCGTGCCGGTTCGGGTTGAACGCGAACAGGCCGTCCCGGCGGAAGTCGGCGGCGCGCTCGGGGCGGAGCTTCGGGTTCTCGGGCTTCAGGTCGATGCCGACCCCGCTCAGGATCCGGGCCAGCGCCTCGACGTCGCCCTGCGTGTAGCCGGAGCCGACACCCATCGTGTGCAGCTCCATGATCTCCCGGGCGTAGTTCTCGTTCGGGCGGCCGGCGGCGTTGGCGTCGTTGTCGAGGTAGCGCAGCATCGCCGGGTGGCGCAGGCTCGCCATCAGCAGGTCGCGGAAGCGCCCGAGCACGTGCGGGCGGATCGCCGTCTCGACGTAGTCGCCCACGGCGGCGCGCAGCGTCGACTTTCCCTGGTGGACGTTGAGCCGGTTGAACCAGAACCACGTCAGGCGCTCGCGCAGCTGGTCGGGGCTGTAGAGCGCCCGCAGTACCCAGACGGAGGCGGCGTTCCGCGCGGCCGTGTTGAGCGCCGCCTGGAAAGCCTGCTGCGCAACCTTCCTGGCCTCGGGATCGGCGATGTCCTTCGCCGCCTTGGCCTGCGCGTCCAGGGCCTGGGCCCGCTCGAACAGGCTGCCCGGCGGGGTCAGCGCGTCGACCTGCGCCTGGGCGTCGGGGGGCAGGCGCATTTCGGCGGGCGGGTGAAGCTGATCGTGTAGCCAGCGCGCCCGCCCCTCCGCGGTGAGCTGCGCGAAGGCCGAGGGCGTGGCGCCCCAGGTCAGGGCATCGAGGAAGGCGGCGTCGGCCGCTGCGGCGCGCTGCGGCGCCTCGGCCGCGCGGGGCCCGGGGCCCGCGGAGGCGAACAGCAGAGCGGTGACCAGACAGCAGCGTGCTGCGGCGCGCGACATCGGGGCCTCGCGAAGCGTGGATCGACCGGGGAAGCGTGGTGTCGCGCCCCTGTACGGTGCCTGAAAGGAGGCCCCATTCTGCCGCTGTCTTTGCCAATATCGGGGCTTGCCGCTACACGATCCCGAGACCGCGCGAGTGCCGCGCCGCGCACCACCACGTTCCGCCGACCCAGAGCGTTCGCTCCATGCTGATGCAGACCAAGACCGAGGCGAGGCCGGCCGATCCGGTGTCGCGGCGGCGCACCTTCGCGATCATCTCCCACCCCGACGCGGGCAAGACCACGCTCACCGAGAAGCTTCTGCTGTTCGGAGGCGCGATCCAGCTCGCCGGCGAGGTGAAGGCCAAGCGCAACCGGGTCTCGACCCGCTCCGACTGGATGGGCATCGAGAAGGAGCGCGGCATCTCGGTGGTCACCTCGGTGATGACCTTCGAGTACGGCGACTGCGTCTTCAACCTCCTCGACACGCCCGGCCACGAGGACTTCTCCGAGGACACCTACCGGACGCTGACGGCGGTCGATTCGGCCGTCATGGTGATCGATGCCGCGAAGGGCATCGAGGCGCGCACGCGCAAGCTGTTCGAGGTCTGCCGCCTGCGCGACATCCCGATCGTCACGTTCGTCAACAAGCTCGACCGCGAGGCGCGAGACCCGTTCGAGCTTCTGGACGAGATCGAGAAGACGCTGGCCCTCGACGTCGCCCCGGTCACGTGGCCGATCGGCACCGGCCGCAACTTCTCCGGTACTTACGAGCTCGGCGGCAACCGTGTCCGCCGCCTCGACGCCGCCGAGGATGCGGGGATGGTCCCGGTCTCGGGTCCCGGCGACAAGCTGTTCGACGAATTGCTCACCGAGGACGGCGCGGCCGACGCGTGGCGCGAGGAGGTCGAACTCGCCGAGGGCGGGCTGAAGCCGTTCGACCTCGACGCGTTCCGCGAGGGGCACCTGACGCCGGTCTTCTTCGGCTCGGCGCTGCGCAATTTCGGCGTGCGCGACCTGATCGACGGTCTCGCCAAGGTGGCGCCGCCACCCCGCGGCCAGGACGCCGACAAGCGCCTCGTCGAGCCGACCGAGCCGCGCATGACCGGCTTCGTGTTCAAGATCCAGGCGAACATGGACCCGAATCACCGGGACCGGATCGCGTTCATGCGGGTCTGCTCGGGCAAGCTCAACCGGGGCATGAAGGCCCGGCTGGTGCGCACCGGCAAGCCGATCTCGCTCTCGGCGCCGCAATTCTTCTTCGCCCAGGACCGTGCCATCGCCGACGAGGCCTACGCGGGCGACGTGGTCGGCATCCCGAACCACGGCACGCTGCGCATCGGCGACACGCTCACCGAGGGCGAGGACATCGTGTTCCGCGGGGTGCCCAGCTTCGCGCCAGAGATCCTGCGCCGGATCAAGCTGACCGACGCCATGAAGGCCAAGAAGCTGCGCGAGGCGCTCCAGCAGATGGGCGAGGAGGGTGTCGTCCAAGTCTTCGTGCCTCAGGACGGCAGCCAGGCGATCGTCGGCGTGGTCGGCGCGCTGCAGCTCGACGTGCTGAAGGAGCGGCTCCAGGCCGAGTACGGCCTGCCGGTGGATTACGAGACTTCGCGATTCTCGGTCTGCCGCTGGGTGTCGTCCGATTCGGAGGCCGAGCTCGACAAGTTCATCGACTCGCACGGCTCGGCCATGGCCAAGGACCTCGACGGTGCCCCGGTCTTTATGGCGACCACGGCCTTCTCGCTCCGCTACGAGGAGGAGCGCTACCCGGCCGTGCGCTTCACCGACGTGAAGGACTACCAGAAGCGGGCGGCCTGATCCGCGCCGCCGGCGCCGCGCTGCGCCGGCGCGGCGTCAGAACTTGCCGAGCATCGGGAATTCGACGCTGAGGGTCGATTCGGACGCGATCGGCGCCTCGCGCTTGCGCGGCTTGCGGTTGAGGACCTGCTTCAGCTTGGTCTTCAGCACCGCCATGTCGAACGGCTTGAGGATGAAGGCGTCCGCGCCCGCCTGGTGGGCGAGGTTGATGTCCTCGAAGTCGAAGGACGACTCGGTGAGCATGAAGGGCGTGTTCATCAGCGCGTCGTCGGCGCGGATCTCGCGCAGCAGGGTGAGCCCGTCCATGGGCTCCATGTCGAGATCGGAGATCACCAGGGCGTAGCGGCGCTGCCGCATCCGCTCCAGCGCCTCGGGCGCGTTGGTGACGCCCTCGACGTCCGGGAAGCCGATGCGGGTCATCAGCATCACGATCAGCCGCAGGAGCTTCTCCTGATCGTCGACGATGAGAATCGGGGGCGTATCGCTCTCGGACATCGGCGGCTCAGATGAAGAGGTGGTCGATGCCCTGACGGGACATCGCGTCGGACTGCAGCGACAGGCACAGCCCGTGTATCGCGGACGCCTTCGGCGTTCCGCGCTGGAGCATCGGGAGCAGGTTGGCCTTGGCGAACAGCGTGTCGTTCCCGGCCGTGCGCTGCGCGCTCTTGAACGAGTGGACGAACTCGCGCTTGGTGATCTCCCGCCACTCGCTGATCTGGACCTCGCGGTGCCGGCTGTCGGCACTCACCCGGTCAAAGGTCTCGTGCACGGATGTGCGCTCGCCCTCGATGACCTGGCAGGCGAAGTTGCCCTCGATGACCAGAAAGCTCGTGATCACCGCGAACTCGTTCTTCTTCTGAGCGATGCGACCGATATCGCTGATCTGCTCGGACCTCTTCGCCGCGTCCGACGACAGGTTGAGACGCGAGAAGTAGATGATGTGGACGAGGCTTGTCCGTTTCGCCCGCATGATCCCGAGATCCGCAATCCGTACCCGTTCAGCGCTTCCGGACAGGACGCACCGCGCGTGGCCCCGGCCCGGCGGCATCTTCGCGCGTGTCGAATAACACCGCGTAAACGCGGGGGACGGGACTTCCGGTCCGGATCTCCGCGCCCGCGGATCCGACCCGGCAGGATCTGCCGGGCGCGCGGCCATGACCGGTCAACCCTGCCGGGTCGTCGACAATCCGGTCCAGGATTCTCAAGGACTTAGCCCTGGCATGCCGGTTGCGGCCGGACCGGCCTGCGGGCCAGTGCGGCGCGCATCGGGATCGTTCGCCATGGATCTTTTCACCGCCCTGCAGACCTCGGTCTCCGGACTCCAGGCGCAGTCCTACGCCATCAGCAACATCTCCGGGAACATCGCGAACTCGCAGACGACCGGCTACAAGCGCATCGACACCAGCTTCGTCGACCTGATGTCCGAGAAGACGCCGGGCCGCGAGGTCGCGGGTTCGGTGCTGCCCCAGTCGCAGCTCACCAACACCCTGGCCGGCAACGTGGTCTCGTCGAGCGTGCCCACCAACATGGCCATCAACGGCCAGGGCTTCTTCACCGTCGTGCAGAAGACCGGAGACGCGAACGGCGCCACATCGTTCGGCGGCACGAGCCTGTACACGCGCCGGGGCGATTTCGCCCAGGACAAGGACGGCTATCTGGTCAACGGCGCCGGCGGATACCTGACCGGATCCAACCTCGATCCGATCACCGGTCAGACGACCAGCATCGGTCCGATCAAGATCGGCAACTCGGCGCTGCCGGCGCAGGCCACCACGACGATCACCTACGCCGCCAACCTGCCCTCGACGCCGAGCACGTCGGCCTCGGCGACGTCGGGATCCGATCTCTACAATCAGAATACCGCGGCCGTCGTGACCTCCGGATCGGGGCAGACCGGCGTCAAGGTCGATTCGACCCAGACCGGTGCCGTCTCGACCTTCATGAGCAACAGCATCGCCGGCCCGTCGCTGCCGGTCTACACGTCGACCGGCGCGCCGCTCACGCTGACGACCCGCTGGGCCAAGGTCCAGGACGCGACGACCACGCCGGCTCAGCCGGCCGTGTGGAACCTGTACTACTCCACCAACCCGAGCGCGCTCACGACGTCCGACTGGAACAACGTGGGCACGGCCTTCACCTTCGATTCCACCGGGAAGCTCACCTCGCCCTCGACGAACCCGATCCCGCTGGGGCCGATCACCATGGGTGACTACACATTCCCCAGCCTCAACATGAATCTCAGCGCCTCAGGCCTGACGCAGTATGCCGACACGACCGGTGCGGCGACGACCAACGCGCTGACGCAGAACGGCAACAGCTCCGGGACGCTCACGAGCGTGGCCGTCGGTCCGGACGGCAAGGTCAACGGCACCTTCTCTAACGGTTCGGTCGTGGCTCTCGCCTCGGTCGGCGTCGTCCAGTTCGCCAATGCCGACGGTCTGAAGGCCGATACGAACGGGAACTATCTCCAGACGGTCGATTCGGGGCCTCCGCTCGCGGGCCTCAACGGCAGCACGATCTCGGGCGCGAGCAACGAGCAATCGAACACCGACATTGCGACCGAATTCTCTAAGATGATCGTAACCCAGCAGGCTTACTCTGCGAACACGCGCGTCATGTCGACGGCCCAGACGATGATGTCTGATCTGCTCAACGTGATCCGCTGAGTGAGGGTGCGATTCGAGCCGCGGAGGCCGTGACATGTCGCTGAATGCGATCTCCACCTCGAGCGCAGGCCTCGCCGCCACCCAGGCGGCGATCAACATCGTCTCGCAGAACGTCGCCAATGCCGGGACGGCGGGCTACGTCAAGCGCACGCTCTCGACGGTCGCCACCGGGACGAACAATTCCGGCGTGGCCGCCGGCACGATCACCCGCAGCTTCGACGCCGCGGCGCTGAACCAGCTCCGGCTGGAGACCTCGGGGGCCGCCTACACGGGCACCAAGTCCGGCATCGCCGCCCAGCTCGACGCCCTCTACGGCGTGCCCGGCAGCTCCACCTCCCTCGACGGGACGCTGAACACCTTCACCCAATCGCTCCAGGAACTCGCCGCGAACCCGACCTCGGCGGCCGCCCGCACGACGGTGCTGGGCAATGCCGCGGCCGTCGCGAGCCTCATCAACAGCGCCGCCGGAACGGTGCAGAATCTGCGCACCGGCCTCGAGTCGCAGCTCGGCACCGACACGAGCGCGGCGAGCACCATCCTGTCCAACATCGCGACGCTCAACGGCAAGATCCAGAACACCACTGACAGCACCTCGCTGACCGATCTTCAGGACCAGCGCGACCAGGCGATCAACAACCTGTCGAGCTACATGGACGTGCAGACGGTCCCGCAGCGCGACGGGACGGTCTCCGTCATGACCCGTTCGGGCGTGACGCTGGTCGACCGCGGGAACGCCGCGACCCTGACCTTCGACGGACGCGGCGTGCTCAGCCCCACCGCGAGCTACTCGACCGACCCCGCCCAGCGGACGGTCGGAACCATCACGGCGACGCTGCCGGGCGGCGGCAAGATCGACCTCGGCGCCCCCGGCGTGCTGCGGTCCGGCAGCCTCGCCGCCGAGATCGAGATGCGCGACCAGACCCTGCCGCAGGCGCAGCGGCAGCTCGACGATCTCGCGGCCGGCCTCTCAAAGGCGCTCACGAATACCGCGACCACCGGGACGTACAGCGGGACCGACACGCAGATCAGCGTCTCGACGATGCAGCCCGGGAACACGATCACCTTCCCGGTCACCGACAACACCGGGGCCGTGCGCAACGTGACGCTGGTGGCGTCCGCGACCTCCAGCGGCGCGGTCGTGCCCGCCGCGCAGACCACGGATGCCAGCGGCCTCACGCTGACCTTCAATGCCAGCGGCGGGCCCGGCACCTACGCGGCGGCGATCCAGTCCGCCTTCGCCACGTTCAACGCCTCCGGCAGCACCTACAAGCTGCCGACACTGTCGGCGAGTCCGGTCTCCTCGACCGCCACCAGCGCAACGCTGACGCTGGGGGCGGCCGGCAAGGTCGCCGGCGCGGCGAGCGCCAGCGTCACGGCCGTCTCGGCGTCGGACCTGAACACCGGCAACCCGTCGATCGCGATGTTCGTCGACGGTACGGGCAACAAGCTCTACACCGGCACGTTCGACGGCGGCTCGCAGCTCACCGGTTTCGCCCAGCGCATCGCGGTCAACGGCGCGCTGGCGGGCAACACCGCCGCGCTGACGGCGACGAGCGCCACGGACACGAGCACGTCGGGCGCCCGCGCCCAGAAGCTGTTCACGGCGCTCACCGCGAACCAGCAGACCTTCTCGTCGTCGAGCGGCATCGGCGGCGTCTCGGCCCCCTACAGCGCCACCGTGATCGGTTTCGCGCAGGACATCGTGTCCACGCAGGGGGCCAACGCGTCGAACGCCGCCGCCCTCGACGCCACCCAGCAGACGGCGCTCTCCACCGCGCAGAGCCGGTTCTCCGCCGGGGCGGGCGTCAACATCGACCAAGAGATGTCGAACCTGATCGCCCTGCAGACCGCGTACGGCGCCAACGCCCGGGTGCTCACCGCGGCCCGCGACATGCTCAACCAGCTGCTGCAGATCTGATCATGACGACGATCACGCCCTTCGCGGCCGGCTCCTACATCACCAACCGCAACGCCTCTCAGCTCCAGGCGCTGAAGAGCCAGCTCAACGACCTGACCAACCAGCTCTCGAGCGGTCAGGTCTCGCAGACCTATGGCGGCCTCGGCTCCGGGCGGTCGACGGCTCTGTCCGCGCAGGCCACCCTGAGCGCGCTCTCCGGCTACGCCGCCGGAATCACCGCCGCGCAGACCCGGACCGACCTCGCGGTCACGAGCCTGACGCAGGTTGCGACCCTCGGCACCTCCACCGGGACGATGCTCCAGAACGGCCTGCAGAGCGTGGCGGCGAACTCGGTCTCCGGCCGGTCGACGGCGCTGGCCAACCTGCAGACGGCGCTCGACACGCTCAACGAATCGGCGGCGGGCAACTACCTGTTCGGCGGCACCGACACCACGACCCAGCCGGTGGTCGATTCGAGCAAGATCCTCAACGGCACGACCGACGCGAGCGGCAACACGCTCGACGGCCTCTCGACCCTGATCTCGCAGCGGGTCACCGCCGAGCTCGGCGCGGGGGGCAACGGCCGCCTGACGCAGACTCTGGCCAGCCCGGCCACGAGCGTGCGGGTCACCGAAGAGTCGAACAACCTGACCCGAGGGCAATTCGGCTTCACCCTGGCGGGCGCGCCGACCACGACCGGCTCGGCGATCGGCGCGACCTACACGGCGGGCACGGCCACGAGCCCGGGCAGCTTCAGCCTCAGCATGACGACGCAGCCGAGCGCCGGCGACACCGTGTCGTTCGCGCTGAAGATGGCCGACGGCACCTCCACGACGATCACGCTCACGGCCGCGACGAGCGCGGACCCGAAATCGATCACCAACTTCGCCATCGGCTCGACGCCCGCCCAGACGATGGCCAACCTGTCGGCGACACTGAGCAACGCGCTGACCGGTGCGGCCAACAGCACGCTGGCGGTGAACGCCACCGCGGCGACCGCGTCGAACTTCTTCTCCGGCGCGGCGGAAGGCGGCCCGTCGGGGTCGGGCGTGATGCCGCAGCGCATCCTGTACGATGGCACCACCCCGGTCGGCTACAGGGCGGCCACGCCTCAGGACACGGTGCTGTGGTACCAGGGCGAGAACACCTACACGCAGCCCGCGCCGCCGGCAGTCCCGCAGCCGACCTCGGCGATCGACACGCAGTCGGTCCAGGTGAGCGCGACCGGGAGCGTCGGGACAGGCGCCCGCGCCAACGATCCCGCGGTCCAGAACGTGCTCGCCGGCCTGGCGACCATGGCCTTCGGCCTGCCCACCACGAACGACGCCAACACCTACAACACCTACCAGACGGTGGCGACGAAGGCCGGCAGCCTGCTCTCGTCCGCCAACCAGACCCCGAGCGTCCAGGACACGGTCACGCAGCTCACCGTCGCGTCGACGCGGCTCTCGAATGCCGGCACGACCAACAAGGCGCTCCAGAACACCGTCCAGAATACCCTGGACGGGATCGAGCAGATCTCCCCCGAGGAGGTCATCACCAAGCTGCTCGACGTGCAGAACCGGCTCCAGGCCAGCTATCAGGTGACCGCGACGCTCTCGAAGCTCTCCCTCGTGAACTACATCAGCTGAGCTGATCGCCGAGACCGGTCAACGCGCGCCTGACGCTCGAAAAATCTCGCGACGTGTCGGGTTCACCATAGTCTTGCCGCTTTCCGGGAATGAAGCGCAGCGTGCGGTCGCGCCCACGCGCCGTCATTCGATTGAGGAGAGGTCGGCATGGCGCTGTCCGGACCCATCGAACTCGTCCTCCGCCTGGGAGCCGTCCCGCGTAGCGGCGCGATCGTCCTGGTCGAGCAGGCCGTCGACACCTACCTCGCGGGCTACGTGCATCCCGAAGAGCGCGCCATCGCCCTCGACATCCTGCTGCGGGACCTCGCCCGCCTGCGCATCCACGAGCCCGACCTCGACGGGTTCGTCGGCGAGGTCGAGCACTACATCGACCTGCTTCACCGGGATCTCGCCCGCCAGGCCGCCTGAGATGCGCGGCCGGATCCCGGTCTGCGCTGCCCTCGCGGCGATCGTGGCCGGCGCTGGCCCGGCCGAGGCCCTCGACCTGCGGGATCTGCCCGTGATCCCGGGGCCGGTGCCGTGCCCGTCCAAGGGCCAGGGCTTCGTGCGGCTGCCGGGGAGCGGCAGCTGCCTCCGCGTCTCGGGCCGCGTCGTCGCGGGGGCGGATCTGGCCGCGGGGAGCGGCGTCGCGGCAGCGCCAGTTGTCGCCGGCCGCATCGCGGTCGACAACCGCGTCGACACCGATCTCGGCGAGGTGCGGACCTACGTCCGGATCGGCGCCGGCCGCCGTCCGGGCGGGCCCTAGAGGTTGCGCGAGAGGACCAGCGGCCCGCTGCGCACGCCGCGGCCGTACGGGGACGGCGCTGGCGTCTGCCGCCCGTAGCCGGAGGGGAGCTGTGCCCGGCCGATCTCCTCCGCCAAGGTCTTGATCAGCCCTTCCGAGACGGTCTTGGCGCTGGCGAGCACCGTCTGGTTCGCCTCCACGGCCGCGGTGAACCGCCGGTGGGCGGTGCGCAGGGCCTCGACCCCGTCGGGATGGAAGCGCTTCAGTGCGACGGCGTTCGCCTTCGCGACCTCGAGACCCTGCATGTAGGCGGCGGCCAGCGCGGCCTTCGGCTCGGCCGCGGCGACGCCCTCCTGCAGTCGCCCTTCCCGGACGTAGGCCGCCTCTTCGGCGAGCACGGCTTCCAGCGCGGCCATGTTGCCGAGCACGCCCGCCACCAGGGCCTCGGCGGTGATCCGGTCCCCGACGCGCAGCGGTTCAGCCCTTTGCATGGATCGCTCCCTCGCTCGCCGCGCCCTGCATCTTCATGATCTCACGGAAAACCGAATCGGCGATGCCGACTCCGCCGCTCTTCACAATCTGCTTCGCGTATTCCTTGGTCAGCATCGAGCGGTAGACACCGCCGCCGGTCCCGTTCTCGCCGAGCGGCCCGTCGGTGCCCTCCGACTGGGTCAGCCGGTCGAGGCTGTTCTCCAGGAACATCGATTCGAACTCGGTCGCCGTCTTCAAGGCCTTGGCCTTGTTGGCGGTCTTGATGATCCCGTCGACGGCGCTCCCGGCCACCGAGGTTCCGACGCTGGCGGCGGCGCTGGCCGCGAGACTGGCGAGTTGCAGCATGGATCGTCCCTTCGCGTCCGTTCGGTCACATCAGCTCGATATCGGCCTGGAGCGCGCCCGCGGCCTTGATCGCCTGGAGGATCGAGATGAGATCCCGCGGGCCGACGCCCAGGGCGTTGAGACCGTCGACCAGCTCGCGCAGGCTAACACCCTCCTTCACCAGGGCGAGCTTGTTTCCGTCCCCGGTATCGACCTTCACCCCCGTGCGCGGCACCACGACGGTGCGTCCGTCGGAGAACGGCGCCGGCTGGCTGACCTGCGGCTGCTCGGTGATGGTGACGGTGAGGTTGCCCTGGGCGATGGCCACCGTCGACACGCGCACGTCCCGGCCCATGACGATGATGCCGGAACGCTCGTCGACCACGACCCGGGCGGTCTGGTCAGGCTCGACCTTCAGCTGCTCCACCTCGGTGATGAGGC
Source organism: Methylobacterium sp. 1030 (assembly GCF_040544715.1). NCBI lineage: Bacteria > Pseudomonadati > Pseudomonadota > Alphaproteobacteria > Hyphomicrobiales > Methylobacteriaceae > Methylobacterium > Methylobacterium sp. 1030. The sequence goes on along the minus strand of NZ_JBEPKM010000006.1, from coordinate 174,925 downwards.
GGATCATGTTGCCGTTGTAGCGGGACGGGATCTGGATCGTGACGGTGGCCGGGTCGGTGGGCTCGGCGGTGTCGGCGCCCATGAAGTCGTTGATCGCCGCGGCGATCCGCTTCGAGGTGGTGAAATCCGGGTTGCGCAGCGACAGACGCAGCGAGCGGGCGTCGTTCAGCTTGAAGGCGATCTCGCGCTCGATATTGGCGCCGTTGGAAATCCGGCCGTTGGTCGGCACGCCCCGGGTGATCTTCGCGGCATCGCCCTCGGCGGCGAAGCCGGCGATCGCCACCGAGCCCTGCGCCAGGGCGTAGACCTCGCCGTCGGCGCCGAGCAGCGGCGTCACCAGCAGGGTGCCGCCCTGGAGGGACTTGGCGTCGCCCAGCGACGAGACCGTCACGTCGATCCGGGTGCCCTGCGCGGCGAAGGGCGGCAGGCTCGCGGTCACCATCACGGCGGCGAGGTTCTGCGTGCGCATCGTGGCGCCGCGGGTGTTGACGCCGAGGCGCTCCAGCATGGCCTGAAGCGACTGCTTGGTGAACGGGATGTTGTTCAGCGTGTCGCCGGTTCCGTTGAGGCCGACCACGATGCCGTAGCCGACGAGCTGGTTCTGGCGAACGCCCTCGATGGAGGCGAGATCCTTGACGCGCGACAGGGCGAGCGCCGGCACGGACAGCGCGGCGAGAAGCAGGGCGCCCGCGAGGGCGACCGAGAGAGACCGGAGAGGACTGAACGCGTGACGCGGGCGCATGCCGTGTTTCGACCGTGACGGACCTGCCCCCATCCTGCCAGGGTCGTGCCAGCCGCCAGATCTGTGCAAGCCATTGAAGAAAACAAAGTTTTTCCGGGCCAGGTCTGGCCTCGCGCCTCGCGGTGCCGGCACCGAACCTGCCGACCCGGCAGCTTCTGCCGGCTTGTTTACCCGCGCTTAACCCTGGCGGCCGAATTTCCGGTTCTGCGCGGGGGCGCTTGGAGCAACGCGAACCGGATCATGCGTGTCGAGACTCGCCAGCCGATCCAGAGCGCCGGCGGTGTCGCGTCCGCCCGGAAGCCCGAGGGCGGCGCAGCCTTCAGCCTCGGCGCGGCCCCGTCGTCGACGACGTCTGCCGGCGCGCCGGCCGCCGCCGCGACGCTCGCCGGGCTCGACGCGGTCCTGCTTCTCCAGGCCGAGGCCGACACGCCCCAGGAGCGGCGGCGGCGCTCCGCCCAGCGCGGCCAGGACCTCCTCGACGGCCTCGACCGGCTGAAGGCGGCACTGCTCGGCGGCCGCGTCGCGCCGCAGGATCTGCGCGCCATCGCCGGCCGCCTGAACGAGCGTGCCGGCCTCTCGGGGGATCCCCGGCTCGACGGCCTGATGGCCGAGATCGAACTGCGCGCCGCGGTGGAACTCGCCAAGTTGGAGATGGCCCGGCGCGTCTGACCGGGCTTCCGCCCCTGACCCTGGGCGCATCCCGGTACCGCGCCCGGCGAGCGCCCGATCCCGCTACCCCGCCCGCCGCTTCGGGCCCGTCGGCAGCATCTGCGGCTCGCCCGGTCCGGTCTCGACGCCGAGATCCGGCACCGCGATGATCGGTGCGCCGCGCAGGTCCTTGCGGGTGACGATGGCGCCGCGCTCCTCGAGATAGGCCAGCATCCGCCGCGCCCGGCCGCCCGAGCTGGTGCCGTAGGCCTCGGCCAGCACGGTGTCGGTGGGGCAGGGGGCGCCCTCGATGGCGGCCCGCGCGACCACGAGGAACAGGCCGGCGAGGTCGTCCGGCAGGCCGGCCGCGATCGCCTGGGCCTGCTCCCAGCCGGAATTGTCCGCGACCGCGCCGCCGGCCTCGGCCCGCGCGACCGCGAGGCGCCGCTTGAACTCGGGCAGACCCATCGTGTCGCCGCGCAGGCGCCGGATCCGGCAGCGGACCGTGAAGTCCTGGTAGAGCGTGGCGGGAGTGCAGGCGGCGGCGTCGGCATCCGCCAGCACGGAGGCCAGCACCTCGGCGAGCGCCGCCTCGCGGGCCTCCGGGTCCATGGGTTCCTCCTCCGGCTCCTCCGCCGGAGCCGGCGGACGGTAATTGGCGAGCTGGACGAGCACGTCTGGCGCCGGCGCGGGGCGCGGCTTCGGCCGCGGCGCCAGCGGCGCGACGGTCTCGGCGGGGCTCGCTGTGAGGATCAGCGCGCGGGCATCCTCCAGGGCGTCGGGCAGCGGCACGAGGACCGGCGAGGAACTCCGGCTCACGGTCTGGGTCGGCCCGACCGCGATGGTGAGCGGGCGCCGGGACAGGGCCGGTCCCAGGGCCACGAAATGCCCGCGCGGTAGGTCACGGAACGTCTCGGCCTGCCGGCGCTCCAGCCCGAGGAGGTCGGCGGCGCGTGCCATGTCGATGTCGAGGAAGGTCCGGCCCATCAGGAAGTTCGAGGCCTCGGCCGCGACGTTCTTGGCGAGCTTGGCGAGGCGCTGCGTGGCGATGATGCCGGCGAGCCCGCGCTTGCGGCCGCGGCACATGAGGTTGGTCATCGCGCCGAGCGACAGGCGCCTGGCCTCGTCTGAGACCTCGCCGGCGGCCGCGGGCGCGAAGAGCTGCGCCTCGTCCACGGCCACCAGCATCGGGTACCAATGGTCGCGGTCGGCGTCGAACAGGCCGCCCAGGAAGGCGGCGGCGGCCCGCATCTGGCCGTCGGCGTCGAGATTCTCCAGCGACAGCACCACCGAGACCCGGTGGGTCCGCACCCGGGCGGCGATCCGCTGCAGGGCGACGTCGTCGCCGTCGGCCTCCACCACGACGTGGCCGTAGCGGTCGGCGAGGCTGGCGAAGTCGCCCTCCGGATCGATGATCGCCTGCTGCACGAGGCCGGCGCTCTGCTCGAGCAGCCGCCGCAGCAGGTGCGATTTGCCGGACCCGGAATTGCCCTGAACCAGGAGCCGCGTGGCGAGCAGTTCGGTGAGGTCGAGGAGCGCGGGGCGCTCGCCGGTCAGGCCGAGATCGATGTCGGAACGCATGGGGCCTCATAGCACGGCCCGGCGGGTCCGGGTGTGCCGCCGCGGCACTGTCCACGCTTCCCGCATGTGGGCCGCGTGTGGGCCGCATGCGGGCGTCGGTCCGCGGCGTGGCTCCGCCGCCGGTGCGCGATCGGGCCGTCAACCCCCTTGCGGGAGCCCCGGGCTCCGCTCTTCCGCCCTGGACCCCGACATGGCGGCCCTGTAGGCCCACGGCCCTTCTCTCCAGTCCCGGATCCACAACACGATGGCGGCCTGCGGCCTCGATTTCGGCACGTCGAACACCACGCTCGGGCATCTTGGCCCGGACGGCCCGACGCTGCTGCCCTTGGAGGGCGCGCACCGGACAATCCCGAGCGCGATCTTCTTCGAGCTCGGACGGGAGCCGATCATCGGCCGGGCCGCCACGGCGGCCTATGTCGAGGGCCGGTCCGGCCGGCTGATGCGCGGGCTGAAATCCGTGCTCGGCACGCCGCTCATGGATGAGGCGACCCCGGTCGGCCGCCAGCGGCTGCGCCTGCGCGACGTCATCGCCCGCTACCTCACCGCCGTGAAGGCGCGGGCGGAGGCCGCCAGCGGCCAGAGCCTCGACACGGTGGTCCACGGCCGCCCGGTCCACTTCGTCGACGGCGACCCGGAGGCGGATCGCCGCGCGGAGGACACGCTGCGCGACATCGCCCGCGACGTCGGCTTCCGGGAGGTCTCGTTCCAGTACGAGCCAATCGCCGCGGCACTCGACTACGAGCGCCAGGTCCGCGCGGAGGAGATCGCCCTCGTCGCCGACATCGGCGGCGGCACCTCGGACTTCTCCATCGTGCGCCTCGCGCCGGAGCGGCGGGGGCGGCCGGACCGGGCCGGCGACATCCTGGCCAACGACGGGGTGCGGATCGGCGGCACCGATTTCGACCGACAGCTCAGCCTCGGAACGGTGATGCCGCTCCTGGGCCTCGGAAGCCCGATGCGCCGCGGCGACCTCGCGGTGCCGAACGCCTACTACCACGACCTCGCCACGTGGTCGGCGATCAACCGCCTCTACAATCAGAAGACCCTGCGCGAGATCGACGAGGTCATCCGCGACGGCGCCCGGCCCGACCTGCTCGCGCGGCTGCGCGAGGCGGTGGAGGGCGAGCGCGGTCACGCCCTGGCCGGGGCAGTGGAGAGCGCCAAGATCGCGGCGTCCGAACAGGACGCGACCCTGCTCGACCTCGGCCTCCTGGAGCCCGGGCTCGCGGTCCCGGTGGATCGCGCGACCCTGTCCGCCCAGACGGGGGACCTCGCCCGCGCCGTCGCGGCCCGGATCGCGCGCTGCCTCGCGCAGGCGGAGCTGACGGCCGACCGGGTCGACGCCCTGTTCCTCACCGGCGGCTCCACCGGCCTGCCGCACCTGCGCGCCGCGCTGAGGGCCGCGCTGCCGGCCGCCCGGGTGGTGGAGGGCGACACGTTCGGCTCGGTGGGACTGGGCCTGACCATCGAGGCGGCCAGCCGCGGAGCGTGAGGCCGCGCCCGGCCGGGCGCGCCGCCTCTGCGGCGATTGACGGGCCGGCCTTGATCCTCGACAAGGCGGTCCCTCCCGCTCGGAGACAACGGCGGCCCATCCGGGCTCCTCCGCGCCGCCTCGCCCGATGCTGTTCAACTCCTTCGTCTTCCTCCTCGCCTTCCTGCCGGCCGCGCTGATCCTGCACGGCCTGGTGGCGCGCGCCGCCCCCGCGTGGCGGTTGCCGCTCCTCGTCGCCCTGTCCTTCGTGTTCTATGGCTGGTGGGACGTCCGGTTCGTGCCGCTGCTGGCCGGCTCGATCCTGGCGAACTGGTGCGTGGCGCGCGCCTATCGCCGGTGGCCCGGCCGCTGGCTGATCCCGGCGGCGATCGCCGCCAACCTCGCGCTGCTCGGCGTGTTCAAGTACCTCGACTTCGCGGCCGACCTCGCCAACCTGATCCCCGGCCTGGAGGCGCAGCGGCTCGGCCTCGCCCTGCCGCTCGGCATCTCGTTCTTCACCTTCCACCACATCATGTATCTCGCCGACCTGCGGGCCGGCCGGGCGCCGGGCTTCGGGCTCGTGAAATACGCCCTCTACATCGCGTTCTTCCCGCAGGTTCTCGCCGGCCCGCTCGTGCGCTGGAGCGAGATCATGCACCAGTTCGACGAGGCGCCCTACGCGCGGCCCGACGCCGCCGAGCGCTTCGCCCGCGGGCTGATGCTGCTGACCGTCGGCCTCGCCAAGAAGGTGTTCCTCGGCGATCCGCTCGCGGAATACGTGAACCCGGTGTTCCAGGCCGCCGCTGCCGGCAAGGCCGTCACGGTGGTCGAGGCGTGGCAGGCGACGCTCGGCTTCACGTTCCAGATCTACTTCGACTTCTCCGGCTACACCGACATGGCGCTGGGCATCGCGCTGCTGTTCGGCCTCGTCCTGCCGCAGAACTTCGACGCGCCCTACCGCGCCACGTCGCTCCGCGACTTCTGGCGGCGCTGGCACATGACCCTGTCGCGCTTCCTGCGCGACTACCTCTACATCCCGATGGGCGGGAACCGCCGCGGGCTGCCGCGGCAGGTCGGGGCGCTCGTCGCCACGATGACGCTCGGCGGCCTCTGGCACGGGGCCGGCCTGACCTTCCTCGCCTGGGGGGCGCTGCACGGGATCGGCCTCGGGGCCGGTGTCCTGGCGCGCCGGGCCCGGATCGCGATCCCTGCGCCGCTGGGCTGGGTGCTCACCAGCCTGTTCGTCGTGCTGACCTGGGTTCTGTTCCGCGCGACGAGCTTCGAAGCGGCCCTCGCGATCTTCAAAGGACTCTTCGGGCTCGCGCCGAGGGGCTCCGGCTTCAAGTGGCGCACCATCGCCATCGCCGCCCTGGTCGCGACGGTCGGGCCCACCGCCTGGAACGCGGTGCACCGGCTGCCGCCGCGCCGGCTCCTCGCCTTCGGCTTCGCGCTGCTGTTCGTGCTCGTCCTGCTCAAGATCGGCGACGATGCGAACTACGAGTTCATCTACTTCCAGTTCTGAGGATGGCGTCCGCACCCCCCACGACCGACAGGGACTGGCGCGGCTTCGCCCGCGCCCTGGCCCTGTCGATGGTCGGCCTCTTCGCGGGCTACCTCGCCCTCGCGGTGCTGGTCGACCCCTACGATACCGGCCGCTCGACGCTGCTGTCCCGGGGGGCCGTGCGGCCGCAGGGGCCCCGCACGGCCTCGGCCGTCCGCGGCCGCGATCCGGCCTATGCGGGCGTGGTGATCGGCAACTCGCACATCCAACTCATCGAGCCGGCGGCACTGACCCGGCTCACCGGCATCCCGTTCCTCCAGCTCTCGGTGCCGGCCACCGGCCCGTCCGAGCAGTTCGCCTTGCTGGGATGGTACCTGCAGCACCACGCCCGCCCCGCCGCGATCGTGCTCTCGGCCGACGCGTTCTGGTGCGCGGACGACCCGTCCTTCCCGAGCGAGCACGGCTTTCCCTACTGGCTCGTGGGGGACTGGCCCGCCTACCTGCGCGGGCTGATCCGCTTCTCGGCCGCGCAGGAGACGGTCAACCGCATCGGCTGGCTCCTGAACCCACGCCGCAAGACCGCCGCGGCCGACGGCTGGTGGGATTACGAGCGCAACTACCTGAGCCAGGGCTTCGGCGTCGATCCCGCCAAGAAGGCGGCGCTGGAGAAGCCGGTCGGGCCTGAGCCGGAGCCGCGCCACGGCGGGCCGTTCCCGATCGCGGCGCGACTGCGCGCCGAGCTGACCCGGATCCCGGCGGAGACGCCGGTCGTGGTGGTGTTCCCGCCGGTCTACGCCCGCGGCGAGCCGCCGCCCGGCAGCCCTCGGGCGCGGGCCGAGGCCGCCTGCCGGGCCGAGGTGCGCACGGTGTTGGCGACCCACGCGCTCAGCACGGTGGTCGACTGGCGCGACGGCCGCCCCGCGGCGGCCGATCCCGACCAGTTCTTCGACCGGACCCATTACAGGCTGCCGATCGCTCGGAGCCTGACCACGGAGATCGCAGAAGCGATCGTACGGTTGCGGACCAGATGACAGCGTAAAACATCTGTACCGTGGCCTGTTTGCCGCACGCGGCGATGCAGTGACAGCCAGTTACAGCCCCTGCATCCGTGTGCGTTGTGGCGATGAGGCACCTCGACTATACGGCACCTCACGTTATCGCCGCACACCGGCCATCCCCTGGTGGGCGGTTTACCATCCAGCGAGGGTGACGCATGGCGAAGGTGCAGCTGGAGGACGGCTACGTCCCGTCCGACGACGAGCCCTTCATGAACGACCGGCAGCGCGAATATTTTCGGCGCAAGCTGATGAGCTGGAAGAACGACATCCTGCGCGAGGCGCAGGATACGCTGGTGGCGCTGCAGAGCGAGAACGAGAACCACCCCGACCTCGCCGACCGCGCATCCTCCGAGACGGACCGGGCGATCGAGCTGCGGGCCCGGGACCGCCAACGCAAGCTCACCGGCAAGATCGACGCGGCGCTGGCCCGAATCGAGGACGGGTCCTACGGTTTCTGCGAGGAGACCGGCGAGCCGATCTCCCTGCGCCGCCTCGACGCGCGCCCGATCGCCACTCTGTCCCTCGAGGCGCAGGAGCGGCACGAGCGCCGCGAGCGGGTCTACCGCGACGACTGACCGGGTCCGGCCCGCGCGCCGGATCCCGCGCAGCGCCGGCGCGGCGCCTACTGAGTCAGCCGCAGCGCGCCGATGCTGGCCTGGATCGACTTGAAGGCCTTGATCAGGTCATCGGACGAGTTGGCGAGGTAGAACTGGTCCGGCGACGAGGCGCAGTTCCGCAACAGCGTCTGCCCGGCAGAATCGATCGGATCCGTCGGGATGCTGAAGCCGATCGTGTAGATCGAGATATTGACGGCCTTCGTGTTCGCGCATGCCTCGGCGGTGAGCGCGTCGAGCGCCTTCCGCGCCGTATTGCTGTCGGCGATATTGGTGTTCTGGTATGCCGTCGTCAGGCGCGGATTCGGCGTCGTGCCGTTGGCGTTCTTGAAGTACCCGGCCGCGAAGTAGAGTGAGCCGGTCGGCGCGCTGGAATTGGTGCCCCAGCTGTTCGTGCCGTCGGTCATCAGGATGATGATCTTGTTGATGGTCGTCGCGTTCGAGCTGTTCGCGCTCGACGCGTAGGGTTGGCCGTCCGCGAAGACGCTGTTGGGCGAGAGCGTGCGCCAGCCCCACATGAAACCCTCGTGGATGTTCGTCGATCCGGACGGCGCCATCTTGCTGATAAGGGTCTTCAACGCGTTCGTGTCGCTGGTCAGCCTCTGGAGCGGCTGGGTCGTGCACCCGAAATTCGGACCGTTCGGGATGCCGAGCGGGGCGCCGGAGGCCGCATCCTTGGGCGTGATGTACTTGCAGGCCTGCCCGAGCGCGGTGTTGTAGGTGCTGCTGTTCCGGCATGTCGGGCCGGTCTCGTCGTCGATGTAGCTGTTGTAGCTGTAGGCCGTCGCCCGCGAGGCGCCGACCGGGAACGACGCGCCGCCCGAGGTGCCGTCACCCGGCTCGTCGGGCGCGAGCAGCGGCACGTAGAAGGAATCCTTGGTCGTGGGCGCTCCGTCCTGGACGTTGAAGGGGTAGGGGAGCGCCTCGAGGCAGCCGGCCCATCCCCAGTTCCGGTTCGCCGCCTGCAGCTTCGCGAAAATGTCGAAGCGGTTCTTGAACGGCGCCGGATTCGACTGGACGATGTTCGTCCAGTGGTAGCTGGAGAGGCCGTTCTGATCGATCCAGCTCGCGTAGCGGTAGGCGGACGGATCGACCGCCACGGCGGCGGCGAAGGGCACGATCGCGACCTTGGTCGCGCTGGAGAAGGCCGGGCTGGTGTAGACGTAGTTGACGAAGTCGGTCGCGGCCGTCTGGACGGCCTGGAGCTTCGACTGTCCCCCGCTCGAGGCGGCCATCGAGCCCGTGTTGTCGAGCACGAGCGCGATCTCGAAAGTCTTCGGCAGCGGCGTGGCGCATTGCGAGACGGCGCCCGGGTTGATGCGCTGGGTGCCGGTCAGCCCGCCGAAGAAGGTCGTCGATTGCTTGTGAGCGGTCAGCGTGATCTTGCGCGGGCTGCTGGTGATGGCCAGCCGGTCGACCACGAGGCTCGCCGCCCCCATGGCACCGGTCATCGTCGTCTGCGCCAGGGCGTTGAGTTCGGTCTCGGACGTCGTCAGCGGTGTCTGGCAGAGCAGCAGCGCCGTGGCGTCGGCCGCGGCCTGGAGCTTCGTCTCCAGCCGCGTGGCGAAGCCGTAGTCGATCGCCGCGCCGCCGACCATCACCATCGGCACGCTGAGGAACGCGAACAGCAGGGCGACGTTGCCGCCGCGGTCGCGCAGGACATCGCGGCGCCGCTCGGGGCGGCCGTCAGGTTTTGCGGACGATCTTCGTGCCATCGCAGTTCGATTGTTTGTCGTCCGGCAGGACGACTTCCGTGTAGGTGCTGGTGCCGTAGGCTTGGCCGCCGCGGGTCGGCCACGGCGCGCTGCTGGTGAACGTGATCGTGTTGCTCACGCCTTTGGCGAGCTTGACCAGCGCGCTCCCGATCATCGGCGTGTAGCTGATGCTGACCTCAGCCAGGACGTAGCGCATGCCCGGCATCCGGTAGCCGTCCGGCACGGTCAGGCTGGGCGCGGGGCCGGGGCTCCGCGCGGTCCCGTTGGTGTTGGCGACGCTCGAGCAGACCACCGGAGGACCGCTCGGGTCCTTCGCGTCGGTGCCCATCGCGCTGACCACGATCTTGACCTTCGACGTGTCGAACGGGCGCATCACCGCCGTGGCGGAGGCGAGGATGTCGTTCATCACGGTGGTGCTGATCGGGTTCTGTGTGTCGCCCTGCGCCGTCAGGTCCGCCACGGTGCGGCCGAGCTGCGTCAGCTTGCGCCACTCGTCGATGGCGTGCGTCACCTCGGTCATGCCCGCCCAGATCGCGAGCAGGATCGGCAGGATGACGGCGAACTCGACGGCCGCGCCGCCGCGCCTGTCGTGCCGGAGCCGCGCCGCCCGCCGGGTCAGGACGGCGAGGACGGGCACGGGCTCGCTCCGACGATCTGATAGGGCTCGGTGCGGAACACCGCCGTGGAGGTCAGCAGGCTCGATCCCTCCGCGGAGCCGCTGGTGAACTGCTTCGTATTGAGGCCCATCAGATTGAAGAAGGTCGGGAACGGCACGGCCGCTGTGACGATCACGATCGTCCCGGGCGAAGCGCATTTGTAGTTGGAGCCGAAACTCGTGCTCCACGTGCCCGTGGCGGTGTCGATCGGCTTGGTCGCAGTCGCGCTCGCGAAGCTGCTCGAGGTCGCGACGTCGATCTTGACGTTCTGGCAGTTGAAGACGGTGGGCACGGGGCTGACGGCCGATCCGCACATCCTAGCCTTCAGGGTCGCGAGCACGGTCGCCGGATTGGTCTGGCCGGCGGTGTCGAGCTGGAACTGGCCGGTGAAGATCGTCCGGACCGCGTTCTGGAGCGCGCGATCGAAATTCTGCGTCGCCCACATCTGGAACACGATCTGGATGATCGCGCCGCACAGCGCCAGGAAGGGCAGGGCCACCAGGGCGAACTCCACCGCGGCCGCGCCCCCGGTGTCGCGCCCGAGGCGCGCGAGGAGGCAACCTGGCGTCACTCTGACCTGCGTTCCTACAAGTCCTCGGCTGTTCATATGCGAGCAGATCAGTCGGAAGTAGCCATCTCATCCGATGTGACGCCAAGCTTTTGCGAAACTCTTAATCCGATCGACTAGACCAGGGTTATCAAACAGCCGCTACTTTTGGTTGTAATAGCGCCGTCGTGTCGGCGACGCGCTGTTGACGCACCGCCTGCGCGCGCCAGTTCCCCGCGCGCAGGCCTGCCGGAGAACCCCATGAGATCCCCCCTGATCGCGCTCGTGGTCGGCGCGGTGGCGCTCGCGCTCGCCGCCTGCGATGCCACGAAGCCCGGACCGGCCGGACCTCCAGGGGCGAAGGGTGATCGGGGACCGGCGGGGCCGGCCGGGCCGGCGGGGGTGAACGGCGCCACCGGCGCCCGCGGCCCCGCGGGCGACCCGGGCCCGGCCGGACCAGCCGGGCCACCGGGACCGTCCCTGAACAGCCAGGTGCGCCTCGACGTGGCGTGCCGCCGTGACGAGGAATTGATTGGCGCTTACTGCCGAGGCATGGCGGTTGTGCCGTCGGTGACCGTCACGGACGGCGTGTCCACGGTCGGCTGCCTCGACATGACCGCCAAGGCCGCCAAGGATGCCCAGCCCGTCGCGGTCTGCATGAAGAAGCCATGAGACTCGCCGTCCCCGCTCTTCTGGTCGCGCTGGTGTCCGGCCCGGCCTGCGCGCAATCCTTCGTGCCCACGGAACGGGCGGCGATCGACCTCGTGCGCGACCGGCGCACCGCCGGCTTCACCACGGTGGCGCGGACGCTGGCCTGGGCCGAGCGCGCGACCGGCGGCGCCTTCCGTCTCGGCGGCTACCGGGTCGATTACCGCCCGGACGTCCCCTTCGCCCGGGTGCGGATCTGCTATCGCCTGGGGATCGACCCGCCGACCTGCGGCCTCGCTTACCGCGTCGCGGTCAATCCCGCCCATGTCGAGCCGGCCGACCGCTACAATGGGCTGACGCGCGACCTGGAGCACGGCCCGCAGGCCTTCCTCCGGGCACTCGCCCGGGAGACCGATCTCCAGCGCCAGCCGGACGTCCTGCGGAAGGTCGAGGCCGCGCTCGAGCCCTACAACCCCTACGACTGGCGCTGAGGGACGCGGCTCTCAGAGCAGCCGCGGCCAGCGCAGGAGCCGCTCCGGCGCGAAGGCAGCGACCGGCACGGCCGGTTCCCGGCCGGTGGCGAGGTCGGCGACGATCTCGCCGGTGATCGGGCCGGTGGACAGGCCGATATGGCCGTGGCCGAAGGCGAAGAGCAGGCCGTCGTGCCGGGGGGCGCGGCCGATCACCGGCATCCCGTCGGGGGTCGACGGCCGGGAGCCGAGCCACGGCGCGTTGTCCAGCGGGCCGCCGAGCCGAAGGGTGGAGGCCGCCTCCCGGGACGCCGCATCGATCTGGGTGTGGTCGGGCGCGGCGGCGCGCGCGTTGAGCTCGACACCGGACAGGACCCGGACCCGGTGCTCGCCCATCGGCGACAGGATCGAGCCCGCGCCCGTGTCGAGGATCGGCCGGGTCAGCGGCGGGCTGTCCGGATGCAGGGCGTAGTGGCGGTGGTAGCCGCGTTCGGCCGCAACGGCGAAACGGTAGCCCAGGGTCCGGGCGATCGCCCCGGACGCGGCGCCGGCCGCGAGGACCACCTGTCGGCCCCGCACCGCGCCGCCGTCGTGATCGACGCGCCAGCCGTCCGCCTGGGGCTCCAGCCGGGCGACGCTGCCCCGCAGGCGGCGGCCGCCGAGACCGGTGAACAGGGCCTCGCACGCCTCGATGAGCCGGCCGGGCTCGCGGACCGACCCCGTCTCGGTGAGCAGCATGGCCCGCGCGTAGGGCCGCACCAGCGCCGGCTCGAGCGCGCGCAGCGCCGCGGTGTCGAGGATGTCGAAGGCGACCCCGTGCCCGGCCAGGATCTCGCGCTCGAGGGCGGCGGACGCGAAGGCCGCTTCGGTGCGGTAGGCCTTGATCCAACCCGTCCGCTGTAGCCGGTCGCCGGTCCCGGCCCGGGCCGCCAGCCGCTCGTGGGCCGGATAGGCGGCGCTGGTCAGCGGCAGCAGCGCCTCCGCGGCGCGGCGCCAGCGCGAGGCGCGCGCGGCGGCGAGGAAGTGCGCCGTGTAGGGCACGATCCGCGGGAGATGCCCGTAGTGCAGCCGCAGGCCGCGATCGGCGTTGCGCAGGTAGGCCGGGAGCTTGCCCCACAGGGCCGGGCTCGACATCGGCAGGATCGAGCCGCGGCTGACCACGCCGGCATTGCCGTAGGAGGTCCGGGCCCGCGCCTCGCCGGGATCCAGCAGCACCACGTCGAGCCCGCGGTCCCTCAGCGCGATGGCGCTGGCGAGGCCGACCATCCCACCGCCGACCACCACGATGTCGGCCGTCTCGTCCGTCGCCATGCCGCTCACATCCTGCACCGCACCACGCGCGCCCTTCTGCCGGGTTTCCCGCGTCCTGGGTAGCGGGCGCCGCGGGGCGGCGCATCCGGCCGGTGTGATCGCGAAGTCCCGCGCACATTCCCGCGCAGATCGGCTAGAGAGCGGGCCATGACTCTCGTCCGCTTCGCACCCTCGCCGACCGGGTATCTCCATATCGGCAATGCCCGGCCGGCCCTGCTCAACGCCCTGTTCGCCCGCCGGACCGGCGGCCGCTTCCTGCTGCGCCTCGACGATACCGACGCGGAGCGCTCCACGGAGGCCTTCGCCCAGGCGATCGGCGAGGATCTCGCGTGGCTCGGCATCGTGCCCGACCTGTTCGCCCGGCAGAGCGACCGCACGGCGCAGCACGACGCCGCCGCCGACCGCCTGCGCGCAGCGGGGAGGCTCTACCCCTGCTACGAGACGCCGGAGGAGCTGGAGCGCCGCCGCAGGCGCCAGCTCGGCCGCGGCCAGCCGCCGATCTACGACCGGGCGGCGCTGCGGCTGACCGCCGAGGAGCGGGCGGCGCTGGAGGCCGAGGGCCGCCGGCCGCACTGGCGGTTCCTGCTCGAGGCGCGGACCGTCGGCTGGGACGACCTCGTCCGCGGGCCGGCCCATGTCGACTGCGCGTCCCTGTCGGACCCGGTGCTGATCCGCGCCGACGGCAGCTACCTCTACACGCTGCCGTCGGTGGTGGACGACGCCGATCTCGGGATCACCCACGTCATCCGCGGCGAGGACCACGTCACCAACACCGGCGTGCAGGTGCAGATCTTCGAGGCCCTGGGCGCGCCCATCCCGGTCTTCGGCCACCACAACCTGCTGACGACGGCCGACGGGGAGGGGCTGTCGAAGCGCCTCGGCCACCTGTCGCTGCGCGGCCTGCGCGAGGCCGGCTACGAGCCCGCGGCGGTGCGCTCGCTGGCGGTCCTCACCGGCTCGGCCGAATCGGTGCGGGCGGTGCCCGACCTCGACACCCTCGCGAGCCTCGTCGATCTCGGCGAGATCTCGCGGGCGCCGGCCCGGTTCGACCCGGCGGAGCTCGACGGCCTTAACGCCCGCCTGGTCCACGTCATGCCGTACCCGGAGGCGGCCGCGCGCCTCGCGGCTCTGGGGATCCCGGAGGATCGGGCCGAGGCGTTCTGGGTCGCGGTGCGGGCCAATCTCGGGCGCGTCGCGGAGGCGGCCGACTGGTGGCGGGTCGTGGCCGGTCCCGTCGAGCCGGTGCTCACCGAGCCCGCCGTGATCGCGGCCGCCCGCGAGACCCTGCCGCCCGAGCCGTTCGGCCCGGAGACCTGGAAGGCGTGGACGACCGAGATCCGGACCCGCACCGGGGCCAAGGGCCGCGGCCTGTTCATGCCGCTCCGGCTCGCCCTCACCGGCCTGGAGCACGGGCCGGACCTCGCCGGCCTGCTGCCGCTGATCGGGCGGGAGCGGGCGGCGCGCCGGCTCTCCGGCGCGGCCGCCTGAGCGATCAGCGGCCGGGCTTCGGGCGCGCCTCGATCAGCGCGGCGTCGAGCAGGAAGCTGCCGTCGGCCTCGATGGCGAAATGCGCCGCGACTTCCGCGGGCGCGGTGACCTGCAGCGCCCGGATCGCCGCGACGTGGGTCTCCGGCGTCCGCATCCGGGCGATCCAGCTCGCGAACTCCATGCGCGGCCGGCTCGGCGTCGCGTCGCCGGGCGCGAATCCGGCCGCCTCCAGCAGGGCCCGCCATTCCGACGCCCGGTAGTCGCGCACGTGCGAGGGGTCGCGCAGCAGCTCCAGCGCCTGCAGGTGCGTGTCCAGCAGCGGATCCTCGGGCGCGACGATGTCGCTGACGATGAGGAACCCGTCCGCCCGCAGCACCCGTCGCGCCTCCGCCAGGGCCGCCGGCACGTCGCGCCAGTGGTGGGCGCTGTAGCGGGTCAGGACGGCGTCGAAGCTCGCGTCGGGGAATGGCAGGGCCTCGGCGCCGCCCTGCCGGGTCTCGATCCGGTCGAGCCCCCGCCGGGCCGCCTCGGCCGCGACCGCCGCCAGCATCTCGGCCGACAGGTCGTAGGCCGTGACGGCGGCGCCAGCGGCGGCCGCCGCGAAGGCGACGTGGCCGCCGCCGCAGCCGAGGTCGAGCACCCGCAGGCCCGGTCGCGCGCGGACCCGCTCGCCGATCCGGTCGAGATCGGCGCCGGCGGCGTGCACGGCGCTGGTCACGTAGGCGGAGGCCTGCGCGCCGAACTGGTCGACGACGTGTCGGGCGTGGCTGCGGGCGTTCATCGGCGGATCTCCCGGATCAGGTCGCGAGCGGCTTCAGGCGGGACAGCCGCAGGGCGATCATCAGCGCCAGACCGTACAGCCCGCCCACGAACAGCACCACGCCGTTCCACCCGGAATGGGCGAAGAACCAGCCGCCCGCGGTCCCGAGGACCGACGAGCCCAGATAGTAGAGGCCGAGATAGATCGCCGAGGCCTGGGCCCTGTCGCGCAGCGCCCGCCGCCCGACCCAGCTGCTCGCGACCGCGTGGGCGCCGAAGAAACCTACCGTCGTCACTACGATGCCGGCCAGGATCAGCAGCAGGCGGTCCGAGAGCGTCATCACGATGCCGGCCAGGCCGACGGCTGTGGCGACCCAGAGGACACGGCGGCGGCCGAAGCGGCTCGCCAGCTCGCCGGTGACAGGGCTGCTGACCATACCGGCGAGGTAGACCGAGAAGATCATCCCGATCACCGCCTGGCTCAGCGCGTAGGGCGGCTCGAGCAGGCGAAAGCCGATGTAGTTGTAGATGCAGACGAAGCCGCCCATCAGCAGGAACGCCTCGGCGAAGAGCCAGGGCAGGCCGGCGTCGCGGAAATGATGGGCGAAGCTGCCCGGGACTTCCGCCCAGGCGAGCCGGCGCGGCACGAAGCGGCGCGAGGGCGGCAGCCAGCGCCAGAACGCCAGCGCGGCGGCGAGCGCGAGGCCGCCGATGACCGCGAGCCCGGCGCGCCAGCTGACGAAGTCCGCCATCACGCCGCTGATCAGGCGGCCCGACATGCCGCCCAGCGCGTTGCCGCCGACGAGCAGGCCCATCGACAGGCCGATGGCCTTGGCGTCCATCTCCTCGGCGAGATAGGCCATGGCGACGGCCGGGAGTCCGCTGGCCGTCAGCCCGGTGAGCGCGCGTAGCGCCAGGAAGCCGTACCAGCCGGGGACCAGGGCGGCCACGACCGTGAGCACCGCCGAAGCGACCAGCGAGGCCAGCATCACCGGCTTGCGCCCCCAGATCTCCGAGAGCGGGCTGACGACGAGCAGCGCCACCGCCAGCAGCCCGCAGGGCAGCGACAGGGCGAGGCTGCTCGCGGCCGGCGAGACGCCGAAATCCTCCGCGTAGATGGGCAGGAGCGGCTGGACCGCGTAGAGCACCGCGAAGGTCGAGAAGCCGGCCGCCGCCAGGGCCAGAGCCGTGCGGCGGAAGACCGGTGTGCCCGACCGGATGAGCCCGTCCTCCGCCTCGCTGTTCATGACCGTCCCGCGCCGCTGTCCTCAACCGGTGGTGAGGCGCTGTGGCCGCACGGTCAACTGCCGCGCAGGACAGGCCCGCGCGGCGACCGCCCTAGCGCGGCGGCGGAGGCGGCGGAGGCGCTGCCTGGCCCTGCCCCTGACCTTGCCCCTGCTGCAGCAGCGGCGTGATCCGCTGGACGACGACGCGGCGATTCTCCCGCGACGGGCCCTGCGTGTTCACTTTCAGGTACTGCTCGCCGTAGCCCTGGGTGGTCAGGTTCTCCGGCGGCACGCGGAACTGCTCGGTCAGCACGGTCGCCACCGACTGGGCGCGCCGGTCGGACAGCGACAGGTTGTCAAGCGCGGAGCCGACGGCGTCGGTGAAGCCCTCGATCAGAAACACCTCCCGCGGGTTGGCCTGGATGGCGCGGTTCATCGCGCCGGCGATCACCGACAGCTTGGCCGCCTGATCGGGCGTGACGGTGAACGAGCCGGTGTCGAAGGTGATCGTGTTGATGTCGACCGAGCGCAGGCGGGCGCGGAGGTCCGGGCTGTAGCGGATCTGGTCCAGCGTGTACCGGCGGTCGACCTGCACCACGGGCGGCGCCGTCAGCGCCTCGTAGACCTCCGCCTCGTCGGCCTGGGCGTAATCCACGATGTAGCGGTCCCGCGGGATGCGGATCTCCGGCGGCGGCAGCACCACCACGTCCTCGTAGATCGGGCGGAGCGGGCCGGCGTAGCTGTTGTCGATCAGGACGAGCTCGCGACCGTCGCGGTAGCGGAGGTAGCGGCGCAGCATCCGACCGTCATCGTTCGTGACGGTGACGATCTGCTCGCCGCCGGGCCGGTCGACGTAGCTGTAGAAGTCCGCGCCCTGCCGCTCGAACCGGTAGCCGCGCGGGTCGAGGGTGCGGAAGCGCTCGTTCTCGTCGTGGCGGATCAGGTAGCCGTCGCGGTCCTGCACGATGATGCGGCCCGGCTCCCGGTAATAGGTCCGGCCATCCTCCCGGAACTCGCGCCGGTCTGTGCGGACCTGATCGAAGTCGCGCACGCCGTCGTTCTGGCGGAAACCGCCGGGGACGTAGCCGGGCTGTCCCGGCCGGTTGAAGGCGTTCGGGTCGGCCGGACCGCCCGGGCCGCCCGCGGGCGGCTGTCCCGGCTGTGCCGGGGCCGTCCCGGGCTGCGGTCCGCCGGGCGGTGGGGCCTGTCCGGGGGCGGGCGCCTGGCCCGGCGGCACGAACGGCCGTCCCGGAATCCCGGGGGCCATGTTGGGCGGCACCGGCCGTCCGGGCTCGGCGCCGGGAGCACCGTTGGGCTGGGCCGGCGCCCGTCCCTCGGGCTGGGCTCCCTGCGGCTGGAACGGCCGTCCCGGAACGCCCGGAGCGGCGTTGGGCGCCTGCGGCCGGCCGGACTCGGCGCCGGGACCGCCATTCGGCTGGGCGCGGTTCTCGGGCAGGCGGTTGTCGGGCTGCGCGTCTGGGCGCTGGGCCGGTCGACCGGGTGCGCCGGGGGGCGCGTTCGGCGGCTGAGACCGGTCGCCGGGCGCACCCGGACCGCCCGGACGCTGACCCGGCGGTCCGCGATCCGGCGCGGACCGGTCGGGGGCCGCGTCGCGCTGCGCGGGACGGTTCGGCTGGTCGTCGGGACCGGGGCGATCCCGGTCGGGCGCCTGGCGCTGCTGCGGCGGGGCCGGCGGACGCTCCGGCGCGGGCCGCCCCTGGGGCGGCGGAGCCTGTTCGCGATCCGGCGCCTGCTGACGCTCGGACCGCCCCGGGCCGGGCCGATCCTGCGGCCCGCGGTCCGGACGGTCCGGCTGCTGATCCCGCCGGTCTTGCTGTCGGTCCTGCTGCCGCTCCGGTTGGCGGTCCTGCCGGTCCGGCGCCGGGGGACGGGCCGCCGGCGGCTCCGGCCGGCGCTCGGGCGCGCGCTCCCGCGGAGGCGGTTCGGCCTGCGGCTGGCGCTGGGCGGGCGGTTCGGGCCGCTCGCGCGGGGGCGGCGGCGCCCGCTCCGGCCGGGGTTCGGGCCGCTCGCGCACGGCCGGTGGGCCCGGCGGCGGGCCGGGACGCTCCTGCGGCGGCCGCTCGGGGCGCGGGCCGCCGTGCGGGGGTTCGCCGCCGCGGGGGCCGCGCTCCTCCGGTCCGCCCTGCGCCACCTGGATCCGGCCCGGCGCGGCGTCTGCGAGCTGCACGAGCGTCAGGCCCGGCAGCACCGTGCCGGTGAGGAGGATCAGGCGGAGCAGGCGCATCGCGGTCTCGTGTCGGTTCAGGCCGAGCCGAACACCGGACGTCGCGTATGGTTCCGCGCCCGTCGGCGCGAAACAAGTCTCAGGGGGTGAGGCGCTGGGGCACCGCGATGACGTCGGGCGCGATGATGCGCACGGCAACGTGATCCGGCTTGGCTTCCGCGGCCTCCGCGGCCTTCGTGCCGTCGGCCGCGGCAGGTTGGATCTTCACCGCATCGTCGCGGCCGGGTCCCGCGCCGCCCTTCGTGTCGACGCCCGCGCGGCCGGCGGCGTCGGCGGCGAGCTCCGCCGCGGTCCGGTCGGCCCGGCCGACAAGGGTCAGGCGCACCTTCGGCCGGGACAGGGCCTCGGCCTGCATCGGCGTGACGAAGATGTCGCCCTTGTGCCGGACCAGCATGCTCTCGGCCTTCACCAGAGACTGCGCCCAGGACTTGCCCTCCGGCTTGCAGGAGCAGTTCGGCACGAATTCCTTGCGGAATTTGAAGGCGTTGGCGAGGTTCGTGTAGGCTCGGCTGCCCTTCACCGTGGCGGCGTGCTTCAGGGCGTCGTCGCCGTACGGCATGGAATAGGCCTGCGCCTCGGTTCCCGGGCAGAGCGCCTGACACATCTCGTCGGCGCCGCCGCGGCCCTCTGGCAGGTTCTTCATCGGGAAGTAGCCGCCGTCGCAGGTCCGCACGCAGACCATCTGCGGGCCGCCCCGGCCGTAGGCCTCACCGGAGCCGGCATAGGCCTCGCGCGGCGGGCAGGTGGACGCGACCAGCCCCTGGAGCTCCCGCTTCCGGGCGCCGCTGTCGTCGATCACGGCGCCGCCGTAGGTGGCCTTGAGCGCGCGGATGCGCTGCTCCACCGCGCCGCACTGGGGCGGCCGGGTGTCGAAGAACAGGAACTTGCCGCCCTCGCAGTTCAGGCCGCGGAAATAGGCTTCGAGCCGACCGATCTCGTCGTTGAGCGCGCGCGTCGTGCTGGCGCCGCTCTGGAGCGAGGCCAGTTCAGCCCGGTAGCGCCGGCACTGCGGCGACGGCAGTTGCGGCGCCGGCCGCGCCTCGGCGGGCGCCGGGGCGGGCGCGGCCTCCTGCGCGCTGGCGGAGGTCGCGAGCGGAGAGGACAGTCCGAGGGCTATGGCCGCGCTCAGGATGAGGCGGCCGAGCGTACGGACGATCGGGCGGTGAGGCATAGGCTGCATCGCGTTGATCGGGTGCGCGGCGATCCGGAGTATCCGGAGCCCGCGCGCATCCGCGCTTCGGGACGGAAGCGGGGCCATTCTACGCCCCCTCGCAAGACCGCGACACCCCTCCTACATCCGGCCCGCAAGCGTGAGGGGGAATTGACCGGCGATGTTGTTTCGGAGTCTCACCTATGTTGGGCTTCTCGCACTGGGCCTGGCAGCGGCCGGTCCGGCCGCGGCGCAGGAGCCGGACCGGATCTTCGACAAGTCGACGGTCTGGCGCCCGCTGACGCCCAACGACAAGCTCGTGGTCTACGGCGTCGACGATCCGGCGGTCTCGGGCGTGTCGTGCTGGTACACCCAACCCGAGAAGGGCGGGATCAAGGGCACGCTGGGGCTGGCCGAGGATGTCTCGGACATCTCGCTGGCCTGCCGGCAGACCGGCCCGATCGCCTTCAAGGGCAAGCTCAGCCAGGGCGAGGTGGTGTTCAGCGAGCGCCGGTCGCTGATCTTCAAGTCGATGCAGATCGTCCGCGGCTGCGACGCGAAGCGCAACACGCTGATCTACATGGTCTACTCGGACAAGGTCATTCAGGGCTCGCCGAAGAACTCGACCTCGGCGGTGCCGCTGGCGCCCTGGGGCACCGAACCGGCGCAGAAATGCGCCGACTTCATGAAGTGAGCGGCACCCGGTGACGCGAGCTTTCCGCGCGGCGGCCCGGCGACGGGCCGTCCGCGGTCGGCTCAGTCCTGGCAGGTGATCCGGATCGGGCGCTCGGACGGCGCCGGGACCGGCTGGCTGATCGCGCCGGTATACTCGTCGGCGGCGGCGACGCCGTAGGAGTTCGCCGCGGCGTAGCCCTGGGCCTCGCACCACGCGTTGGCGACCACCTGGCCGCAGGCGCTGCCCGGCGTCGTCAGGCACTCGCCGACGCCGTAGCCGTCGCTCGACGGGATCAGGAAGGTCTTCTCGACACGGACCGGCGCCTTCGCGGGCGTCTCGCCGTCGGTGCCGGCCAGCGCGGCGTGGGTCAGGCCCGCGCAGGCGAGAACGGTGGCGAGAGCGAGGGAACCAACGGCCGAGCGTCGCATGGATTGTCCTTGGGCACAGGATCTGTGGCGTGAGGATCGTGGCCCGGACGGTCCGACGGCGCGGTTAAGGAAGCCTTACCCGCATGGCGCGCAAGCCATCTCGAATTCCTCACGCTTTTGGGTTAGCCCCATCGCGCGGGCCGCGCCGTCGCCGCGATGCAACAGGGTGCCGTGCCGGGGCTGGCCGATCCGCCACGTTTCGGCCGCTCTTCGCCGCGCGGGGCCCTCAGGTCGTTGAAGGCAGGGCCGGATTTCCGGCCACGGCTCCGGGCCGGACGTCATCCCCGGCGCCGGAGAAGGGAAGGGTTTCATGGCGCCGATGTTGCGGCTCTACAACACGCTCACCGGCGCCAAGGAGGCGTTCGCGCCGATCGACCCGCAGCATGTCCGCGTCTACGCCTGCGGACCGACGGTCTACGACGCCGCCCATATCGGCAACGCCCGGCCGATCATCGTCTTCGACCTGCTGTTCCGCCTGCTGCGCCACCTCTACGGGCCGGAGCACGTCACCTACGCGCGCAACGTCACGGACGTGGACGACAAGATCAACGCCCGGGCGGCAGAGCGCGGCATCACCATCCGCGAACTCACCGACGGGACGCTGGCGCAGTTCCACCGCGACGTGCGTGACCTCGGCGTGCTCATGCCGGAGGACGTGAACGTGCCGGGCGCGCGAGCCCGCTTCGTCGAGCCCCGCGCCACCGACCACATCGCCGAGATGGTGACGATGATCGAGGCCCTGGTCCGGGCCGGCCACGCCTATGTGGCGGAGGACCACGTGCTGTTCGACGTCCCCTCGATGCCGGATTACGGCGGCCTGTCGAAGCGGCCCCTCGACGAGATGGAGGCGGGGGCCCGGGTCGAGGTCGCCCCCTACAAGCGCTCGCCCCTCGACTTCGTCCTGTGGAAGCCGGCGAAGCCCGGCGAGCCGTCCTGGCCGTCGCCGGCCGGCATCGCCGCCGCCGGCCGCCCGGGCTGGCACATCGAGTGCTCGGCCATGTCGGCCAAGCATCTCGGCCGGACGTTCGACATCCACGCGGGCGGCATCGACCTGATCTTCCCGCACCACGAGAACGAGGTGGCGCAGTCCCGCTGCTGCTTCGGCACGCCGGTGATGGCCAACGTCTGGCTGCACAACGGCTTCCTCCAGGTGGAGGGGGAGAAGATGTCGAAGTCGCTCGGCAACTTCATCACCATCCGCGACGTGCTGAAGGACTGGCCGGGCGAGGTCGTGCGCCTCACCATGCTCAAGACCCAGTACCGGCAGCCGATCGACTGGACCCTGCGCGGCCTCGAGGAATCGGCCCGCGTGCTCGATCGCTGGTACAACGCCGCCGGGGACGCGCCCTCGGCGCCCGACATCCCCGCCGGGGTCGTCGAGGCGCTCTGCGACGACCTCAACACGCCGGCCGCGATCAACGAGCTGCACCGGCTCGGGAGCGGTGCGGAGGCGCAGCCCGGGGCGCTCCGCGCCGGCGCGAACCTGCTGGGCTTCCTCGCGCGCACCCGCAGCGACCGCGAGCAGGATCAGGTCGCGGCGTCCGGGGTCGACGTCGCGGCGGTCGAGGCGCTGATCGCCGAGCGGCGGGCGGCGCGGGCCGCCAAGGACTGGCCCGCCTCGGACCGGGCGCGCGACGCTCTCGCGGCGATGGGCGTCGCCGTGAAGGACAACAAGGACGGCACCACGACCTGGACGGTGGCGCGCTGATCGCCGAGCCGGCCGCCGATGACACGGACGTGACGGCGGCCGCGTCCTCGCGCCGGCTTGCGCGGCGCCGCGCGGGCGGCATCTGTGGTCCGGGGGCTCGCGGCGGGGATGAGCAGCACGTGATCAGCTTCGGGACCAGCTTCGGGACGACCTTCCGGACCATCGGGGCGCGACGCGCCGCCGCCGCGTCGGCGCTCACCCTCGGTCTGGGCCTGTCGGGCCCGGCCGCCGCGATCGACGGCGGCTCGGCCGCCGGCCGGGATGCCCTGGCGCAGGCCACCGTGGCGATCGGCACGATCACCCAGCCCGAGGAGGCGCTGAAGCTGACCCGCTGCACCGGCGTGCTCATCGCGCCGGATCTCGTGCTCACCGCGGCCCATTGCGTGAACGGCGATCCGCTGGGCGCGCTCGTGGTGTTCTTCCGGGGCAGCGAGCCGGCGCGGCCGGTCTACGGGGCGCGGGTCGCGGCCCGCTACAGTCCCGATCCTGGTGAGATGCTGCCGAATGAGGCGTCGGGCGTCAGCCTCTCCGACCTCTCCCTCGACCTCGCGGTCCTGCGCCTGACCGAGCCGGTGCGCGACCGGCGGCCGGTTCCGTTGGCGGCGGATCCCGGCCGGGTCCCCAAGAGCCTGCGCATCGCCGGCGCCGGCCTCTCCGGCCGGACGGTCGGGCGCCTGCGCACCGCCACGCTGACGCCGGTGGCGGCGAGCAGCACCGGGCTGACCATCGCGCGGGCCAACGGTGCCCGGGTCTGCTTCGGCGATTCCGGCGGCCCGGTCGTCGCGCAGGATCGCCGCGGCACGTACATCTGGGGTGTCGCCAGCGCGGTGATCAGCCGGGCCGCGCCCTGCGGCGGCTACGTGGTGATCGCGCCCGCCGCGCAGGTCTTCTCGGCCACCGGGACGCGGTGAGGGCTGCGGACACCGCCGGAACGCGAAAACCCCGCGCGGCCGGACCGCGCGGGGTTTTTCACGAGACGGTGCGACCGGCGGATCAGACCGCCATGCGCTCCTCGCCGTCCATCGGCTCGCGCAGCACGTAGCCGCGGCCCCAGACGGTCTCGATGTAGTTCTTGCCCTGGCTGGCGTTGGCAAGCTTCTTGCGCAGCTTGCAGATGAAGACGTCGATGATCTTCAGCTCGGGCTCGTCCATGCCGCCGTAGAGATGGTTCAGGAACATCTCCTTGGTGAGCGTCGTGCCCTTCCGGAGCGAGAGGAGCTCCAGCATCTGGTACTCCTTGCCGGTGAGGTGCACCCGGGCGCCGCCGACCTCGACGGTCTTCTGATCGAGGTTCACGATCAGGTCGCCGGTGGTGATGACCGACTGGGCGTGGCCCTTCGAGCGGCGCACGATGGCGTGGATGCGCGCCACCAGCTCGTCCTTGTGGAACGGCTTGGTGAGGTAGTCGTCGGCGCCGAAGCCGAGGCCCTTCACCTTGTCCTCGATGCCGGCCATGCCGGAGAGGATCAGGATCGGGGTCTTCACCTTCGCCACGCGCAGCGAGCGGAGCACCTCGTAGCCCGACATGTCGGGCAGGTTCAGATCGAGGAGGATGATGTCGTAATCGTACAGCTTACCGAGATCGACACCCTCTTCCCCGAGGTCGGTGGTGTAGGTGTTGAAGTTCTCGGACTTGAGCATCAGCTCGATGCTCTGCGCGGTCGCGCTGTCGTCCTCGATCAAAAGTACCCGCATCGTCGGTCCCCAGCCCCGCCGGCCGCATCAGCGCGCAGACACGTCCCAGCCTTCGCCCGCCACCGGCCTGTGGACGGGCGCTCCGTCGCTCTTGACGTGGAACGCTATGGATTAATCGTTAACAAAACCTGATTCCTGCCCGCAAGCGTCTCGTTCGAAGTTCCGCGAGCTTGACAGGAGAAACACCGTTCCTCCGGCCTCGCCCTCGGCCCCGATTCCGATCCGCCCCCGTCCAGGCCGCTCGCCCCCTTCGGCGTAAGTACTTCCTGCGCAACGGTTCGATCCCCGGTGTTGTCCGTCGGACACACCGGTACGACTTCGTCGGGCGCGATTGTGGTCGCGCCCCGGATCGAGCCGCTACGAGCCCGTGACCCGCAGTGTTAAGGAGGCCGGTAAACGAAGCGTTGAGAGCCAGGCCGATGACACAGGATCCGGCAAGATCCGTTGCTTCGCTCGCGTCGGCGCAGGCCGCCCTCGAGCGGATCGAGGTGCTGGAGACGTTCGGGCGGGTCGTGGCGATCCGCGGCCTGCTGGTGGAGGTCGCCGGACCTGTGGCCGCGATGCGACTCGGTGGCCGGGTCGACGTCGAGGGTGCTAACGGCCACGGGCTGGTGCCCTGCGAGGTCATCGGGTTCCAGGGCGATCGGGCGCTCGCGATGCCGTTCGGCTCGCTCGAGGGCGTGCGGCGCGGCTGCCCCGCCTATGTCCGCGACGAATCGGCCGGCGCGATCCGGCCCTCCGGCGCTTGGCTCGGCCGGGTGATCGACGCCCTCGGGCGGCCGGTCGACGGGCTGGGCCCCCTTGTGCAGGGGCCCGACGTCTACCCCCTGCGCGCGGACCCGCCCCCCGCCCACGCCCGCACACGCGTCGGCGGACCGCTCGATCTGGGCGTCCGGTGCATCAACACCTTCCTGACCATGTGCGCGGGCCAGCGGATGGGCATCTTCGCCGGGTCCGGCGTCGGCAAGTCCGTGTTGCTGTCGATGCTGGCCCGCTACACGGCCGCCGATGTGGCGGTGATCGGCCTCGTGGGCGAGCGCGGCCGCGAGGTGCAGGAATTCCTCCAGGACGATCTGGGCGCCGCGGGGCTCGCGCGCTCGGTGGTCGTGGTGGCGACCTCCGACGAGCCGGCCCTGATGCGCCGGAACGCGGCCTACGTGACCCTGTCGGTCGCTGAGCACTTCCGCGATCAGGGCGCCAAGGTCCTGTGCATGATCGACTCGATCACGCGCTTCGCCATGGCCCAGCGCGATATCGGCCTCGCCGCCGGCGAGCCGCCCACCGCCAAGGGCTACACGCCGACCGTCTTCTCGGAGCTGCCGCGCCTGCTCGAGCGCGCCGGTCCAGGGGTGGGGCAGGGCACGATCTCGGCCCTGTTCACCGTCCTGGTCGAGGGCGACGACCACAACGAGCCCGTGGCCGACGCGGTGCGGGGCATCCTCGACGGTCACATCGTCATGGAGCGCGCCATCGCGGAGCGCGGGCGCTACCCGGCGATCAACGTTCTGCGCTCGGTCTCGCGCACCATGCCGCGCTCCTGCGACCCGGCCTACCTCCCGGTCGTGCGGCGGGCGCGGCGGCTGCTGTCGACCTACGCCGACATGGAGGAGCTGATCCGGCTCGGCGCCTACCGGGCGGGCTCCTCCCAGGAGGTCGACGAGGCGGTCGCGCTCATGCCCGATCTTGAGGCTTTTCTGGGGCAGGGTAAGGAAGAAGCAACGTCCATCGGCGATGGTTACGCACGGCTCACCGAGATCGTCGGCAGGGCCTAGGCACCATGGGCCGGGGCGTTAACGCTTCGGCGCGATCATGGTGCACGTGGGGGATCCGGGCGGGTTTGCCGTGGGCAGGCTCGCACACAGGCTCGGTCCGGGCACGATCCCGGGCGCGGCCTCAAGCGTTGCGTGGAGTGAGCGTCCTGATGAAATCGCGTGACACGCTGATCCGCCTGCGCCGCTTCCAGGTCGACGAGAAGCGCCGGCGCGTGACCCAGATCGAGATGATGATGGCCGACTTCCAGCGCATGGCGGTGGAGCTCGATCGCGAGGTCGCCGTCGAGGAGGCCCGGGCCGGAATCACCGACGTCGGTCACTTCGCCTACCCGACCTACGCCCGGGCCGCGGCGACGCGCCGGGACAACATGATCCAGTCCGCCCAGGCGCTCGAGGGTCAGCTCGCCGAGGCGAAGGCCGAGCTGGGCGAGGCGTTCGAGGAGCTCAAGAAGGTCGAGATCCTGAACGACCGCGAGCGGACCGCCGAGCGCGCTGCCGAATCGGCCCGCGATCAGGCCGCCATGGACGGGATCGGCCTCAACCGCGCCCGGGGCTGACGCGGCCCGTCGGACCGCTCGGCCGGCTTCCGCGGCACGAAACCGTCACGATCACCTGACAAGGGGGATCGCGGCGGCGCCATGCCGCTTGCAGCGCGTCGCGTGCCGGCGCATCAGGGGCTCTCCCCAGGGCGTCGGTGTTCATGAAGAAGATCAGCGAGTTCATCTGGCCCTTGATCGGCCTCGCGGCCGTCGTGATATCGGGCTACTTCCTCTACCAGGAATTGAAGACGACCTCGCTCGCGGCGATCTGGGCCGCGATCCTCGCGATCCCGCCCCACCGGATCCTGCTGGCGGCCCTGTCGACCCTGGTCGCCTACGCGGCGCTCGCCTGGTACGACCGGATCGCCCTGCTGCATCTGGGCGTGCGCCACATCTCGTGGCTCTTCGTCTCGCTCTGCTCGTTCACGACCTACGCGCTCTCGCACAATATCGGCGCCTCGGTCTTCTCGGGCGCCCTGGTCCGCTACCGGGCCTACACGGCCAAGGGCCTGACGGCGGCGCAGGTCGCCGTGCTGGTGGCGCTCTGCTCGTTCACGTTCTTCCTCGGGACCGTCCTCCTCGGCGGCTTCACGCTGGTGGTCGATCCGAACCTGCTGACGCGCCTCGAGGGCAAGCTCCCGGGCTTCCTCACCGATTCCAAGACCGCGCTGATCGTCGGCATCGGCATGCTGGGCTTCGTCGGGCTGTACGTGATCGGCTCGATCCTGCACCTGCGGCCGCTGCACATTCGGTCGTTCAAGCTCGAATATCCCCGGCCCGGCATCATGGGGCGCCAGCTGCTCGCGGCGCCGCTGGAGCTCCTGGGCGCGGCGGGCATCATCTACTTCGCCCTGCCGGAGGCGATGAACCCGGGCTTCATCCCGGTCCTGGCGATCTTCCTGGCCTCCTTCTCGGTGGCGCTGGCCTCGCACGCGCCGGGCGGCCTCGGCGTGTTCGAGATCGTGTTCATCACCGCGATGCACATCACCGACGAGGCGCAGAAGGACGCGATCATCGCGGCGGTGATCATCTTCCGGATCTTCTACTTCTGGCTTCCGGCCCTGGTCTCGGTGATCGTGGTGATCGCCTTCGAGCGCTCGCGGCTGGCCGCGGCGATCGGCTCGGCCGCGCACGGGCCCAAGGCGGCCGCCGTGCCGGAACCGCCCGTCGTCGTTCCCGGTCTCGACGCGCACGAGTTGGAGCGGGAGCTCAAGCAGAAAGCGATCTGAGGGCCTGACCGCCGTCTCGACGCGGGGGTGACGCCGCCGCCTCGGCCCCCGCGCGCCACACCGCGAAACCCGGGATCGCTTCGCCCGCGCGCTTCGTCTGCGCGCGGCGCGCGCCGATCCCGTAATTGCTCCCTCGGCCCGTGCGCCGGCACGAGTCTGCCCACGCCGGTGTCGCGGCCCCTGGGTCCTCAGATCGAGTTCACCGTCCGCAGCCGCGCCCGCGGGTGGATCTCCGCCTGGCTCATCACCGGCGTCTCGCGGCGGAAGCGCTCGATGATCGAGCGCACGAAAGGCCGCGTCTGGGCGGAGGTGACGAGCACCGGCATCTCGCCCTGGCGCGCCGCCGTCTCGAAGCGGTCGCGCACGGTGTTGACGAACTCGCTGAGCTTCGAGGGCTGCATCGCGAGGTAGCGCTCCTCGCGCTCGCCGACGATCGACTCCATGAACGCCTGCTCCCAGGCCGGCGACAGGGTGATGATCGGCAGCATGCCGTTCGGGTCCTGGTACTGTGCGCAGATCTGCCGGCCGAGGCGCGCCCGGACGTGCTCGACCACGTCGCGGGGGTTCTTCACCGCGCCCGCCACCTCGGCGATCGCCTCCACGATCGCCCCTAGATCGCGGATCGAGACCCGCTCGGCGAGCAGGAACTGCAGCACGCGCTGGATGCCGGTGGTGGAGATCTGCGACGGCACGATCTCCTTGAGTAACTCGGCGTGCTCCTTGGGCAGCTCGCGCAGCAGCTTCGAGACCTCGACGTGGTTGAGGAGCTCGGAGACGTGGGCCTTGATGATCTCGGTCAGGTGCGTCGACACGACGGTGGCGGCATCGACCACGGTGTAGCCTTTGAGCTGCGCTTGGTCGCGCAGGGCCGCGTCGATCCAGGTTGCCGGCAGGCCGAAGGTCGGCTCCAGCATGTGTTGTCCGGGCAGCTGGACCTGACCGCCCATCGGATCCATCGCCATGAACTGGCCCGGGAAGATCCGGCCGGTGCCCGCCTCGATCTCCTTGACCCGCACCACGTAGGCGTTGGCGTCGAGCTGGACGTTGTCGAGGATGCGCACCGACGGCATCACGAAGCCGAGTTCCGCGGCGAGCTGGCGGCGCAGGGCCTTGATCTGGTCGGTGAGCCGGTCCTGGCCCTCGCCGTTGACCAGGGCGAGGAGCGCGTAGCCCATCTCGAGCTTGAGGTCGTCGAGCTTCAGCAGGTCGGTGACCGTCTCCTCCTTGGCGGCGCTCGCCGCGGCGACCGCGGCCGCATCCATCGGGGCGCCCAGGGCGTCGAGCGGCGGCGCGAGCTTGGCGGTCTTGTTGATGCGCCACGCTGCGTAGCCGGCCCCGCCGCCCAGCAGGACGAAGGGCAGCATCGGCATGCCGGGCAGGAGGGCGATCAGCAGCATCACCGCGGCTGACATGCCCAGCGCCTTGGGATAGTGCGCGAGCTGCTTGCCGAGCGCCTTGTCGGCGGCGCCGCGCACGCCGGCCTTCGAGACCAGCAGGCCCGCCGCCGTCGACACGATCAGCGCCGGGACCTGGCTCGCGAGGCCGTCGCCGATCGTCAGCAGGGTGTAGCTCTTGGCGGCCTCGCCGAAGCTCAAGCCCTGCTGCGCCACCCCGATGATGATGCCGCCGACCACGTTGATGAAGGTGATCAGCAGGGCCGCCACCGCGTCGCCGCGCACGAACTTCGAGGCACCGTCCATGGCGCCGAAGAAGGAGGATTCTTCCTCGAGCGCCGCGCGCCGCGCCTTCGCGGTCTTCTCGTCGATCAGGCCGGCCGACAGGTCGGCGTCGATGGCCATCTGCTTGCCGGGCATCGCGTCGAGGGTGAAGCGGGCCGCGACCTCGGCGATGCGGCCCGAGCCCTTCGTGATCACCACGAAGTTCACGATGATCAGGATCGCGAACACGATGATCCCGATGACGAAGTTGCCGCCCATCACGAAGTGGCCGAAGGCCTCGATGACGTGCCCGGCCGCCGCCGTGCCCTCGTGCCCGTGCCCGAGGATCAGGCGCGTCGAGGCGAGGTTGAGGGCGAGCCGCAACATCGTGGCGATGAGCAGCAGCGTCGGGAAGACGGTGAATTCCAGCGGGTTGTCGATCGACAGGCCGGTCATCATGATCAGGACCGACAGGATGATCGACACGGCCAGCAGCAGGTCGAGCAGGATCGCCGGCAACGGGAAGATGAGGACCGCCAGGATCCCCAGCACGCCGGTCGCGAACAGCAGGTCCGACCGCTTCGACAGCGCCTGGAGATCGCCGCGCGTCGGCAGCGCGAGCTGGCCGAGGACGGCCGCCGCTCCTGTCTGTGCCGGCACGCTCGCCGTCTCTGCCATCGCTGCCATCCGCTGCCGTTCGCCCGGGACAGGCCCGGGACGTACCCGGCAAGATCTGCCGAGCGGATGGTTAGCGCGGCGTTAAGATGGGGCCGGCGCTCGCGGGAACCCGGGCCGCCGCGATCGCTTGATCGGTCGGCGAGAGCGTCGATCCGGCATCCGACCGCGCCCGCGTCCGGGCCGCCCGCGCCGCCGCCACGTCTCCGGGCCCAGGCCCGGACATACCGGGAGAGCTCGATGGCCCTGCGCGCCCTGACCGCCCTGTTCGACGATTACGACGCCGCCGCGGGGGCGGTGGACCGGCTGGAGGCCGCCGGCATCCCCCACGCGGACATCAGCATCATCGCGAATCGCAACGAGCCCGCGGTCCCGCCGCGGGCGCCCGGGACCGCCGTTCCCCGACCGGTGGACGCGGCGGATTCCGCCGGCACCGGAGCCACGGTCGGCACGGTCCTGGGCGGCGGCGCCGGCCTGCTCGCTGGGCTGGGCCTCCTGGCGATCCCGGGGCTCGGGCCGGTGGCGGCGGCGGGCTGGCTCGTCGCCACCGTGACGGGCGCCGGCGTGGGCGCCGCGGCCGGCGGCCTGATCGGCGGCCTGACCGCCGCGGGCCTCAGCGCCGACGAGGCCGAGACCTACGCCGAGGGCGTGCGTCGCGGCGGTACCCTGGTGACGGTGCGCGCCGACGAGTCCCGGGCCGAGCGCGTCCTGTCCATTCTCGACCAGGCAGGGTCGATCGATCTCGACCAGCGCGCCGAGGGCTGGCGCGCCCAGGGCTGGACCGGCGGCACCATCGGCCCGGCGGCGGATGACCGGGGCACCGGGGCCGGCCGCTGAGGATACCGGACCGTCCCGGGCGAACCCGGCGGGACGCGCGTTAGGTCATCATCTTCCGGGCGAACATCGCGGCGCCGAACAGGACGCCGGCGCCCGCGGTGATCAACGCGATCATCAAGAGCCGCCGCGGTTCGGTGGAGGATTCGGCCTTCACCGGCTCGACGATCGGGCTGAAGAACTCGATCTGCCGGGCCGCGATGATGCGCGCGCGCTCGTGGGCGGTCAGCACCTGCTGATAGTACTTCTCGGCGTTCTTGCGGTCGTTCTCCAAGACCTCGAACTTGGTCAACGCGTCGGAGAGCAGGCGCTTCTGCTCCGGATCCTGGCTGGCGGATTGCCGCTCGATCCGGGCGATGTTGTCGTCGAGGTCCTTCATCTGCTGCTTGATGTCGATGATCCGGCGGGCGTCGGGACCGAGGTCCCGCTGCCCGATCGCGAGCTGGAGCGCGAGGTTGATCCGCGAGGCCCGCATCTCGGCGATCATCTTGACGTTGATGTCGTTCGTCTTCTGCGCGTCGAGCACGCCCTCGCGGTTGCGCAGGTCGCGCGTCGCGAGGCGGATCTTGGTCATGCGCTCCTCGGCGAGCCGCAGCTCCCGCGTGCTCTCGGCGACGGCATCCTCGCGCGACTTGACGCTGAGGTCGTTCACCTTGCGCTCGGCCTCCTTCATGATGGCCTTGGCGATGGCGAGGGATTCCTGGGGATCGAAGGCCTCGACCTCCACCGACAAGATGCCGGATCCGGCCTCGACCTCGACGCCGACGCGCCGCTTCCAGTAGCGGACGAACTTCTCGATCGGCTTCTCCGGATCGAAGCGCGAGAAGTAGTCGATGGACTCGCTGCTGAACCACTGGCGCAGCGGAAGCTGCGCCTCGAGGAGCTCCAGCATCGGACGGCTGAGGATGAACTCGCGCGTGATCAGCGTGTCCT
This sequence comes from Methylobacterium sp. 1030, assembly GCF_040544715.1. Classification (NCBI taxonomy): domain Bacteria; kingdom Pseudomonadati; phylum Pseudomonadota; class Alphaproteobacteria; order Hyphomicrobiales; family Methylobacteriaceae; genus Methylobacterium; species Methylobacterium sp. 1030. The sequence continues at coordinate 142,948 of NZ_JBEPKM010000006.1, read as the reverse complement.
GCGCCACCATCTGGTTCGCCATGCCGGAATTCGTCCCGCCGGTCTCCGAGGACGTCTTCTCGGCGGAGCCGATGGCCGGCCGGATCGCGAATCGCGCCTCGCTGACGTAGCGGTCCGAGGCGATCAGGCCGTAATAGGCCGCCCCGGCGAGCGTCGGCAGCAGGAAGCAGACGACGAACAGGATCGGGATCCAGGGATCGTTCTTGGCGTCGGCCTGAAAGGACCGGATGCCCTTCTTGCGGTCGGCGAAGCGCGACATGCGCGCGATCTGCCGCAGCGACTCGCTCACCGCCTGCTGGCGGTCCGCGGGCGTGACCGGCTGCCCCTCGGCCTTCCGGATCTCCATGTTCATGGTCTGATTCCCGGCCTCCCCGGCCTCGAAGGTCGACCCGTTACCGGGATCCCGCGCGCGCCGCACCCGGCGCCGCGACCGTCTCTCGCACGGCGAGGCGGCAAAAGCATGTCGTCGCGGTCCGGCCGCCGCCGGCGCGGTCAGGCGTTGAGGCGCCGGTACACCTCGATGGCGTCGTTCACGTCCTCGTAGATGATCGCGCGACCGTTCAGCAGGACCAACCCCTGCGTGCACCACTGCCGGATGGTCTCCATGGAGTGCGAGACCATGATGATGTCGGCGTTCTTCCGGCGCTGCGAGAAGACCTCGTCGCAGCGCTTCGAGAACCGCGCGTCGCCGACCGAGGTGATCTCGTCGATCAGGTAGCAGTCGAACGGGATCGCCATGCTCATGCCGAAGGCGAGCCGCGCGCCCATGCCCGACGAGTACGTGTAGATCGGCACGTCGAGGTAGCTTCCGAGTTCCGAGAAGTCCTCGACGAAATCGAGCACCTTGCGCGGGTCCTCGCCGTAGATGCGCGCCACGAAGGTGACGTTGTCGCGCCCGGTCATCTTGGGATGGAAGCCGCCCGCGAAGCCGAGGGGCCACGAGACCCTGAGGCCGCGGTGGATCCGGCCGCGCGTCGCGTCCTCGGTGCCGGCGATCAGCCGCATCGTGGTGGATTTTCCGGCGCCGTTGATGCCGAGGATGCCGTAGGACACGCCCGGCTTCAGGGTGAACGACACCTGTTCCAGGATGGTCCGCCGGTGGCCTTCCGTCCGGTAGACCTTGCTGACTTTCTCGAAACGGATCACCGAAATGGTCTCCCGGGCGGTGTGCCGAACCGCCGGTCCGAGCTGCCTGACGGGCGGAGTCCTGCTCGCTGAAAGCGGCAAATCTGAGAAGGACATGAGCGCCTTGCCGCGTCGCGCGGCGGCGGTCGAACGGCGCGCGTCGGCCGACGGCTTCGCCCGGAAAGCTCCACCGGCCGCTTGAAGAAAAGTGCCACCTGTCACCCCGTCGGTTGACGCCATTCTCCATTTGGCATACCAAATACCAACCGAAGAGGGCGGGTGACAGCCCTTCAAGGATGCGGGACCGGAATTTTACCGCCGTTTCCGCGCGTGACGTTCAGGAAGGGCCGCCCCATGACAAGGCGCCGGACTGCCGCGATCCACCTCTCATCCGCGCCGCCGACCGGGTGGCGCCCATGACGGCGACCGGGCCGACCCTGGCCGCGCCCGGTTCCCTCGAGATCCACGGTCTGGCCGAGGCGATCGGCGACGCGGTGGTGGTGTCCGATCCGGACGGCGCCATCACGGTCTGGAACCCGGCCGCGGAGCGCATCTTCGGCTTCACCGCCGCCGAGGCTCTGGGCCAGACCCTCGATCTGATCACACCCGAGCGGCACCGACGCCGCCACTGGGACGGCTACGCCAAGACCATGCGCACCGGCGTCACCCGCTACGGGGCAGAGACCCTGAGGGTGCCGGCGCTCCACAAGGACGGCCGCCAGCTCTCCATCGCCTTCACGGTGGGGATGGTGCGGGACGCCTCCGACCGGGTGACCGGGATCGTCGCCGTGATCCGCGACGAGACCGAGCGCTGGGCCGAGGAGAAGCGCCTGCGCCAGCGCGTCGCCGAACTCGAAGCTTCCTCGGATCCGGCCCGTCGGGCGCCTTGAGCCCGCCGGACGATCCGAAGGACCCGATCACCGAACCGCACAGGGAGAACGCCCAATGAGCAAGCCGCTGGAAGGCATCAAGATCATCGACTTCACCCACGTCCAGGCCGGCCCGGCCTGCACGCAGCTCCTCGCCTGGTTCGGCGCCGACGTGATCAAGGTCGAGCGCCCCGGCGCCGGCGACGTGACCCGCACGCAGCTGCGCCACGTCGAGGACGCGGACGCGCTCTACTTCACGATGCTGAACTCCAACAAGCGCTCGCTCACCCTCGACACCAAGACCCAGGCCGGCAAGGAAGTCCTCGAGAAGCTCATACAGGACTCCGACGTCATGGTCGAGAACTTCGGACCCGGCGCCCTCGACCGGATGGGCTTCTCCTGGGCCCGCATCCAGGAGCTGAACCCGGGCATGATCCTCGCCTCGGTGAAGGGCTTCTCGGACGGCCACCACTACGAGGACCTGAAGGTCTACGAGAACGTCGCCCAGTGCGCGGGCGGTGCCGCCTCGACCACGGGCTTCTGGGACGGGCCGCCCACCGTCAGCGCCGCCGCGCTCGGTGACTCCAACACCGGCATGCACCTCGCCATCGGCATCCTCACGGCGCTCCACCAGAAGAACAAGACCGGCAAGGGCCAGAAGGTCGCCGTGTCGATGCAGGACTCGGTGATCAACCTCTGCCGCGTGAAGCTGCGCGACCAGCAGCGCCTCGACGCGCTCGGCTACCTCGAGGAGTACCCGCAGTACCCCCACGGCGAGTTCTCCGACGTGGTGCCGCGCGGCGGCAACGCGGGCGGCGGCGGCCAGCCGGGCTGGGTGCTGAAGTGCAAGGGCTGGGAGACCGACCCGAACGCCTACATCTACTTCACGATCCAGGGCCACGCCTGGGCGCCGATCTGCAAAGCGCTCGGCAAGGAGGAGTGGATCACCGACCCGGGCTACAACACGCCGCGCGCCCGCCAGGACAAGATCTTCGACATCTTCAAGACGATCGAGGAGTGGCTCGCCGACAAGACCAAGTTCGAGGCGGTCGACATCCTGCGCACCTACGACATCCCCTGCGCGCCGGTGCTGTCGATGAAGGAGATCGCCGAGGACAAGTCCCTGCGCGAGAGCGGCACCGTCGTCGAGGTGGCGCACCCGAAGCTCGGCAAGTACCTGACCGTCGGAAGCCCGATCAAGTTCTCCGACATGCAGGTCGAGGTGAAGGCGTCGCCGCTGCTCGGCGAGCACACCGATGAGGTGCTCGCAGACCTGGGTTACACCCAGGAGCAGATCCGGGCGATGCACGAGGCCCGCGCGGTCTGATAAGGACCGCCCGACTTCAGCGACCCTGAGACAGGACGGCGCTCCCCGGGGCGCCGTCCTTTTCACGTGCGAGCCCCGGATCCGATGCGCGCATTCCTCAGCCGTTTCCTGCCGGAGCTGACCCCGGTCAGCAAGCGCGAGCGCCTGCGCTCGGCGGCCGGTGCCCTCGTGGGCATCCTGGCGACCGGCTTCGTCTGCCGGGTCTCCGTCCCGGCCGAGGCCCTGCCGGTGCTGATCGCCCCGATGGGCGCCTCGGCGGTGCTGCTCTTCGCGGTGCCGGCAAGCCCTCTGGCGCAGCCCTGGTCGATCCTCGGCGGCAACATCGTGGCGGCGCTCGTCGGTGTCACGGCGGCGGCCTGGATCGGCGACCCGTTCGTGGCGGCGTCCTGCGCCATCGGGGTGGCGATCGCGCTGATGATGGCCCTGCGCTGCCTGCACCCGCCGAGCGGGGCCGTGGCGCTGACGGCGGTGCTCGGCGGCCCGGCGATCCGGGAGCTGGGCTACGGCTTCGTGCTGTGGCCGGTGGCGGTCAACTCGCTGCTGCTGCTGACCACCGCCCTGCTGTTCAACAACCTCACCGGGCGCGCCTACCCGCACCTGCGCCCGGCCGGGCCCCGGACCGCCGATCCGCCCTCGGACGCCCGGGTCGGCTTCCGGGCCTCGGACCTCGACGCCGCGCTGGAGGATTTCGACCAGCTCCTGGACGTCGATCGGGGCGACCTGGAGCAGATCCTGCGGCGCGTGCAGATGCGGGTCTACGGCCGCCGCTCGGGCCCGATCACCTGCGCGGCGATCATGTCGCGCGACGTGATCGCGGTGGCGCCGGACGCGCCGCTCTCCGAGGCCATGCGGCTGCTGCGCCGTCACCGCATCAAGGCGCTTCCGGTCACCGACGAGGGCGCGCGCGTCCTCGGCATCGTCACGCAGACCGACCTGCTCGACAAGGCCGCCTGGGACCGGAACGGGCCGCGCCTCGGTCTCGGCCGCCGCCTGCGCCTCACCGCCGAGCGCGGCCGCGCCCCCCACGGCTGCGCGGCCGACATCATGAGCGCGGTCGAGCCGGTCGGTCCCGACACGCCCGTGGCCGCCCTTGTGCCGCGGATGTCGGAGGCGGGGCTTCACCACCTGCCGGTGGTCGACGACGACGGCCGCCTGGTCGGGATCGTCTCGCAGACCGACCTGATCCCGGCGCTCCTGTCCGAGGCCGACGCGCCCGAGGCGCCGATCCGCGCCCGCGCGCCGGCCCGGGCCGCGCTGGCCTGACCCTCAGCGCTCGGCGGGCGGATCCGCCAGGAAGAACCTGACCGCCTGCGCCACCACGGCCGGCTGGTGGGCGTGCGGTCCGTCATACTCGACGTAGGTCACGGGATAGCCGGCTTCGCGCAGGGCCGGCACGTGGACCCGGGCGCTCCGGTCAATCGGGATCTGCTCGTCCTGGGTCCCGTGCGACAGGAAGATGCGCGGGGCGCCGACCTGCAGGTGCACCGACAGGAACCCCGCCGACGAGACGATCAGGTGGCTCGCCACGTCGCCGTTCGCGAGCCCCGACGAGAGCGTGTAGCTGCCGCCGTCGGAATGGCCGGCGAAGCAGAGCCGCTGCGGATCGAGCAGGAACCGGTCGGCGACGTGACCCAGCGCCGCCGCGACGCGCTCCCGGTCGGGCCCGTGGCCGGCGATGACGATGTCCCAGGTCGGGAACAGGGATTGCGGCGCGAGGAGCAGGAAGCGCTCGGTCCGGGCGTGCGCCTCCAGCATCGGCAGGATGCGCTCGGCGCTGCCGCCGCCGCCGTGGAACAGCACCACGAGCGGGCAGGGCCGGCGCGGATCGAGGCCCTCGGGGACCACCAGCACCGCGTCGCGCTCGGCGAAGAGGCCGAGGTCGTGCCGGCCCGGGGGGAGGGGCTCCTCGGTGGGGAGCCGGTGGCGGAAGTGCAGGCGGCCGGCGAGGTCGGGATCGATCATGGATGCACCGTCACCGAACGGATGACGGATCCGGCGCCGTCACTGCGGGCGCGGCGAAGCCATCCCCGCGCTCCGCGCGGAACTGGACCGCGCCGGCCCGGGCCGCTTCGCTTCGCTCGCGATGACGGTGCGGGGAAGGTCTCCCGGGGGCCGGGAGCTTCAGCGGAACACCGTCCCGCGCGGATCCGCGACGCCGTTCTCGTCAAGGCAAAGAGCCGGGCTCGACACGCGAGCCCAGCTTCGATGGTGTGGGATCAGAGATCTCGCGAGGGGCTCGCCCTCACTTCTTCTTCTTGATCCCGCTCTGCGGGTTGAGGCTGCCGATGTTGCCGCTCTCGCTGCCGGCCGCCGGGTCGATGACGGCGTTGACGAGGGCCGGGCGGCCCGAGTTCATCGCCTCGTTGACCGCGCGGGTCAGCTCGTCCGGCGTGGTGACGTGGTAGCCGACGCCGCCGAAGGCCTCCATCATCTTGTCGTAGCGGGAATCCGGCACGAACACGGTGGTGGCCGGGTCGCGGCCGGTCGGATCCGTGTCGGTGCCGCGGTAGATGCCGTTGTTGTTGAACACCACGATGCAGACCGGCAGGCCGTACCGGCAGATCGTCTCGACCTCCATGCCGGAGAAGCCGAAGGCGCTGTCACCCTCGACGCAGAGCACTGGCTTGCCGGTCTCGACGGCGGCCGCGACGGCGAAGCCCATGCCGATGCCCATGATGCCCCAGGTGCCGACGTCCAGGCGCTTGCGCGGCTGGTACATGTCGATGATGCCGCGGGCGAGGTCGAGGGTGTTGGCGCCCTCGTTGACGAGGATCGCGTCCGGCCGCTCCTTGACGATGGTGCGCAGCGCGCCGAGCGCCGCGTGGAAGTTCATGGGCGAGGCGTTGCTCATGAGCTTCGGCGCCATCTTGGCGACGTTCGCCTCGCGCTTCGACTTGAGCGTCTCGATCCAGTCGGACGGGGGCTGCTGCCAGCCCTGGCCCATGCCGTCGAGCAGCGCCTGCACGCAGGAGGCGATGTCGCCGACCACCGGCGCCATGATCTCGACGTTCGAGTCCATCTCGCGGGGCTCGATGTCGATCTGGATGAACTTGGTCGAGCCCGGCTCGCCCCAGCTCTTGCCCTTGCCGTGCGACAGCAGCCAGTTCAGCCGGGCGCCGACCAGCAGCACCACGTCCGAGTCCTTCAGCGCCGTCGAGCGCGCCGCGCCGGCCGAGAGCGGGTGGGTGTCGGGCAGGAGGCCCTTGGCCATGCTCATCGGCACGTAGGGGATGCCGCTGGTCTCCACGAGGGCGCGGATGGCGTCATCGGCCTGGGCGTAGGCGGCGCCCTTGCCGAGCACGATCAGCGGCCGCTTGGCGGATTTCAGGACCTCGAGCGCCCGGGCGATCGCCTCGGGGGCGGGGTGCTGGGCAGGCGCCGGATCGATCACCTTGACCAGCGACTTCTGGCCGGCCTCGGCGTCCATCACCTGGGAGAACAGCTTGGCGGGCAGGTCGAGGTAGACGCCGCCCGGCCGGCCCGAGCAGGCCGCGCGGATGGCGCGGGCGACGCCGATGCCGATATCGGCGGCGTGCAGCACCCGGAAGGCCGCCTTGCACAGGGGCTTGGCGATGGCGAGCTGGTCCATCTCCTCGTAGTCGCCCTGCTGCAGGTCGACGATCTCGCGCTCGGAGGAGCCCGAGATCAGGATCATCGGGAAGCAGTTGGTGGTGGCGTTGGCGAGGGCGGTCAGGCCGTTGAGGAAGCCCGGCGCCGAGACGGTGAGGCAGATGCCCGGCTTCTGGGTGAGGAAGCCCGCGATCGCCGCGGCGTTGCCGGCGTGCTGCTCGTGGCGGAACGAGATCACCCGCATCCCCTCGGCCTGGGCCATGCGCCCGAGATCGGTGATCGGGATGCCCGGGACACCGTAGATGGTGTCGATGCCGTTCAGCTTGAGCGCGTCGATGACGAGGTGGAAGCCGTCGGTCAGATCGGGCTCGGCCTCGACCTCGGGGGTGGTGTGGACGATCTTGGCGACTGCGGTCATCACGGTATCTCCCGGAGGATCGGTTTGTACGGGCGGCTCTCGGCGCCGGCTAGCTGGAGGATCCCCCACACTCCCGAGGAGGGGGAGGGCGGGAGATCCGCGAAGGTCGGGCGTCGCTTGCGCGACGTCGTGGGGCGGGGGGCCTATCAGGCCGCCCGGATCGGCTGGGCGCCGAGCGCCGCGGGCTGGTCCTCCGAGGCGAGGTAACGGGCCCGCATCGGGCGCAAGACGAACATCGCCAGCGCCGCCGCCGTCACGTTGAGGACGATGATCAGCGTGAACACCGCCGACCAGCCGTAGGCCGCCGACAGGATGCTGGCGAAGGGGACGAGGAAGGCCGCGGTGCCCTTGGCGGTGTAGAGCAGACCGGCGTTGCTGGCGGCGTACTTGGAGCCGAACGTGTCGCCGCAGGTCGCCGGGAACAGCGAGTAGATCTCGCCGAAGACCCCGAAATACACCGCGGTGGCCAGGACGAAGACCATCGGGACGTGACCGTAGGTCAGCAGCACGATCACCGCGAGCGCCGCCGTCGAGAAGGCGATGAACATCGTGTTCTCGCGGCCGATGTTGTCGGAGACGTAGCCGAAGAACGGCCGGCCGAACCCGTCGAAGACCCGGTCGAGCGAGATCGCCAGCGTCAGCGCCGCCATCTGCAGGCCGAACAGGCTCACCGGCACGCCGGCCACCTGGAAGTCGTGGGCGATCGGGGCGATCTGCGCCGCCGCCATCAGGCCGCCGGAGGCGACCATCACGAACATCACGTACATGACCCAGAAGACCGGGGTGCGCACCGCCTCGCGGGGGCTGCGGTCGACCTTGGTCTGCGGCAGGCGGGTCTTCTTGCGCTGGACCGGCGTGTTGGTCGACGGCTTGCGCAGCAGGAAGGCGAGGGCCAGCACCACGGCGCCCTGGCCGATGCCGAAGTACAGGAACGCGTCCTGGTAGCCGCTCGACGCGATCATGCGGGCGATCGGCACCACCGTGATGGCGGCACCCGCGCCGAAGCCGGCCGCGGTGGCGCCGGCGGCGAGGCCGCGGCGATCCGGGAACCACTTGAGCGCGTTGCCCACGCAGGTGCCGTAGACCGAGCCCGCACCGATGCCGGCGACGACGGCGCCGAGATAGAGCATCGCCAGGCTGTCGGCGTAGGCGTTGATGGTCCAGGCGAGGGCGATCATCACGCCGCCGAAGGCGACGACGATCTTCGGACCGTAGCGGTCGACGAACCACGCTTCGACCGGCACCAGCCAGGTCTCCGTGGCGACGAACAGCGTGAACGCGAGCTGGATCGCCGCGCGGCCCCAATGGTAGCGCTGGTCGATCGGGTCCACGAACAGGGTCCAACCGTATTGAAGGTTGGCGATCATGGCCATGCAGATCACGCCGAAGGCGAGCTGCCACCATTTCGCCGAAGGCGAATCCTGGCGTTCCATCCCTGAGCCTCTCTCTTGGGCGGCGCGGCCTTGCTCTGGCGGCGTCTCTCGTGCCCCGACGATCATGCACATCCGTTCTAGGTATGCAATATACCAGGGTGAGACGGACCGGGTGAAGTGTCAGGACGGCGATATTATTCCGTTTGCCCGGCCGGAGGAATCGGTCCCCAGGCACCGAGCGTCGGTGCCTCCGCGGGGCTCAGAATCTCGTCGAGGGCGGGGATCGAGGCCGGGTCGGCCGGGAAGCCGATGAGGGCGCAGGCGGCCTCCCAATCGGGCCCCGACTTCACCGCCGCCAGGGTTCCCGGATCCAGCGCCGTGATCCGACCGCGGTCGAGACGCATGAAGGCCCGGCCGGTCTCGGCCTGAACGAAGCGGACGACCGCCATCCGGCGCAGGCATTCGCGCAGGAAGCTGGTGTTGGCGGAGGCCGAGAGGTCGGCGCCGTCGAACACCGCGTCGGGCCCGGGGGCGAAGATGTCGACCTTGCGGAAGCGGTCGATGTCGATCAGCCCCTTCACGTCGAGGATGTTGAGAGTTCCGTCCGCCCAGAACGCGATGGTGCGCGGGCGCTCGCCCAGCGGCACGCTGTTGTCGAGGAACTCGCAGACCACCTGCTTGTCCCGTGCGAGCGCCCAGTTGAAGAACAGGCGCGGCATGCCGGTATAGGCCTCGACGTTGTGGGCCAGGAGGTCCTCGACGGCCTTGTAGCGGCCGAACAGCTCGCCGCGCTTCCAGGCGCGCTCCACGGTGTCGGCCGGAGGCGTGACCATGAACTGCATGTAGACGCGGTCGCCGAACCGGGTGAGCAACTGGCCGCCGCCGTCCGAGCCCGCGTCGGCCTGGAAGCTGTCGAACCGGAACCGGTCGATCAGCAGGTTCGAGATCCGCCGCTCCGCCGCCTTGCGGGTGACGTAGCGGTCGAGCTTCATGTCGATGATCTCGACCTCGTAGCCGGTCAGCGTCCCGGCGTAACGCGAAGCTTCGCCCAGGCTGTCGTAGTCGAGGAGGTACTTGCGCCAGACGTCGGGGGTGATCACCGCGAAGTCCGACCACGCCATGCCCAGCCGCCTGGCGAGGCCGAGCTGGTAGGGGCGGATCGTGCTCTTTCCGGACGCCGAGGCGCCCTTCACGTTCATCACCACCGGATGATCCTGCGGCGCCAGCCGCCGGTAGCGCTGCGCCTCGACGACGGCGTCGATCCAGGGCTCGATCTGCTCGCCGACGCGCCGGCTGCCGTAGCCGTTCGAGACCAGCGTCCCCGCGATGGTCCGCAGCAGCGCGGCGTCGCGGATGACCGCATTCTGCCGCGCGATGAGGCCCGACACCACGGCGCGCAGGGCCTCGCAGGCGGCCATCTCCAGGGCGTCGCCGGCTTCGGCGGCGCGTCGCTGCCAGCTCTCGAGATGGCGCAGGGCCCGGGTCGCGAGATCCTCGCGCGGCGCCTGGACCGTCGGCGGGCGGCGCCCGAGCAGGCGGTCGAGCCAGCGCGGCTCTGGCGGCGGCGGGGGAGGTCTCTCCTCCAGGATGGCGGCGATCTCGCGGGCGAGCACCGCGTCGGCCTCGGCGCGGATCCGGTCAAGGGCGGACTCGACCTCGGCGAGGCGGGGCTCGATGCCCTCGCGCAGGATGGTCGCGACGATGGCGCGGAAGTTCACGCCGAGATCGGCGTAGACTTCGCCCACCGGCACGGAGAGATCCGACATCACCCGGATCAGGACCTCGTGGACGACGAGGCGCCCGGCCCGGAACCGGGTGAGCTGGCGGGCGGGCAGCCCGCAGAGATCGCTCAGGTCCAGGGCGTCGCGGAGCGGCGTCTCGACGTGCTCCGGCCGGTAGACGGTCACGAGGGGCAGGAAGCCGGACGGCAGATCGGACCGGACGCCCGGGTTCCAGGGGCCGATAGGCGGCTCGGGAGAGTGGACCGACGCGTCCGTCACGCGCGCGGCAACCGTATCCGTCACCGTGCGCTCCGCCGAAGACCGCCCGAGAAGTCCGCAACGCGCGCCGCGACCTCGGGACGAGGGCGAGGACCGGGCAGACGCCTGCCCGGTCCTCGCGGCGAACCCAGCAGTCCCGACCCCGACCACACGGCCGCGGGCGGACGCCGATTCTCAGAAGATCTTCTGGAACCAGCCGTGGGCGTCATTGGAATTGCCCCGCTGGATGTCCACCAGCAGGCTCCGCAGCCGCTGGGCCACGGGGCCGGCCTTGCCGTTCCCGATGGTGAAGCTCTCCTCCCGGCCCTTGACGGTGCCGATCGGCGTGATCACCGCGGCGGTACCGCAGGCGAAGGCCTCGGTGAGGCGGCCCTCCCGCACGTCGGCGCGCCACGCGTCGATCGTGTAGGGCTCCTCCTTCACGGTCAGGCCCGCCTCCCGCGCCAGCGTGATCACCGAGTCGCGGGTGATGCCGGGCAGGATGCTGTCCGAGAGCGGGGGCGTCACCAGCGTGCCGTCCTCGAAGACGAAGAACACGTTCATGCCGCCGAGCTCCTCGACGTAGCGGCGCTCGGCCGCGTCGAGGAACACCACCTGCTCGCAGCCCTGCGACGCCGCCTCCGACTGCGCCGCGAGGCTCGCCGCGTAGTTGCCGCCGCACTTGGCCGCGCCCGTGCCGCCCGGGGCCGCGCGGGTGAAGTGCTCCGAGACCCACACCGTCACGGTGCCGGTCGGATCCTTGAAGTAGGAGCCGACCGCCGAGGCGATCGTCACGAACAGGTATTCCGAGGCCGGCTTGACCCCGAGGAAGGCCTCGCTGGCGATCATGAACGGGCGCAGGTAGAGGCTGCCGTCCGGCGTGTCGGGGATCCAGGCGCGGTCGATCTCGACGAGCCTGCGCATCGCCTCGACGAAGGCGTCCTCCGGGAAGGGCGCCATCGCCATCCGCTCGGCGGAGCGGCGGAAGCGCAGGGCGTTGGCCTCCGGCCGGAACAGGGCCGCGCCGCCGTCCGCGGTGCGGTAGGCCTTCAGGCCCTCGAAGATCTCCTGCGCGTAGTGCAGCACCGCGGCGGCAGGATCGAGGGGGATGGCCTCGCGCGCCTGGATCCGCGCGTCGTGCCAGCCGCGGCCGGCGGTGTAGCGCGCCACCACCATGTGGTCTGTGAACACCTTGCCGAAGCCAGGATTCGCCATCAGCGCGGCCCGCTCCTCGGCGGTCCGCGGGGCCGGATGACTTTGGATCTCGAACGTCAGGTCGCTCACGGTGTGGTCCTCATCGACTGAGGCCCTTATGGCGCGCTCCGGCGCGCGAATCTACGGAGCCGGCGCATGACGGCGTCGCCGCACATGCGAGTCGCTCGCCGAGTCACTCGGCGCGTCACTCGGCGCGTCACTCGGCGGTCGCGGGCTCCGACAGCTGCAGACGGTGCAGGCGCGCGTAGGCGCCGCCGGCGGCGAGCAGGTCGTCGTGGCGCCCGGTCTCGATCACCCGGCCCGCCTCCATCACGGCGATCTGATCGGCGTCGCGCACGGTCGAGAGCCGGTGGGCGATCACCAGGGTGGTGCGGCCGCGCATCAGCCGGGTCAGCGCCTCCTGGACGAGCCGCTCCGATTCGGAATCGAGGGCCGAGGTCGCCTCGTCGAGGAGCAGGATCGGCGCGTCCTTGAGGAAGGCGCGGGCCAGCGCCATCCGCTGCCGCTCGCCGCCCGAGAGCCGGCCGCCGCCCGGGCCGACCCGGAACCCGTAGCCTTCCGGGAGGGCCGAGACGAAGGTGTGGGCCGCGGCGGCCTCGGCCGCCGCCTCGATCTCCGCGGGCGTGGCCCCGGGTCGGCCGAAGCCGATATTGGCGGCGATCGTGTCGTCGAACAGCACGACCTCCTGCGAGACGACCGCCACCGCGGCGCGCAGGGAAGCCAGCGTCACGTCCCGGACATCCTGGCCGTCGATGGTCACGGCGCCGCCGGTGACGTCGTAGAGGCGCGGAACGAGGTTGAGCAGCGAGGACTTGCCCGAGCCCGAGCGCCCGACGAGCGCCGTCACCGATCCGGCCGGGACCGCGAGGTCGATGCCCTCCAGCGCCGGCGCGTCCGGCCGGTAGCGGAACCGGACGTCGGCGAAGCGGATCGCGCCGCCGGTCACCGCCAGCGGCCGGGCCTCCGGCGCCTCGCGGATCGTGGCACTCTCGTCCATGACGTCGAAGTAGCGCCGCAGCGCGGCCGCCGCCTCCTGCAGGATGGCGTTGAGGTTGCCCAGCGCCCGGGCCGGCTGGGCGGCGAGGAGCAGGGCTGCCACGTAGCCGGTGAAGTCGCCGACCGTCTTCTCGCCGGCCAGGACACGCTGGCCGACCAGCACCAGGACGCCCGCCACCGCGATGCCGCCGCCGATCTCGAGCAGCGGGTCGAGGCGGCCGCGGGCATTGGCGGCTTTCATCTTGAGGCGCCGCACCTCGTCGAGGGCCTCCGCGGCGCGGCCCTTGAGGTAGGCCTCCATCGCGTAGGCCTTGGCGACCCGGGCCCCCTGCAGGCTCTCGGAGATCAGGCTGGCGGTGGCGCCCATCTGCTCCTGGGTCGAGGTCGAGACCCGCCGGAGCTTCCGGCCGATCCGCCCGATCGGTCCCGCCACGAACGGGACCGTGACGCCGGCCACGAGGGTCAGCACCGGATCCATCCAGATCAGCGCTGCCACGAGCCCGATCAGCATCGCGATGTCGCGGAGCAGGACCGTCGAGATGCGGGTCAGCGCCTCCTTGATGAAGGCGAAGTCGGTGGTGAAGCGCTGGGTGAGCGCCGCCGGGCTCTCGCGGCCGAGCTGGGCGAGGTCCGAATCGATGAGATGCCCGTAGAGCGCCGCCTGCATGTCGGCCTCGACCCGGGTCACCACCCGGTTGGTCAGCACCGTCTGGCCGTAGAGGGCGAAGCCGCGCGTGGCCGTGACGACGATCACCACCAGCGGTCCGTACGCGATGGCGGCGGCGTCCTTACGGTCGAAGGCGTCGAAGGCGGCCTTGATCAGCGCCGGGTAGAGCCCGGTCGAGGCGCCGACCAGGGCGATCAGCACCAGCACCACCGCCAAGGTGGCCCGGTGCGGGTACAGCCACGTGCGCCAGAGCCGGGCGAGGAGGGGAGCCGTGTCGCCGGGAAGGCGCGCCATGAGACCTACCGGGTCGGATCAGTGCCGCCCCGGGGCAGGATGCGCGGCGGCTGCGGTTTGCCGCCGCCGCCGCCGCGGATCAAGGCTTTTGCTCAGCGGCCGTCGCCGCGCGACCCGTGATCGTCGCCGCGATCGTCACCGCGGTCCCGGTGCCAGCCGCCCCGCATGCCGTGGCCGCCCATCGGGCCCATCGGCCGGGCGAGGATCATGGCGCGCCGCTTCTGGTCCTGGTCGAGGCTGGCGTAGAGCGGCTGGGACGCGTCGGCGAGCTTGCGCAGGGCGTCGCCCCGCGCACTCGCCGCGTCCGCCATCGCCCGCAGCGCCGCCGGCGCGTCGTCGCTGAACTTCGGCCGGTCGCGCATCGCCTCGCGGCGCTGCTGGCGCAGCTTGGCCATGTCGCGGATCGCCGTCTCCACCGGCGGCCACAGCTTCTCCTGGTCGGCGTTGAGCTTCAAGCCGGCATGCAGGGCGGCGATGCGGGCATCCGTGAAGGCCGCGCGGTCCTCGGGGGTCAGCGCGCTCCAGCGGCCGTGCCCGCGGAAGCCCTCGGGTCCGTGATCGCGCGCGACCGCCGCGCCGGCGAGCCCGAGGCCGAGCGCCCCGGTCACCAGGATGGCCGCCGTCAAAGGTCGGGACATGGAAATCTCCGTCTCACGCTCGGGACGTCGCCGCGGCCCGCGGCGGCGCCCAACGCCGCGCATAGGGCACCTTCCGTGTATCCCGCTTGTGTATGTAACAATGTTACATTAGTGGCAGGCGCGACGGGGTTGCGGCAGGTGGAGCGGTGCGGCGCGTGGCGAGAACATTCCGGATCGCGGCGCTCGCGATCCTGTCCCTGTGGTTCGGGTCGGCGGGGCCGGTCTCGGCCGCACCGCAGGACCGGCCGGTGCGGGCGGTGGCGACCTTCTCGATCCTGGGCGACCTCGTCCGGCAGGTCGGCGGATCGCACGTGACGGTGGCGACGCTGGTCGGTCCGGACTCCGACGCGCACGGCCTGAGCCCGTCCCCGGCCGACGCGCGCAAGCTCGCCGAAGCCGACATCGTGTTCGTCAACGGCCTCGGGCTGGAGGGCTGGTTCGACCGGCTGATCCGGGCCTCCGGCACGCGCGCCCCCGTGGTGGTGGCCTCCGCGGGCGTGAAGCCGATCCCCGCGCAGGACGAGCACGCCCACGAGGACGGCGACCACGGACACGGACACGGCGACCACGCCGTGGACCCGCATGCCTGGCAGGACGTCGCCAACGTGCGGACCTACGTGGCGAACATCCGGGACGGCCTCGCCAAGGTCGATCCGGCCCATGCCGACGCCTACCGGGCGGCGGCGGCCGCCTACCTCGCCGAGCTCGACGCGCTGGAGCGGGACGTCCGGGCGGCGATCGCCCGCATCCCCCCGGAGCGGCGGCGGATCATCACGACCCACGACGCCTTCGGCTACTTCGCGGCGGCCTACGGCCTGCGCTTCATCGCGCCGCAGGGCGTGTCGACGGACAGCGAGGCGAGCCCGCGGGACGTGGCCGCGATCATCCGCCAGATCCGGAAGGAGCGCGTGCCGGCGGTGTTCCTCGAGAACATCAGCGACCCGCGCCAGATGCAGCAGATCGCCCGCGAGAGCGGCGCCCGCGTCGGCGGCAAGGTCTATTCCGACGCGCTCTCGGCGCCGGACGGCCCGGCCGCGACGTATCTCGACCTGATGCGGTCGAACCTGAAGGCGTTCGACGCCGCGCTGATGCCGGGCTAACCCGCCGGGAGGGCGCGCCGCCGCGATCCTTCGCCTTCACGGCGTCGGACATGACATAGCGTAAACCGCCGGTTAAGAGGCCCCCACTAGCCTTACGAAACGGGTGCCAGCCGATCCTCGTGCGCGAGGGCTCAAGGCCTTGGGGCCTTCAGAACGCGTAGCTCGGAGATCGCGTGGCTTGGGGGCCTGACCGCTGGCGCTTCTATCGGCTCGTCGCGCGCGAGACCGCGCGCGCGGTCCGCGCCGCCGGCGCCAGCGTCACAGCCCCGCCCGACATCCTCGCCCGGATGCGGGTCGCCGGCTTGGTGATCGCGCCGCAGGACCTGCGCACCTCCGACGCGACCTTCGCGGACGACATCTACGCCGGGTTGTTCGTCTTCGCCGGCCGGTCGCTCGCGGCGAGCGGCGGCTCGCCCTTCGACTACGCGGCACCGTCGCCGGAATGGGCCGACGAGCTCTACGGCTTCGGCTGGCTGCGCCACCTGCGCGCCGCCGACACCGCGCTGGCCCGCGCCAATGCCCGCGCCTTCGTGGCCGATTTCATCGCCGGCCGCGGCGACGCGGCGCTCGCCCGCCAGACGCCGGTGGCGGCGCGCCGGCTGATCTCGTTCCTGTGCCAGTCGCCCCTCGTTCTGGAGGGTGCCGACCACGGCTTCTACCAGAACTTCCTCAAGGCGATCGGCCGCAACGCCCAGCAGCTCGAGCGCGACCTCCGGCGCGGTGTGCCGCCGCAATGGCGCCTGAACGCCGCGGTGGCGCTCTGCTACGCCGGCCTGTGCTGCGACGGCATCCAGCCGATCCTGCGCCGGGCGACCCGCATCCTGACGCGGGAGCTCGACCGGCAGATCCTGACCGACGGCGGCCACCGCTCCCGCGACCCGCGCTACGCCATGGAGCTGCTCCTCGACCTCCTGCCGCTGCGGCAGAGCTACCTGAGCCGCAGCGTCGAGCCGCCGCTGGCGCTCCTGCGCGCGGTCGACCGGATGCTGCCGCTGCTGCGACTGCTCCGCCACCCGGATGCCTCGCTGAGCCACTTCAACGGCATGGGCGCCACGGACGCGGACCATCTCGCGACCCTGCTGGTCTACGACGGCGCGCTCGCCCGCCCGCTGATGCACGCGCCGAACTCGGGCTACGAGCGCCTGGAGGGCGGCCGGGTGGTGATCGTCGCCGATGTCGGTGCCAGCCCGCCGCTGCCCTACGCGGTGAATGCCGGTGCGGGCTGCCTCGCCTTCGAGATGTCGAGCGGGCCGCAGCGCATCGTGGTCAATTGCGGCCTGCCGGCCAGCGGCGCGGATCTGCGCCTCCTTGCCCGCTCGACGCCGGCCCATTCGACGGCCTCGGTGGCCCACGCCTCATCCTGCCGGTTCCTCACCCGCACCGGGTGGTGGGGCGAGCGGCTGCTGGCGGACTGGCTGATCGGTCGGCGCGGGCCCGTGGTGCTGAGCGGTCCATCTGCGGTGGCGGCCGAGCGGGCCGAGGAGGCCGACAGCGTCGTCCTCGCTGCCCGGCACAACGGCTACGCCCCCGAATTCGGCATCGTGCACGAGCGCCGCTGGCAGCTCTTCCACGCGACGGCGCGCCTGGAGGGCCGCGACGCCTTCCTGCGCCAGGGCAAGGGGCTCAGCCGCGGGCGGCGGCTGCGCCCGCAGGACGTGGCGATCCGTTTTCACCTGCATCCCGGCATCGCGGTGCGCAGCGTCCCGGAGGGGCTGGAACTCGCCTCGGCGCTCGGGGAGGTCTGGGTGTTCAGCGCCGAGAACGCCGAGATCGCCATCGAGGAGAGCGTCTACTTCTCGGGCCTGACCGGACCGCGCCGGACCGACCAGATCGTCCTTCATCTGCGGGTATCCGACGATGTGGAAGTCCGGTGGAACTTCGAGCGTCGGGCCTCCGCGCCCCTGCGCGGCGTGGCGCCCTGACGGGTCTCCGGACAGGGCCGGCTGGCCGGGCTCACCGTTTCCATGCTACCGCGCCGGAAAATCTCGAACTTTCGGCACGAAGCTATGGCGCACGATCAGGTGCGGGTCTCCCGCGCGCTCCTCTCGGTCTCGGACAAGACCGGCCTCGTCGACTTCGCCCGGGCGCTCCACGCCCGCGGCATCGCGCTGGTCTCGACCGGGGGCACCCACCGGACCCTGCAGGAGGCCGGCCTGCCGGTCACCGAGGTCGCCGACCTGACGGGGTTCCCGGAGATGATGGACGGCCGGGTCAAGACGCTGCACCCGGCGGTCCACGGCGGCCTGCTCGCCATCCGCGACAACCCGGAGCACCAGGCCGCGCTCGCCGCCCACGGCATCGGCGCCATCGATCTCCTCGTGGTCAACCTCTACCCGTTCGAGGCGACCATCGCGGCCGACCGGTCCGACGCCGACTGCATCGAGAACATCGATATCGGCGGCCCGGCCATGATCCGCGCGGCGGCCAAGAACCACGCGGACGTCGCCGTCGTCACCGACGTGTCGGACTATGCCGGCGTCCTCGCCGCCCTCGAGGCGCAGGACGGCGCACTCGGCGCGGATCTGCGCCGGAGCTTGGCGCAGAAGGCCTTCGCCCGCACCGCCTCCTACGATGCCGCCATCGCCAACTGGATGGCGGGCCGCTTCGGCGCCGAGGCGCCGGCCCGCTTCCGGGCCTTCGGCGGTTCCCTGGGCCAGGAACTGCGCTACGGCGAGAACCCCCACCAGTCGGCCGCCTTCTACCGCGCCCCCGGTAAGGTCCGGGCGGGCGTGGCCACCGCCCGCCAGCTCCAGGGCAAGGAGCTGTCCTACAACAACTTCAACGACACGGACGCTGCCTACGAGTGCGTGGCCGAGTTCGACCCGGCCCGGACCGCCGCCGTGGCCATCATCAAGCACGCCAACCCCTGCGGCGTCGCCGAGGGGGCGAGCCTGCTCGAGGCCTACGAGCGGGCCCTGAGCTGCGACCCGACCTCCGCGTTCGGCGGCATCGTCGCCCTGAACCGGACCCTCGACGCCGAGGCGGCCCGCCGGATCGTCGAGATCTTCACGGAGGTGATCATCGCCCCCGACGCAACGCCCGAGGCGGCGGCCATCGTGGCCGGCAAGAAGAACTTGCGCCTGCTGCTGGCCGGCGGCGTGCCCGACCCGCGGGCCGGCGGGGAGACCGTGCGGACCCTCGCGGGCGGGCTGCTGGTCCAGAGCCGGGACGCGGCGGTCGTCGACGACATGCCGCTCACGGTCGTGACCAAGCGCGCGCCGACCGAGGCCGAGCTGGCCGATCTCCGGTTCGCCTACCGGGTGGCCAAGCACGTGAAGTCGAACGCCATCGTGTACGCGAAGGCCGGCGCCACGGTCGGCATCGGCGCGGGCCAGATGTCCCGGGTCGATTCCTCGCGCATCGCTGCCTGGAAGGCCGCCGAGGGGGCGAAGCGTCTCGGGCTGGCCGAGAGCCTCGCTGTCGGCTCGGTGGTGGCGTCGGACGCGTTCTTCCCGTTCGCGGACGGCCTCATGGCGGCCGCCGAGGCGGGCGCCACCGCGGTGATCCAGCCCGGCGGCTCGATGCGCGACGCGGACGTGGTCGCGGCGGCCGACGAGGCCGGTCTCGCCATGGTCCTGACGGGACACCGCCACTTCCGGCACTGAGCCGGCGGGCCGTCGCCCGCCCTCCGGGACGGCGCGCCACCTCGGGGGCGGCCGCACCGGTCCGGACGCCCCGGAACGCCCGCGGTCGCGCCGCCGCGCCGCGTTAACGATACGCCGCGATCGGAGCGGCCGGGTCGATTGTTTGCCGAGCGGGCGCTTCCGCCCAGCATTGCCGTGAACAGACGCGGTGCTCGACCAAGCTCGGTAATGAATGGTCGGCGTCCGGGAAAACTATCTTTGGTGAAACATTACGGGTGTAATATTCCAAATTTGTCGAATAGGCGCGGTGTCTGCGCCGCGGGTTGAAATTTTCTCGGCCGCACGCCATCATCGCGGAGAAATGCGCCGGAAGCTCGCGTGGAGAACTTCCTGGAACAGCTCCGGGTCGAGTGACGAGATGGTGGTCGCAGCGCTGTTGTTTCTCGTGGGATGGCTTCTCGGCCGATCCTACTCGGTGATCATCCTCGCCCTGACCTCGTCGGTGATCCTGTTCACCGCCACGACGATCTTCGTGTCGGTCTACGGGATCGACCTGCTGCGCGTCCTGATCGTGTTGGGATATCTAACCGCGCATCAGGCAGGGTATCTCCTCGGCGCCTATCTCACCGGGTACCCCGAGAGCGATCGGGGGCGGTGAGGCGCATCACCACCACCAGACCAGCCGTCCGGCGTACCCGTTGATCAGGATCCAGAGCCCAGCAGCGACGAGGGACCAGGTAATCACAAGGAGAAGCGGTGGCTTCGTGCCGGGCTGACTGCGCAGAAGTGTCAGGACGGTGTTCACGTTCGATATCCCAGGGGCCCGGTGCGGAGGGAAAGCCGATACGGGCTCGTACCGCATCGGGTTCCACCGGGCCGATTGTCGGCAGGTTAAATCTTGTCCAGGCTCGGGTGACGGGCGCGCCTTCGATGAGCTCAGGGTCGCCGGTCAAATTACTTGCAGTTGCAATAAGTCGCCTCTCGCAACATCAAAAGTTTGAACCAGGACAATTGACGCTCCGGATCCGGTCGGTGGAGGCCTGTTTCCGCCGGGCCTCGATACTTGACACATCCGTATAGGATCAGACGAAACGCAATCCGTGAGGAACCGCACGGGTCGCTATTTCGCCGCCGCGTTGCAGGCTCGACACAAGGGGGACGGCCGCGTCGTGCCGTACGAACGAGAACGCCCAGGCAGCGTGAGCTGCCTGGGCGTCTGTGACACGCGCCGGACCTCGGTCCGACCGGCTCGCGCCGATCAGGTGTCGGCGAAGATGTCGCGATCCTTGGTCTCCGGCACGAAGAACACGCCGATGATCACTGTCGCAACCGCGATGACGATCGGGTACCAGAGGCCGAAATAGATGTCGCCGGTCTGGGCCACCATGGCGAAGGCGGTCGCCGGCAGGAGGCCGCCGAACCAGCCGTTGCCGATATGGTAGGGCAGCGACATCGAGGTGTAGCGGATCCGGGTCGGAAACAGCTCCACCAGCATGGCGGCGATCGGGCCGTAGACCATCGTGACGAAGAGCACGAGGATGAACAGCAGGCCGATCACCTGCGCGACCTGCGGCCGGAAGATGTCGAACGGGTTCGACATCTTGACGATCTCGGGGTCGCCGGCCTTCGGGTAGCCCGCGGCCTGCAGCGCGGCGGTCGTGGCCTTGTTGGCCTCGACGTTGCCGCCCTGCGGGTACGGGATCTCGGTGTCGTTGACCCGGATCGTGGTGGGCTGGCCGGCCGCGCCGGGGGCGGTCGAGTAGCGGACCGACGACTTCGACAGGAAGTCGCGGGCGAGGTCGCAGGGCTGGGTGAACACCCGGGTCCCGACCGGGTTGAACAAGGTTCCGCAGGCGGCCGGATCGGCCGTCACCGTCACCTTCACGTTCTCGATCGCCGCCTCGAGCTTCGGGTTGGCCGTCGAGGTGATCCCCTTGAAGATCGGGAAGAACGTCGCCGCCGCGATCGCGCAGCCCGCCAGGATGATGACCTTGCGGCCGATCTTGTCGGACAGCCAGCCGAAGACCACGAAGAAGCCGGTGCCGAAGAGCAGCGACCACGCGATCAGCAGGTTGGCCGTGTAGCCGTCGACCTTCAGGATCGATTGCAGGAAGAACAGCGCGTAGAACTGGCCCGTGTACCAGACCACGCCCTGGCCGGCGACGAGCCCGAACAGGGCGATGATCGCGAACTTCGCGTTCCGCCACTGGCCGAACGCCTCGGTGAGCGGCGCCTTGGAGGTCTTGCCCTCCTCCTTCATCTTCTGGAAGGCCGGCGATTCGGAGAGCTGGAGGCGGATCCAGACCGAGATGCCGAGCAGCAGCACCGAGACCAGGAACGGGATGCGCCAGCCCCACTCGGCGAAGGCGGCCTCGCCGGTGATGGTCCGGGTCGCCAGGATCACCATCAGCGACAGGAACAGGCCCAGGGTCGCGGTCGTCTGGATCCAGCTGGTGTAGAAGCCGCGCCGGCCGTTGGGGGCGTGCTCGGCCACGTAGGTCGCCGCGCCGCCGTACTCGCCGCCGAGCGCGAGGCCCTGGGCGAGGCGCAGGACGATCAGGATGATCGGCGCCGCGATGCCGATGGTCGCCGCGTTGGGCAGGATGCCGACGATGAAGGTCGACAGACCCATGATCAGGATCGTGACGAGGAAGGTGTACTTGCGGCCGACGAGGTCGCCGACGCGGCCGAACACGAGGGCGCCGAACGGGCGGACGATGAAGCCGGCCGCGAAGGCCAGCAGGGCGAAGATGTCGCGCGTGGCCGGCGGGTAGGCCGAGAAGAATTGCGCGCCGATGATCGCCGCCAGCGAGCCGTAGAGATAGAAATCGTACCACTCGAACACGGTGCCGAGCGAGGACGCGAAGATCACCCGCTTCTCGGCCGACGTCATCGGCCTCGCGGCGTCCCCTGTCCGCGCACTCGCGGTTGCCACAGCCATGAAACAGGTCCTCCCAGACGCATTTGGGCGGCCCGCGACACGGATCGCCCGCTCACCGGCCCGATTCCCGGGCGGTTCTGCGCACGGCGCAGATCACCTATGCGTTATCGCACCGATTGGAGCGGTCAACCGGTAAAGCGATCGTGAAGACTCCCATCAACATGGGCGCGTACGCAGTTGTCACCGGAACGACGAAGGGCGCGGCTCGCGCCGCGCCCTCCGCCTGTTCGACGCTTCGGAAGGCCGTCAGTGCGCGTGCGCGCCGGCCGCCCCGATGCCGGTCTCGGAGCGCACGTACTGCGCCTCGAAGGCGGCCCGCTCGCGCTGGGCCCGGCGGGACTTGTCCACGAGGGAGACGACCCAGATCGTCGCGAAGGCCAGCGGCATCGAGAACAGCGCCGGGTTGTCGTAGGGGAAGAGCGGGGCGGGATTGCCCAGCGTGGTCACCCACACGGCCTTCGACAGCACCACCATGATGACCGCCGCGAGCAGGCCGACGAGGCCGCCGGCAAGCGCGCCCCAGGTGGTGGTGCCGCGCCACAGGATCGACATGGCCAGCACCGGGAAGTTGCAGCTCGCCGCCACCGCGAAGGCGAGGCCGACCATGAAGGCGACGTTCTGGTTCTCGAACACGTAGCCGAGGTAGATCGCCACGATCCCGATCACCACGGCCGAGATCTTCGACAGGTTGACCTCGTGCTTCTCGGTGGTGCGCCCGCGGGCGATCACCTGGGCGTAGAGGTCGTGGCTGATCGCCGAGGCCCCGGCGAGCGTGAGCCCGGCGACGACCGCGAGGATCGTCGCGAAGGCCACCGCGGAGATGAAGCCGAGGAAGTACGGCCCGCCCACCGCGTTGGCGAGGTTCACCGCCACCATGTTGGTGCCGCCGATCATGTCCTTCAGCTTGTCGAACGCGCCGGCCGGACCGAGCTTGAAGTAGACCGGGTCCGACATCAGCAGCGCGATGCCGCCGAAGCCGATGATGAAGGTCAGGATATAGAAGTAGCCGATCAGGCCGGTGGCGTAGAACACCGACTTGCGGGCGGCCTGGGCGTCCGAGACCGTGAAGAACCGCATGAGGATGTGCGGCAGCCCGGCGGTGCCGAACATCAGGCCGACGCCGAGCGAGATCGCCTCGACCGGGTTCGACACCAGACCGCCCGGCGCCATGATCGCGTCGCCCTTCGGGTGGACCTGAACGGCGTTGGCGAACAGCGATTCCGGGTTGAAGCCGTACTTGTACAGAACCGCGCCGGCCATGAAGGTCGCGCCGCCGAGCAGCAGGCAGGCCTTGATCACCTGCACCCAGGTGGTCGCCTTCATGCCGCCGAAGGCGACGTAGACGATCATCAGGACGCCGACGATGATCACCGCGTAGAGGTAGGGCAGGCCGAACAGGAGCTGAATCAGCTTCCCCGCGCCGACCATCTGGGCGATCAGGTAGAAGGCCACCACCACCAGGGTGCCCACCGCCGAGATGATGCGGATCGCGGTCTGGTCGAGGCGGAAGCTCGCCACGTCGGCGAAGGTGAACTTGCCGAGGTTGCGCAGGCGCTCCGCGATCAGAAACAGCACGATCGGCCAGCCGACCAGGAAGCCCGTCGAGTAGATCAGCCCGTCGAAGCCCGAGGTGTAGACGAGGCCGGAGATGCCGAGGAACGAGGCCGCCGACATGTAGTCGCCGGCGATCGCCAGCGAGTTGGTGCCGGCCGAGATGCCGCCGCCCGCCGCGTAGAAGTCGGCGGCCGACTTGGTGCCCTTGGCCGCCCGGTAGGTGATGCCGAGCGTCAGCAGCACGAAGAACAGGAACATCAGGATGGCCGGCCAGTTCGTGGCCGATTGCGCGACGGCACCGAGATCCGGGCCGGCCGCGTAGGCGGCGCTCGCGACGATCGTGGCGAGCGTCAGGCCGAGGAGGAGGCGGTTCATCGGGCCACGCTCCGCTTCAGGGCTTCGCTCAGCGCGTCGAAGCGCGTGTTGGCCCGGGCGACGTAGACCCCCGTGAGCGCGAAGGCGAACAGGATCACGAACACGCCCGCGAACAGGCCGAGGGAGGCGGTGCCGCCGACCTTCACGGCGAGGAGCGACTTGTCGAAGGCGATCAGGCCGATGAAGCCGAAATAGACGACCAGCATCAGGATCGTCAGGATCCAGGCGAAGCGGGTGCGCTCGTGAACGAGCTGCTGGAACTCGGGTGTCCGGGCGATCCGCTCGACCTGCGGATCGGCGGCGGTCTCGCGTGGGCGTGGTCCCGGGGGCGCCGCGCGCCCTCGGGTGTTCAGTGTCGTGCCGCTCATGGGTGTTCCTCCCGCGAGGGCCTGCTCTGGCCCCCCGGTTCTTCGCGTTGAGACTCGTGGTTCTTGTTGGGAGCGGGCGCCGCCCCGGCACCCGCCCCGGTCCGAACCCGCGCCGCCGGGGCGGCGCGGGTGCGATCAGCCCCGGTTCTGCCGGTTCTCGATCAGGTCGTCGACGACGGCCGGCTCGGCGAGCGTCGAGGTGTCGCCGAGCGAGCTGAAATCGTCCTCGGCGATCTTGCGCAGGATCCTGCGCATGATCTTGCCCGAGCGGGTCTTGGGCAGGCCGGGCGCGAACTGGATCAGGTCCGGCGAGGCGATCGGCCCGATATCCTTGCGGACCCAGGTCACGAGTTCCTTGCGCAGGGCGTCGTCGCCCTCCTCGCCGTCGTTCAGGGTCACGTAGGCGTAGATGCCCTGGCCCTTCACGTTGTGCGGGTAGCCCACCACCGCGGCCTCGGCCACCTTCGGGTGGGCGACCAGGGACGACTCGACCTCGGCGGTGCCCATCCGGTGACCCGAGACGTTGATGACGTCGTCGACCCGGCCGGTGATCCAGTAGTAGCCGTCCGCATCGCGGCGGGCGCCGTCGCCGGTGAAGTACTTGCCCGGGTAGGTCGAGAAGTAGGTCTGCTCGAAGCGCTCATGGTCGCCGTAGACCGTGCGCATCTGGCCCGGCCAGGAATCGGCGATGCAGAGATTGCCCTCGCAGGCGCCCTCCAGGACCTTGCCCTCGGCGTCGACCATCTCGGGCTTCACGCCGAAGAACGGCCGGGTCGCCGAGCCCGGCTTCAGGGCGGTGGCACCCGGCAGCGGGGTGATCAGGATGCCGCCGGTCTCGGTCTGCCACCACGTGTCGACGATCGAGCAGCGCTGGTCGCCGACGACGTTGTAGTACCACTCCCAGGCTTCCGGGTTGATCGGCTCGCCCACGGAGCCCAGCACGCGGAGCGATTGCCGCGAGGTCTTCTTCACCGGCCCCTCGCCGCCGCCCATCAGCGAGCGGATCGCGGTCGGCGCCGTGTAGAAGATGTTGACCTTGTGCTTGTCGACCACTTCCCAGAACCGGGAGGTCGACGGGTAGGTCGGGATGCCCTCGAACATCAGCGTCGTGGCGCCGTTCGCGAGCGGCCCGTACACGATGTAGCTGTGGCCCGTGACCCAGCCGACATCGGCGGTGCACCAGTACACGTCGCCTTCGCGGTAATCGAAGACGTACTCGTGCGTCATCGACGCGTAGACGAGGTAACCGCCGGTGGTGTGCACCACGCCCTTCGGCTGCCCGGTCGAGCCGGAGGTGTAGAGGATGAAGAGCGGGTGCTCGGCCTCCACCGCCACGGCGGGGCACTCGTCCGTCACCTGCTCGGCGGCCTCGTCGTAGTAGACGTCCCGGCCCGCCTCCATGGCGACGCTGCCGCCGGTGCGGCGCACGACGATCACGTGGTCGACGAGGTCGGTCCCGAGACGCTTGATCGCCTCGTCGACATTGGCCTTCAGCGGCACCTTGCGGCCTCCGCGCAGGCCCTCGTCGGCGGTGATCACCACCTTGGAGCCGCAGCCCTGGATGCGCGAGGCGAGGGAATCCGGCGAGAAGCCGCCGAACACGATGGCGTGGATCGCCCCGAGCCGCGCGCAGGCGAGCATCGCGTAGGCGGCCTCCGGGACCATCGGCATGTAGAGCGTGACGCGGTCGCCCTTGCCGACGCCGCGGTTGCGCAGGACGTTGGCCATCCGGCAGACCTGCGCGTGCAGCTCGCGGTAGGTGATGTGCTTGGATTCGTCGGGGTTGTCGCCTTCCCAGATGATCGCGGTCTGGTCGCCGCGGGTCTCGAGATGGCGATCGATACAGTTATGGGCGACGTTGGTCTTGCCGTCCTCGAACCACTTGATCGAGACCTTGCCGGGCTCGAAGCTGGTGTTCTTCACCGTCGAGAACGGCTTCATCCAGTCGATGCGCTTGCCGTGCTCGGCCCAGAACGCGTTGGGATCGGCGACCGAAGCCGCGTACATCTCCCGGTACTTGGCATCGTCCACGTGCGCACCCTCGCGCCACGCGGATTGAACCTCGATCACCTTGCCTACCATGGCGTCCCATCCCTGTTTTGGCGCCCGATCGTATCGCGGTCTCCGCCGCGCAGCCAGGACTTCCAAAGTAACGTAGCCGCCAATCTACGAGGACGATATCATCGCAGTTTGGCGCGCTCCTGCGCAGCTCAATTCCCGTGAATAGATTGGGCGCAATGTAAGGGCTGATTGGGGCTTCGATGCTGCGCTGTCAAGCGCGCGCGCCCGAGCCCGCTGTCACCGGCGGCCCTCTGTTTCCGCCCCGCGGGGGTGGGGGGCGCTCACCCCTAGCCGTTGGCCGCCCGCCGCGCGGGCATGATGATCTCCACGAGCGTGCCGTCTTCCGGTCGGGCGGAGAGCTGCAGGCGCCCGCCATTGGCCTCCACGAGCGCCCGCGGCAGCGCCAGCCCGTCCTCGACATCGCCCTGCGGCGCTGCCGCCCGCGGCGCGTGGCCGGCGCCGGTCTCGCGCACCCGCACGGCGATCCCCGCCCGCTCGGCGGACCCGGTGGACACGATGATCTGGCTGCCGGCCGTGGAGCGTCGGATCGCGTTCTCGATCACCAAGCTGGCCGCGCGGCTGACCGAGCGCTCGTCGGCCTCCAGGTCGCCGATATCGGTCGAGAAGCTCGTCCGCATCACGATGCGCCCCCGCGCCGCCTCCGCCTGGAGCTGGGCGACACAGCTCGCCACGACGTCGTTGAGGTCGAGGGCGCGCGGCTCCAGGTGGAGCGCGCCGGCCTCGACGGCGGCGAGGTCCAGGAGTTTCCCGACGCGCTCCAGCATCGCCTCGCCCGAGGCCTTGATCTCGGCGAGGCAGCCCCGGTAGCGCGCGTCGCCGAGGGGGCCGAACGGTTCCTTCAGCATCGCGCCGGCCAGGTCGACGATCCCGGACACGGGCTCGCGGACGGCGCAGCCGAGCCGGTCGAGGGCATCGGCGCGGCCCGGCGCGGGCTCCGGGCCGCCCTCCGCGCTCCGCGCGAGGGCCTCGTCCTCGGCTCGGGCGATCTGGGCCACGCGCCGGCTCGCCGTCGCCGCTACGGTCAACGACATCGGAGCGCCGTCGATGCGCACGATCCGCCGCCCCGGGGCGGTGCCCCTCAGGGCATCGGCGACCGTCAGGACGCTCTCCCGGTCGAAGAGCGTGACGAAGCTGCTGCCGACGATCTCGCGCGGATCGCAGCCGAACAGGCCGGCCGCCGCGCGGTTCAGCGCGACGATGCGCCCGGCCCCGTCGACCGTGACGACGCCCGTCTCCAGCGCGTCCAAAGTCGCCTCGGCGCTGGCCGTCCGCTCGGTCTCAGCGGCGCGGGCGAGGCGCTCGGCCGTGAGGGCGTCGGCGACGTCGGCGTCCTCGACCGGGCGCACGACCAGGCACGTCGCGGTCGCGCCCGACCAGGGGAGGGCGCCGGCCCGGATTTCGACGGGACGGGCGCCGCCGTCGGCCGTCGCGACGGTCGTCCGGCGCGCGGATGGGTCGACCGTCTCCGCCGGGGGGAGGCCGGGCAGCAATCCCGGAAGACCGAGGCGCGCGAGGCTCGGCAGGTCGGGGTGGCCGGTCAGATCGAGGAAGGCGCGGTTCGTCGCGACGATCGCTCCGTCGCGATGGACCAGCACCGGCACCGGCAATCCGCCGAGGAGATCGGATTCCGGGGACGGCGGCGCGTCGGCGACCGGCTCGGCCTCCGCCGTCCCGGTCTCGACATCGGGATCCGCGGCGGTCGCGCTGGTCTCCGCCGGACCGGCCTGCGGCGCCGGGAACGGCATCACCGCCCCTCCCGCGGTCCGGGGCGACCCCGATCCGGCCTCGTCACCGGCGTAGCGGGCGCCCAGCGCGCGGGCGATCTCGCGGAACGCGGCGTGCTCGTCGTTCGACAGTGGCGCGGTGACGGGATCCGCGTCGACCGCGACAGGAATCGCGACAGGGATCGCGGCGTCGCCGGTCCCGGCCGGGACGGCAGCGGGCTTGATAACCGCGGACCTTGCCGGCTCCGGCGTCGCGGAGGGCACGGGCTCGGGAACGCGCTCGGGAACGCGCTCGGGCATGGACCCCGGGATCGGCTCCGGCGTCGCGACTGGTCTCGGGCTGCCGGGCGGGGCGCTGCGGATCAGGCCGAAGCCGCCGAAGCCCGAGAAGGCCGCGTCGCCCCGCCCGAGCGGGGCTCCGGACAGGTCGACCCGGAACGCCCCGGTGCCGGCATCGAGGACCGCCGGTTCCCCGCGGAAGGTGCGCCGGTCGCGCAGGGCCGCCAGCACGGCGTCGGCGCCGGAGAGGCGCCCGCTCTCGGCCAGATCCCGCCAGCGCTGCCCGACCAGCCCGGCGAGCGCCTCCGGGCCTGTGAGGGTCGTCAGGACACCCGCGGCATCGAGGCGCCAGAGGAAGCGGTCGTCGCGCCGGAGCGGCGTCGCCGGAGGCGATTGCGGCTCCTGGGGAAGCGCCCGCGCTGCCACCGGATGCCCGGCGGGCGCGTCGACCGGTGGATCGAGCGGGCGGATCGGACGCGCGCGGCCAGCCGCCACTGGCGCGGTCGGCACGACGAGGATCGCGGGCCGGCCGTCGTCCTGCGCGCCGCGCGCCAGCCAGCACAGGACCGGCGGCGCGATCCGGCGGACATCGAGGCGCAGGCGCGCGAGGCGGGGCGCGGCGTCGCCCGCCACCGCGGTCGCGATCTGCCGGGTCAGGTCGGCGAGGGCCGGGCCGTCCAGAACCGTGGCGAGACCCGCCGCCGCTTCGGACGCGGACAGGATCCGGGCCTCCGACGGATCGATCACGAGATGCACGGCGTCGCGCGCGCCCAGCGCGGCCGCCAGCGCGGGCAGGCGCTCCCAGGTCGCGAAGGCAGTCCCCAGCCCGGGCGGGGCTGCAGCGGCCGTCGGTGTCACTGTCGTCTCCAAAGCCCGCGACCTCGAACCCTAACGCGATCCTGACGCTCAACGGTCCCGCTTTGCCCGAGAAACGCGCGCGACCGTAGCCCTATTGTAAACTCCCCCGCGCCGCGGCGCTGGACTCTCGGCGCAACCGTCACACGTTTACGTTATGTCAACCTTAACGCCGTGAGCGCGGGTGGCATATGGCGGCGAATCAGTTATTGTGCACCGCACAAAGCGCCATCCACAGGCCAATGAAGAGAGGAGACGACGTATGAGCAACCCCCCGAACTACGAAGTTCCGGCCGAGATGCGCGACTTCGCCGAGAAGAGCGTCGAGCAGGCCCGGAAGGCGTTCGACAGCTTCATCGGCGCGGCTCGCCGCACCGCCGACACCGTGCAGGGCTCGGCCGAGCTGGCGCGCTCCAACGCGCTGGACGCGTCCTCGCGCGGCTTCGAGTATGCCGAGCAGAACGTGAACGCGGCCTTCGACCTCGCCCAGAAGCTCGTCCGCTCCAGGGACATGCAGGAGGCGATGCAGCACCAGGCCGAGTTCGTCCGCAGCCAGTTCGCCGCCATCCAGGCCCAGGCGAAGGAGTTCAGCGGCCTCGCGCAGAGCGCGATGCAGCAGGGCGCCGAGCGCGCCAAGTCGGCGATGCAGCAGGGTGCCGACGAGGCCCGCAAGGCCATGGAGCAGGGCCAGGACGCCGCGAAGCAGACGGCCCAGAACGCCCAGGACGCCGCCGAGCGCGCGTCGCACTGACGCTCGCACCGACGAACGGGGCCGCGGCCCGCTCCCGATCCGGGGGCGGGCCGTCTCGTTTTCGCCGGTATTGCCGCCGAGAGCCGCCGGGCGGACGCGTTGGGTCCGCGCCGAGTGAAGGGTTCAGGGATGCGCCTCACTGTTTCCGGCCGATCCGGCCTGCGTGGACCTCTCCGTCTGGCGGTCGCCGCCCTGGCGCTCGCCGCCGTCGCTCCGAGTAGCGCGGCCTTCGCCCAGTACTACGACGATCCGGGCTACGACGGCGGTTACCGGCCGGTCCCGCGCCGGGCGCAGCGCGCCCCGGTCGGCTACAATTGCGACGCCGTCCAGCAGGGAATCACCGGCCCGAAGCCGTATTCCTGCCCGCTGCCGGGGCCGCGGCCCCTCGGCGTGCGCTGCTTCTGCGACATGCCGATCGCGTCGTTCAGCCCGCCGCAGACGGCCGTCGGCCGCGTCGTTCCCTGAGGCGCAGCCCCGCGCAGGCGACCGCACACGCGACGGGCCGCGCCCCCGGGTGGGATGACGCGGCCCGTGCGGCACAGGCGGGCTAGGGGCGCGGGTGATCCCGCGCCGCGCGCTCAGTTCAGGACGACGACCTTGGCGCCGACCTTCACGCGCTCGTACAGGTCGGTGACGTCGTCGTTGGTCATCCGGATGCAGCCCGACGAGACCGCCTGACCGATCGTGTCCGGCTCGTTGGAGCCGTGGATACGGTACTCGGTGCTGCCGATATACATGGCCCGGGCGCCGAGGGGGTTCTCGATGCCGCCCGCCATGTAACGCGGCAGGTCGGGACGACGGGCGATCATGGCCTTCGGGGGCGTCCACGACGGCCACTCGCGCTTGGCGGTGATCTTGTTGGTGCCGCTCCAGCTGAAGCCCGGACGGCCGACGCCGACGCCGTAGCGGATCGCCTCACCGTTGCCGAGCACGTAGTACAGGCGCCGCTCGGCGGTGGAGACCACGATCGTGCCGGGCGCGTAGGGCGCGTTGAACGCGACGATCTCGCGGGGGATCGGCTGGACCTGCGCCTGCGGCGCGGCTTGCACGCCCTGGCCGTAGCCCGGGGCGTAAGAGCCCTGGTAACCGTACTGTCCCTGATCGGAGTAGTACTCGTCGGCACTATCCGTGCCGAAGGGATCGTACGACGAAGCGGCGAGGACGGGCGTGGCGGCAAGAACAGACACGCCGAGGAGCGCGGCGAGTGCGGTGACCGTGGTCTTCATGAGTGGCCTACCTGTGCAATAACCTTTGCCATTACAAGCGTGAGCATAGGCTGGCAGTTCCATACTTCCGCCCGGAATTTGCTGCCCGGCGGAATACGCAGGCCGGCTTGGCCGTGCGGTGCGCGATATCACGAACGCGTGCGCGGCTCAGGGGGCCTCGTCCGTGTGGACGTCGAAGCGCGCGAGGTGGGCGTAGCCGAAGTTGGTCGAGATGGCGCAGTCGGTGGCGTCGCGGCCGCGGGCCATGACGATGCGGCCGATGCGGGGCCGGTTGTGGCGGGCGTCGAACGTGTACCAGCGCGGCCCCTCTGGGCCCGCGAGGAAGACCTCGAACCACGCGGAGAAGTCCATCGGCGCCGGATCCTTTGGCACGCCGATATCGCCGAGGTATCCGGTGGCGTAGCGCGCCGGGATGTTCATGCACCGGCACAGGGTGATCGCCAGGTGCGCGAAGTCCCGGCACACGCCCTCGCGCTGCATGAAGGCGTCGTGCGCGCTCCGGGTCGCGTCGGCGCGCTGATAGTCGAAGCGGATCCGCTCGTGCGTGTAGTCGACGATCGCCTGGACGCGGGCCCAGCCCTCCGGCGTGCCGCCGAACAGGGACCACGCGGTCTGCGAGAGCTTGTCGGTGTCGCAGTAGCGCGAGCCCAGGAGGAAGATCAGGACGTCGTCGGGCAGGTCCTGGACCGGGATCTGCCGGGCGTCCGGCACGACCGGATCGGGCTCGCCCGAATCCTCGACCGTGAAGTCGGCCGCGATGGTCAGCTGACCGGGCGGCGCGACGATGCGGTGGCAGATGTTGTCGAAGCCGTCCCGGTACGTCCGCGCCTCGAGCGGCGGATCGAACCCGATCGCGTGCGGGGTCAGCACGTCGTTGATCCGCGAGGGATGGACGCTCAGCATCAGGATCATCGGTGTCGGCTGCGACAGCGTGAAAGCGATATCGAAACCGGTCCTGATCTTCATCGGGGCCACCTTGCTCTGTCGCCGTCCGCGCGGAGTCGCCACGCACGCTCGTTCCGGGTCCGGGTGCGCGCGAACTCAACGCGCCAGGGACGTCTCCGGCCCCTGCACGGTTCGGGCCGCCGGCCCGTCGGCGGGCAGCTCCACCACGTCGACGTCGACGCGCATGCCGAGATCGTCGCTGGCGAGGCCGAAGAATGAGCCGTGCAGCGGCACGGCCTGGGCCGGATCGCGGGTCACCGCCACGCGGATCAGGTCGCGGTTGCCCACGATGCCGTTGGTCGGGTCGAACTCGACCCAGCCGGCGCCCGGCAGGTAGACCTGCAGCCAGGCGTGGGTGGAGCCGCCGCCGACGTGGCGCGCCCGGTCGTTGCGCGGGTTGTAGAGGTATCCGGAGACGAAGCGGGCGGCCATGCCGAGCGCCCGGACGCCCTCCATCATCAGCACCGCGAAGTCCCGGCACGAGCCGAGCTTCGTGCGCAGGGTCGTGAGCGGGTCCTGCACGCCCTTCTCGGAGCGGGCGAGGTAGGTGAAGTTCGCCCGCACGCTGCGCGTCATCGCGGCCAGCAGCTCCTGCGTCGGGATACGGCCCTGCGGCGGCAGGAAGCTCCGCGCCCAGGCATCGACCTCGTGCCGCGGGTCCGGCCATTGCCGCTCGATGGAGCGGGCGAGGTCCGGCATGTCCTCCGCCCCGTAGCCGAACGGGTAGTGGGTCGCGTGCGGCGCCAGGGGGAAGACCGGCGCGTGCTCCGGGGTGTGGTCGAGGGTGATGCCGCAGTCGAAGGTCAGGGTCTCGGCGCGGGTGTCGAAGGTGGCGACCGCCACGCAGTTGCCGAACACGTCGAACAGCCAGCGCAGGGAGGCCGGCTCCGGGGCGATGTCGAGGGTCGCCGCGATCAGCCGCTGATCGTAGCTGTCGCGCGGCCGGAACATGATCCGGTGCTCGCCGAAGGCGACCGGACGCCGGTACCGGTAGACCGTGCGGTGGCGGACGGAGAGGATCGGCAAGTCGCAGGCTCCGGGCTCGCGCCGACGCGGTCACCGGCGATGCAAGGGCCGGGCCCGGCCGCGCGGAACGCCTCAGACCACCGGCGGGGCCGGGTCGGCGGCGGCGCGCTCGGCCTCGACCAGCACGTCGAGGGGGCGCCACGGCTTGGCGATGAAGACGGCCTCGGCCGGCAACTCGGGGCGGGGAATGCCGTGGCCCGAGGTGATCACCAGGCGGGCCCGAGGCCACAGGGTCGCTACCGCGCGGGCGAGCTGGAGGCCGTCCATCTCGCCGGCCAGCCGGACGTCGGCGAAGACGAGGGCGACGTCGCCCCCGCGCGCCTGGAGGACCGACAGGGCGGCCTCGGCGCTGTCGCACCCGACCACGTCGAGTTCGGTTTCCTCCAAGAGGGTCTCGGCGAGCGCGCGGATCTCGGGATCGTCCTCCACGACGAGCGCGAGACGCGGCGGACCGGCCTCGGCCGCCACGACGCTCGGCGCGCCCAGGGCGGCCTCGTCGCCCTCGTTCTGCCGCACGCGGCGGACCAGGGCCGCGAGGTGTTCGGGCACACCCTCGGTGACCAGATCATCGTAGAACGACGCCAGTTTCTGACCGATCTGATCGAGCGGAATACCCGGTGACAGCGTATCGGTGAGCGGCAGGGGTGCGCTCGTCTGGTGCTTTTTCAAGGACTCCCCCCGAAGTCGACTTCCGCGCCGCCCGAGGATGCGGCGCTCGAAGGAGGAAAGTCGGCAATCCGCCGCTGGTTGCGCCGGGCGTTCGGAATCCCGCCCGGCGTCACAGAGCCGTTACTGCGTGGCGAGCCCGGCGTCGGCGTCGGCATACGCCATGATTCCAGAGACTTGGCGGACGTTCTGGTAGCGCGTCCCGCGGGTGCTCATCATCGCCTCGAACTTCTCGTGCACCTGTGCGACCGACAGGCTCAGGGGCTTGCGGTGGCGGCCGCGCCCGACGAAGCGCCCGGCGGCGAAGAAGATCGAGCGGTTGGCCCGGGCCGGCCCCGGGAGCAGGGCCGCCGCGGCGGCGGCCGGCTTGTTCACGACGTTGGCGAGGAACTCCTCGGCGTCGTCCGGTCCGAGGAAGTGGGCGAGGTAGACCTCGCCGAGGGTCAGCTCGCGGCCGATGCGCAGGGCGATGCGGGCCGCGTCGCGCTTCAGCATCTCGCCGGCCATCAGCGCCGAGAGGTACGGGTCGCGGCGCAGTTCCAGCACCCGGGCGCGCTCCGCCGGATCGGTGATCACCGGCCGGTCGTTGGCGTCGGAGGTGATCAGCGCCGCGTCCTTCTCCAGCCCGTACTTGGCGCCGAAGTCGCGAACCACGCCGAGCCAGGTCCGCTCGATGAACTGGTAGAGGCCCGTCGCCGAGGACGTCTTGGCCTGGACCGCCGTGACGAAGCTCGATTCCTTGTCGGCTACCGCCATCAGCAGCACCGGATCGGTCTGGACCGCCTGGGCCGCCCGGACGATCGTCTGCACGAGGTGGCGCCGGATCTTCATCGGGCCGAACTCGAGGATGTCGTTCGGATCGCCGACGGCGCTCTCGGAGAGCAGGAAGTCGTACGACACGCGGTCGACCGTGTTGGAGCCGAGTTCGGTGTCGAGGTCGTGCACCGGGGCGAAGCTCGCGGCGGCGCGCAGCGGCGTCTGCTCCAGCGGGGTGGTGAGGGCGACGGTGTGGATGCGCGGGCGCGGCATCGGGAGCTCGGTGGCGGCCTCCGCGACCGACACGGCCGGCGACAGGCCGACCTTGGCGAGGTCCACGCCCGACCCGATCAGCGCGGCGCTGAGGCCGCCGGCGATCATCGAGACGGTGAGCAGGGAGCGGAACAGCGCGGGGCGGCTGCCATGGGCACGGCCCAGCATGGGCTGTGCGGCGATCACGTCGGCGCGGCCCGAGCCGAAATGGCCCTGCTTGCCGGTGATGGTCCTCGGCGATCCGACCGTGCGGCCCTGCATCGTTATCCCGACTCTCCACACGCCGCTGTGGCGCTACGGACTCACCATCGCTTGACAGATGTGGCGACAACACGGCCGCGCTTGTGGCCGAGTTGCGGCGTCCCGTGGAGATTTCGGGGCAGGCCGCCCGTGACTCGCGCGGCATCCCTCCTTAAGAGGGCGCCATGCGGGCGCCGGGCGGATGACGCGCGGCCGCCCTTTCCCGTCCGTACTGCCAGAGTCAGCCCCGATGAGCGGCGTCAACGAGATCCGGTCGACCTTCCTCGACTACTTCGCCAAGGCGGGCCACGAGGTCGTGCCGTCCTCGAGCCTCGTGCCGAAGAACGACCCGACGCTGATGTTCACGAACGCCGGCATGGTGCAGTTCAAGAACGTCTTCACCGGGATGGAGAAGCGCGCCTACGACCGGGCGACGACGGCGCAGAAATGCGTGCGGGCCGGCGGCAAGCACAACGACCTCGACAATGTCGGGTACACCGCGCGCCACCACACCTTCTTCGAGATGCTCGGCAACTTCTCGTTCGGCGACTACTTCAAGGACCGCGCGATCGAGCTGGCCTGGACGCTGATCACCAAGGAGTTCGGCCTCAAGCCCGACAAGCTCCTCGTCACCGTCTACGCCGACGACGACGAGGCCGCCGGCCTGTGGAAGAAGATCGCCGGCTTCTCCGACGACAAGATCATCCGGATCGGGACCTCCGACAATTTCTGGCAGATGGGCGATACCGGCCCCTGCGGCCCCTGCTCGGAGATCTTCATCGACCAGGGCCCGGCGCTGCAGGGCGGCCCGCCCGGCTCGCCGGACGAGGACGGAGACCGCTTCCTCGAGTTCTGGAACCTCGTGTTCATGCAGTACGAGCAACTGGAGCCGGGCGTCCGGAACCCGCTGCCGCGGCCGTCGATCGACACGGGCATGGGCCTGGAGCGCATGGCGGCGATCCTCCAGGGCGTCCACTCGAACTACGACACCGACCTGTTCCGCGCCCTGATCGACGCCGTGGCCCACGCGGTCTCGCGGGCGCCGGAGGCGGCCACGATGGCGTCCTACCGGGTGATCGCCGACCACCTGCGGGCGGCCTCCTTCCTGGTGGCCGACGGTGTGCTGCCGGGCAACGAGGGCCGCGGCTACGTGCTGCGCCGGATCATGCGCCGCGCCATGCGCCACGCCGAGATCCTGGGGGCCCGCGAGCCCACCATGTTCCGCCTCGTGCCGACCCTCGTGCGCGAGATGGGCCAGGCCTACCCGGAGCTGATGCGGGCCGAGAGCCTGATCGCCGAGACCCTGAAGCTGGAGGAGACCCGCTTCCGCCGCACCCTCGAGCGGGGCCTGTCGATCCTCGACGCCGAGAGCCGCGACCTCCGGGAGGGCGACAAGCTCTCCGGCGAGACCGCCTTCACCCTCTACGACACCTACGGCTTCCCCCTCGACCTGACGCAGGACGCCCTCAAGGCCCGCGGCATTGGCGTGGACACCGACGCCTTCGCGGCCGCGATGCAGCGCCAGAAGCAGGCGGCCCGCGAGGCCTGGAAGGGCTCGGGCGAGGCGGCGACCGAGACGGTGTGGTTCGGACTGCGCGAGCGCGTCGGCGCCACCGAATTCCTGGGCTACGAGACCGAGACCGCCGAGGGCATCGTGACCGCGCTCCTGCGCGACGGCGCCGAGGTGAAGGCCCTCGAGGCTGGTCAGACCGGCCTCGTCCTCGTCAACCAGACGCCGTTCTACGGGGAGTCGGGCGGCCAGGTCGGCGATACCGGCCTGATCCTGGCGCCGGGCGTGCGGGCGCGGGTGACCGACACCCAGAAGAAGCTCGGCGACGTGTTCGTCCATCACGTCACCGTGGAGGAGGGGACGGTGGGCCTCGACCAGCCGGTCGAGTTGAAGGTCGACAACGCCCGCCGCAGGGCGATCCGGGCCAACCACTCGGCCACCCACCTGCTCCACGAGGCCCTGCGGCAGGTGCTGGGCGACCACGTCGCCCAGAAGGGCTCGCTGGTCAGCCCCGACCGGCTGCGCTTCGACATCAGCCACCCGAAGCCGATTGAGGCCGACGAGCTCGGCCGCGTCGAGGACATCGCCAACGCGGTGCTGCTGCAGAACGCGCCCGTCGTCACGAAGCTGATGGCCGTGGACGACGCGATCGCGTCGGGCGCCCGCGCGCTGTTCGGCGAGAAGTACGGCGACGAGGTGCGGGTGGTCTCGATGGGGCTGCCGGTCGACGGCGACGCCGCGCAACCGCGCGCCAAGAACTTCTCCGTGGAGCTCTGCGGTGGCACTCACGCCGCGCGCACCGGCGATATCGGGGCGATCACCATCGTGGCCGAGAGCGCGGTGGGCGCGGGCGTGCGCCGGATCGAGGCGCTGACGGCCGACGCGGCGCGCCGTCACCGGGCCGAGGAGGCCCGGACGCTGGCGGCGCTCGCCGGCATCCTCAAGGCGCCGGTCTCGGAGGCGCCCGACCGCCTGACCGCGCTGATGGAGGACCGGCGCCGCCTGGAGCGCGAACTGGCCGAGACCCGTCGCAAGCTCGCCATGGGCGGCGAGGGCGGCCCGGGCTCGGGCGCGCAGCAGACCGAGATCGGCGGGGTGGCCTTCCGCCGCTCCGTCATCGAGGGGCTCGACATGCGCGACCTCAAGCCGATCGTCGACGAGGAGAAGAAGCGCCTGGGCTCCGGCATCGTGGCGGTGGTCGGCGTCGGACCGGACGGCAAGGCCGGGCTGGTGGTCGGCGTCACCGACGACCTGACCGCGCGCTACGACGCGGTCGGCCTGGTCCGGGCCGGGGCCGGGGCGCTCGGCGGGAAGGGCGGCGGCGGCCG
Organism: Methylobacterium sp. 1030; assembly: GCF_040544715.1. Lineage (NCBI taxonomy): Bacteria > Pseudomonadati > Pseudomonadota > Alphaproteobacteria > Hyphomicrobiales > Methylobacteriaceae > Methylobacterium > Methylobacterium sp. 1030. The sequence goes on along the minus strand of NZ_JBEPKM010000006.1, from coordinate 104,894 downwards.
CCGCGACATGGCGCAGGCCGGCGGCCCGAACGGAGCCGGGGCCGAGGCCGCCCTCGACGCCGTCGCGCAGGCCCTCACCGAGGCCGCCTGAGCCGCGACGGGCCGCGGAAGGGCCGCACCGTCACGGGTGCGGTCCGATCGTCCTCCGCGAGACCGGCGCGGTCGGCCCGACAGGCTCCCGCGTCCGTTCCGGCCCCGGGTGAACATCGCGGCCCCCTCGCGGGTCCTGCGCCGCTCGGGTCACCGGGGATCAGGCGAGATCACCGGCTGCCGCCGCCGCCACCGCCCTGCGGCGCGACCCGCGACGGCTGGTTGGCGTTGCCCGCTGCCGCCGAGTTGTTGGAGATCGTGTCGGCCGGCCGGCCGGTGGGCGAGTAGCTCACGGCGGCTTCGTTCCCGGTGGCGTCGATCTGCTGGCTCACCACGCCCGGCGCGCCGGGAGCGGGCGCGACGGGCCGGGCCTCGACCTGGGCGCTGGCCGGCGCGACGGTGGCGAGGGCGAGAAGGGCGGCGAGACATGTCCGGGTCATGAGAATCCTTGCTGGTTCCAGGCTCAGGCAACCTCAGTCGCGCGCGATCGATCCCGCGTTGTTGCGACGCGGCACCGCCTCGCCCCGGCGCCCGCCGCGCGCGATCACTTCACGCGCGTCCAGGTCTGCCGCTTGCAGAACACGCTCATGACGCAGCCGGAGACCTCGAGCGAGTCGGGTCCCGTGAGCTTCAGCGAACCGGAATAGGTCTTGCCGTCGTTCGGGTTGTAGAGCGACCCTGAGAAGCCGCCGCCTTCGGGCTGTCGCGCGTCGAGGATCTGGACGCCGACGACGCTGCGGCCGCGCAGGGCCGGATCCGGGTTCTTCGCGTCGAGCCCCTTCCCGGGTGCGCTGATGATCGTGCCGCAGAAGCCGCCGCCGCAGGGCGCGATGCGGACCTTCGAACTGCCGGTTTCCGTCAGCCATACGCCGGCCGGATCGGCCGCCAGGGCCGGCGCGCACGCCGCGCCCGTCGCGAGCAGGGCCAGAACCGCGCGACGAAACCTCGAACCCATACCTGTTCCTCCCAACCGAGAACGCGGCCGGGTTCTACCGCGATGCCTGCGGCAGCGCACCGCCCAGATACGTCTCGACGACCTCGCAGAACGGCTGCCCGGCCCCGGTCGACAGCACGGCGTCGATCTCGAAGAGCGGATCGTCCGGTCCGGGCGCGGCGCTTCGGACCGGCGCGCGCACCTCGACGGTGCTGCGCACCGGGGCGAGGGGACGCACGACCCGGCCGAAGGGCGTGCGGGTGGTGTCCAGCGTCGCGTTCATCTCCGGCGTGAGCCGGGCCGGCACGTACCAGTTATCCGCCTCGGACAGGACGCGGTCCCCACAGGCGAGACGGACGCGGCGGTAGCGCACCGGCTCGTCCGGGCCGATCGCGAGACGGGCGCGCTGCGCGGCCGTCAGGGGCTTGTCGGCGACGGCCACGCGCTCCGCCACGAGGTGCGGGTCTCCGGCGAGCTTGTAGTCGGCACACCAGCTCTCGAGAGCGAAGGTCGCGCTGTGCGCCGCGAGGATACGGCTCCGCAGCGAGGCGATGAGCGCCTGCGGCCCGTCGGCGGCGGACGGCGTATCGGCCGGCTTCGGCGCCTCGGCGGCATCGCGCGCCCAGCTCGGCGACCCGGTCACCGCGACCGACCCCAGCAGCACCGCGAGGGCCAGGGGCGGTACCCGGAACGCCTGTGCGGCCGTTGCGGGCCGCGGGGCCCCGCGCGCCGATTGATCCCGTGCCAGTAATGGCAAAATGCGGACGGCATGGCGGAAAGACTTTCCGGTGTGCCACAGCATCTCGGATCATATCCTCCCAGCTGAACCACCAGATCTTCGCTACGTGCCGCCGCATCGAGGCCCGGCAGAACGCTCCGACCGGACGGCTTCCCGGCCGAGCCGGCGACGCGGGCCGAGATCTATACAAGACGCGGCGATCCGTCGAGCCGCCGGGCGGACGGGCCCGGCGCCGATGTCGTGTCTACCGACGGGCGACCGGCGGCAGGTCGGTGCAGAGGCCGAGCCCGGCCTCTGCCGCGAGACCGATCGTCTCGCCGAGCGTCGGGTGGGGGTGGATCGTCCGGCCGATATCGGTGGCGTCGGCGCCCATCTCGATCGCCAGCGCGACCTCGCCGATCATGTCGCCGGCGCTCGGGCCGACGATGGCGCCGCCGACGACGCGCCTGGTCTGCGCGTCGAACAGCAGCTTGGTCAGGCCGTAATCGGCGCCGTTGGCGATGGCCCGGCCCGAAGCGGCCCAGGGGAAGCGCGCCACCTCGACGGCCCGCCCGGCCGCCTTCGCGGCCGTCTCGGTGAGGCCGGCCCAGGCGATCTCCGGGTCGGTGTAGGCGACCGAGGGGATCACGGCGGCGTCGAACCCGGCCTTGTGGCCGGCGGCCGCCTCGGCGGCGACGTGGCCCTGATGCACCGCCTTGTGGGCGAGCATCGGCTGGCCGACGCAATCGCCGATGGCGAAGATGTGCGGCACGTTCGTGCGCATCTGGGCGTCCACCGGCACGAAGCCGCCGTCCAGCGCCACGCCGGCCGCGTCGAGGCCGAGCGTCGCCCCGTTGGGCCGGCGGCCGGCGGCCTGGAGAACGAGGTCGTAGGTTCCGGGCTCGGCCCCGCCCGAGAAGGTCACGGCGATCCCGTCCGGTTTCGCCTCGGCGGAGACGACCTCGATCCCTGTCAGGACGCGGTCGAAACGGTGGGCGTTGCGCTTCGTCCAGACGCTGACGAGATCCCGGTCGACGCCCTCGAGCAGGCCGGGCAGGCGCTCGACCACGTCGACCCGCGCGCCGAGGGCGCTGTAGACGGTCGCCATCTCCAGGCCGATGATGCCGCCGCCGATCACCAGGAGCCGGCGCGGCACGGCGGGCAGTTCCAGCGCCCCGGTGGAATTCACGATCCGCGGATCGTCCGGGAGCATCGGCAGGGCCACCGGCGCGGAGCCCGCCGCCACGACGGCGCCCGTGAAGGTGACGTCCCGCGTGCCGCCGTCGTGCAGCGTCACCGAGACCGTGTCGGGTCCGGTGAAGCGGGCTGTCCCGCGGACCACCTCGACCTTGCGCTGGCGCGCCATCTGGGCGAGCCCGTCGGTGAGGCGGCGTACGGTGCCGGCCTTGAAGGTCCGCAGCTTCTCCAGATCGACCGTCGGCGCGCCGAAGCTGATCCCGTGCGCGGCCAGCCGGACGGCCTCCTCGGTGACCGCGGCCACGTGGAGCAGCGCCTTCGAGGGGATGCAGCCCACGTTGAGGCAGACGCCGCCGAGGGTCGCGTGGCGCTCGACCAGGATGACCCGCTGCCCGAGATCGGCGGCCCGGAAGGCGGCCGAGTAGCCGCCCGGTCCTCCGCCGATCACCAGGAGATCGCAGCCCGCGCCGGCCTGCGGCTTCGGCGGCGGCGCGGCGGGCGTGGGCGCGGGGGTCGGAGCCGAGGCCGGCGCAGGGGTCGGTTCGCCGCGCGCGTCGGTCGCCTCGACCGCGAGGCGGGCGACGAGGGTGCCGGCCGAGACCGTGTCGCCGAGGCCGACCAGCATCTCCACGAGGCGGCCCGCCGCGGGGGAGGGGATGTCCAGCGTCGCCTTGTCGGATTCGACCACCAGCAGGGTCTGGTCCTTGGCGACCGGCTGGCCGGGCGCCACCGGGATCTCGATGACGGGCACGTCGGCGTAGTCCCCGAGATCGGGGACGCGGATGTCGAGGGTCTCGGGCATGGCGGCGGTCACAGGAGGGCGCGGCGCAGGTCCGACAGGACCGAGGCCACGTGGCCGAGGAAGCGGGCGGCGGCGACGCCGTCCACGACGCGGTGGTCCCAGGACAGGCTGAGCGGCAGGATCAGGCGCGGCTGGAAGGCCTTGCCGTCCCAGACCGCCTCGGTGCGCGAGCGCGCCGCGCCCAGGATCGCGACCTCGGGGGCGTTGATGATCGGGGTGAAGCCGTCGCCGCCGATGCCGCCGAGCGACGACACCGAGAAGCAGCCGCCCTGCATGTCGGAACCCGGGAGGGTTCCGGCCCGGGCCTTCTCGGCCATCGCGGCCATCTCGGTGGCGATCTCGATGAGGCCCTTGCGGTCGCAGTCGCGCACCACCGGCACCATCAGGCCCTTCGGCGTGTCCACCGCGAAGCCGACATGGACGTAGTCCTTCAGGACGAGGTCGCTGCCCTCCAGGGAGGAATTGAAGCGCGGATAGGCGCGCAGCGCCGAGGCCGCCGCCTTGATCAGGAAGGCCACCATGGTGACCCGGGCGGGCGGCGTGCGTGTCTCCGTGTTGAGGCCGACCCGGAACGACTCGATCTCGGTGACGTCGGCCCGGTCGAAATTGGTCACGTGCGGGATCGTCAGCCAGTTGCGGCTGAGATTGGCCCCAGAGAGACTCTGGATGCGCGAGAGCGGCTCGCGCCGCACCGGCCCGTACTTGGCGAAGTCGACCTCCGGCCAGGGCGGCAGGCCGGCGCCGATGCCGGACGCGGCGGCGGGCGCCTGGACCGGCGCGTTGAGGGCCGCCTTGACGAAGGCGTGCACGTCCTCGCGCAGGATCCGCCCCTTCGGGCCGGTGGCGGCGACGCGGTCGAGCCCGACGCCCAGCTCGCGCGCGAGCTGGCGGACCGACGGGCTGGCATGCACGTCGCCGCTCGTCGCCTGGATCGGGTCGGCCCGCATCGGCTCCGGCGAGGCGCGACCGGCTCCCTCTCCCGTGCGGGCGAGGGCTGGGGTGAGGGGGGTGCCGTCTCCGGACAACCCGGATCCCTCACCCTGTCCCTCTCCCGCACGGGAGCGGGGACCCGCGCCCTGCCCGGAAGCCGACGGCGCTGCGGCCGCGGCAGGCGGTGCCGCCGCGGTCTCGACCCCGCCGCCCTCGGCAGGCTCCACCGTCAGGATCGGCGTGCCCTCGGACACTTTCGTCCCCACCGACACCAGCAACTCGCGCACGATGCCGGCGACCGGGGAGGGGACCTCCATGGTGGCCTTGTCGGACTCGATGCTGAGGATCAGGTCGTCCACCGCGAGGCGGTCGCCGGGCTTCACCAGAAGCTCGATGACCGGCACGTCCCGGTAGTCGCCGATATCCGGGAGGGCGATCTGCAGCGCGGCGCTCATGCGGTCGGGTGTCCGTGGGTCGGGCGTTCGGAAAAGGGGTGGGGGCGGGCGGCGCCCCTCGACGGGGCGCCCGGCCTCAGATCGTCCAGGGCGCGGGCGCGTCGGCCGCGACGCCGTAGCGGCGGATCGCGTCCGCCACCGCGGCGCGCGGCACCGTGCCGGCCTCGGCCAGAGCGTGCAGGGCGGCGATGACCACGTGCTGCCGGTCGACCTCGAAGAACCGGCGGAGCGCGTTGCGGGTGTCGCTGCGCCCGAACCCGTCGGTGCCGAGGGTGACGAAGCGCGCGCCGACATAGGAGGCGATCAGCTGCGGGTAGGCCCGGACGTAGTCGCTCGCCGCGACGATGGGCGCCGTGCCCGGCAGCAGCGCCGCCACGTGGCTGACCGGCGCCTCGGCCTCCGGGTTGAGCATCGCCTGCCGCTCGGCCTCGCGGGCGTCGCGGGCCAGCTCGCTGAAGCTCGTCACGCTGAACACCTCGGCCGCGACGCCGAAATCCTGCGCGAGCATCGTCGCCGCTGCGATCACCTCCGGCAGGATCGCCCCGGAGCCCAGGAGCCGCACAGCGGCGCCCGTCCCTTGTCCGGCCTCCGGCCCCGACAGGCGGTACATGCCCTTCAGGATCCCGGCCTCCGCCCCCTGCGGCATGGACGGCTGGGCGTAGTTCTCGTTCATCGCCGTGAGGTAGTAGAAGGCGTCTTCGCCTTCCTCCATCATCGCCCGGGCGCCCCGGTCGACGATCACCGCCATCTCGTACGCGAAGGCCGGATCGTAGGCCCGGCAGTTCGGGATCGCGGCCGCCTGCATGTGGCTCGAACCGTCCTGGTGCTGCAGGCCCTCGCCGCCGAGCGTCGTGCGGCCCGCCGTGGCGCCGATCAGGAAGCCGCGGGCCCGCTGGTCGGCCGCCGCCCAGATCAGGTCGCCGACCCGCTGGAAGCCGAACATCGAGTAGTAGATGTAGAACGGCAGCATCGACAGGCCGTGGACGCTGTAGGACGTGGCCGCCGCCGTCCAGGACGAGATCGCCCCGGCCTCGGTGATGCCCTCCTCGAGGAGCTGCCCGTCCCGGGCCTCGCGGTAGTAGAGCATGGAGCCGGCATCCTCCGGCTCGTAGAGCTGCCCCTGCGGCGCGTAGATCCCGACTTGCCGGAACAGGTTGGCCATGCCGAAGGTCCGCGCCTCGTCGGCGACGATCGGCACGATGCGCGGCCCGAGATCCTTGTGCTTCAGGAGGTTGCCGAACAGGCGCACCACCGCGGTGGTGGTCGACATCTCCTTGCCGCCAGCCTCGAGGGCGAAGCCCGCGTAGGTGGAGAGCTCCGGAACCGGGACCGTCGGCGCCGTGCGGCGGCGGGCCGGCAGGACGCCGCCGAGCATCTCGCGCCGCTCGCGCAGGTAGCGCATCTCGGCGCCGTCCTCGGCCGGCTTGTAGAAGGCCAGGCCCTCCACCTGCGCGTCCGACAGCGGCAGGGCGAAGCGGTCGCGGAAGGCGCGCAGCGCGTCGACGTCGAGCTTCTTGGCCTGGTGGGCGGTCATGCGCGACTCGCCCGCGCCGCCCATGCCGTAGCCCTTCTTGGTCTTGGCCAGGATCACCGTCGGCCGGCCCTTGGTGGCCTTGGCGGCCGCGAAGGCCGCGTAGAGCTTGCGGAAGTCGTGGCCGCCGCGCTTCAGCCGGTCGACGTCGGCATCCGACATGTGGGCGACGAGCTCGCGCACCTCCGGATCCTCGCCGAAGAAGTGGGCGAGGTTGTAGGCGCCGTCCTTGGCACCGAGCGTCTGGTACTTGCCGTCCACCGTCTCGGCGAAGCGGCGCAGCAGGGCGTGGTTGGTGTCGCGGGCGAAGATCCCGTCCCACTCCGAGCCCCACAGCACCTTGATGACGTTCCAGCCGGCGCCGCGGAACAGGCTCTCCAACTCCTGGATGATCTGGCCGTTGCCGCGCACCGGCCCGTCGAGCCGCTGCAGGTTGCAGTTGATGACGAAGGTTAGGTTGTCGAGATTCTCGCGCGCGGCGAGCGCCAGGCCGCCGATCGACTCGGGCTCGTCCATCTCGCCGTCGCCGAACACGCCCCAGACGTGCCGGCCGGTGGTGTCGGCGAGGCCCCGGTCGCCGAGGTAGCGCATGAACCGCGCTTGGTAGACCGCGTGGATCGGGCCGATGCCCATGGAGCCGGTGGGGACCTGCCAGAAATCCGGCATCAGCCAGGGATGCGGGTAGGAGCACAGCCCGTCGCCGGCGATCTCCTGGCGGTAGTGCTTCAGCTGCTCCTCGGACAGCCGGCCCTCGAGGAAGGCCCGCGCGTAGACGCCCGGCGCGGAGTGCGGCTGGAAATAGACGAGGTCGCCGTCCGTGCCGCCCTTGAAGAAGTGATTGAAGCCGACCTCGAACAGCTCCGCCGCCGAGGCGTAGCTCGCCACGTGGCCGCCGAGCTCGCCGTAGGCCATGTTGGCACGCACCACCATGGCCAGCGCGTTCCAGCGCATGATCGAGGTCAGGCGCTCCTCGATGTCGAGGTCGCCGGGGTAGCGCGGCTGCTTCTCCAGCGCGATCGTGTTCCGGTAGGGCGAGTAGGGCAGGGCCTCGTCGAGGATGCCGATCTCCTTCGAGCGCCGCTCCAGGCGATCGAGGATGAAGCGCGCCCGGGCCGCACCCTCGGTGCGGAAGACGGATTCCAGCGCGGCGAGCCAGTCCTGGGTCTCGGCCGGATCGTGATCCACCTCGGCGGACCGCGCGATCGTGGCTTTCGGCGGTATGGCGTTCATCGGCGCGGCCTCCCTGGTCGGCGCGATCATACGAGGATCGCGGCGGCGGGACATGCCGGATATTTGCCGCGATGCCGGGGCTCGCGGATTGATATTCCGAGATGCGGGCTGTAGGCGGCAAAACATGCCGCATCCTGCGCCCCGGACCGCGCACGCGGCTCCCGACCGGAGACCGATCGCATGCCCGCCCGACCGGCCGCCCTCGACGCCGCGAGCCTGCGCATCCTCGAGTGCCTGCAGCAGGACAGCGAGATCAGCATCGCGGATCTCGCGGAGCGGGTCGGCCTGTCGACGTCGCCGTGCTGGCGACGCGTCAACGACCTGAAGGAGGCGGGGGTGATCCGCGGCTGCGTGGCGGTGGTCGACCCGCTGAGCCTCGGGCTCGCGGTCAACGTCTTCGTCCACGTGTCGCTTGAGAAGCAGACCCAGGCCGCGCTCCAGGCCTTCGACGAGGCGGTGCGCAGCCGCCCGGAGGTGATGGAGTGCTACCTGATGAGCGGCGAGGCCGACTACATGCTGCGCGTCGTCGTCGAGGATCTGGGCCAGTACCAGAAGCTCGTCCTCGACCACCTCACGCGGATCCCCGGCGTGGCCAACATCCGCTCGAGCTTCGCCCTGGGGCAGGTGAAGTACACGACCGCGCTGCCGCTCGGTCACCTGACCCGCTGAGCCGGATTGATACAGCGAGGAGTCCCGATGCGGGCCTGGTCGGCCGGGACGGGTTCCGCCTGAAACCCTCGGGCGATGTCCTCTCCGCCATCACGAGCAACGCGTGGTGACTCAGGACCGCGCGACCTCAGTCGTCGCGCCTACGGGATCGCTTCGCTGCGCGCAGGGACGGTGCTGTGGGGATCTGCCTGATAGCGCGGAAGGCCGGGACGGCCGCGTCGCGCACGCGAGGAATGGTGGAGCCTAACGGGATCGAACCGATGACCTCTTCCATGCCATGGAAGCGCTCTCCCAGCTGAGCTAAGGCCCCATATTTTTAAACGCGGTCCGCGTCCCCGACAGGGCCGCGTCGCGCGAGGGTGGGATGGTGGAGCCTAACGGGATCGAACCGATGACCTCTTCCATGCCATGGAAGCGCTCTCCCAGCTGAGCTAAGGCCCCACTTTTTACATCCACCGCGGTTTGGGTACCGCGGGGTCTCGCCGGTCCGGGTCGCGGTCGGCGAGGCCGGTTCTATAGGCGGCTCGCATCGCGGACTCAACCCCCTTTTTCGCTGCCGCCGGGGGTTTTTGGTCGGGAGAGACGGAGGCCGCCTCAGCCCTCCTCGTCGTTCTCGATATCGCCGTCGATCAGGTCGGAGACGTCGTCGTCGCCGGAATCCTCTTCCTCCAGGAAGGTATCGTCGTCGGAGGATTCCCCGTCCTCGACCGAGTCGTCCTCGGGCGTGGGATCGGCGTCGTCCTCGGCGGCCTCGACCTCGTCGAGGGAGACCATCTCCGGACCCTTCTCGTCCGTCTCGTCCTCATCGTCGGTGTTGGCCGGGCCCCGCGACAGCGCCGGGGGGGCCGCACGGCTGGAGGTGGCCACCGCCTGATAGACCGCGCCGCATTTCGGGCAGACCGCGGGATCGCGGGCGAGGTCGTAGAACTTCGCGCCGCAGCTCATGCACTGGCGCTTCAAGCCAAGTTCCGGTCGGGCCACGGGCGGACACCTCGTCGTCAGTACTGTCTCGGGGGAGGCGCCCCGTTAGTCGCGGTGAAAGCGCCTGTCAATCGAGCCCGCGCAGGGCGTTTCGGGCGGCGCGCCCCCGCGTGCGGCGCCCGGGATCGGCGCGGGCAGCGGATGGATGACGGCGGGCGGTGCCCGTGTTAACGGCGCGGCGATTTCACCGTCCGATTGCAGCGCCGCGGCAGGGCCGCGCGACGCGCCGGATCCAGGCCCACGTCTCAGAGCCCGAACGGACGTCCCGTGTCGCACGATTCGACCCCCCAGCCCCTCACCGCCGCGCCGGGCGCCCCGCTGCGCGGACGCCTGCGCCCGCCCGGCGACAAGTCGATCTCGCACCGGTCGATGATCCTCGGCCTGCTCAGCCAGGGCGAGACGCGGGTCGAGGGCCTGCTGGAGGGCGACGACGTCCTGCGCACCGCCGCCGCCGCGAAGGCGCTCGGGGCAGGGGTCGAGCGCCTCGGGGCCGGGAGCTGGCGGGTCCGGGGCGTCGGGATCGGCGGCCTCGGCGACCCGGCCGAGGTTCTCGATTTCGGCAATGCCGGCACCGGTTCGCGGCTGATGATGGGCGTGGTCGGCGGGCAGCCGGTGACCGCGACCTTCGACGGCGACGCCTCCCTGCGCTCGCGGCCGATGCGCCGCATCCTCGACCCTCTCACCCGGATGGGCACGCAGGTCCTGGCCGAGGCCGAGGGCGGACGCGTGCCCCTGACCCTGCGGGGTCCCAGGGAGGCGATCCCGATCACCTACGAGACCCCGGCGGCCTCCGCGCAGATCAAGTCGGCGGTCCTACTGGCCGGCCTCAACGCCCCCGGCGTCACGACCGTGATCGAGGCGGCCGCGACCCGCGACCACACCGAGCGGATGCTGCGCCTGTTCGGCGCCGCGGTCAGCGTCGAGCCGCACGGTCCGGGCGGCCACGGCCGCAAGGTCGCGCTGACGGGCCAGCCGACCCTGCGCGGCACCGACGTGGTGGTGCCGGCCGACCCCTCCTCGGCGGCGTTCCCGCTGGTGGCGGCGCTGATCGTGCCCGGCTCCGACGTGGTGATCGAGGGCGTGATGATGAACCCGCTGCGCATCGGGCTGATCACGACGCTCCTCGAGATGGGCGCGCAGATCGAGCGCGTGGCCGAGCGGGAGGAGGGCGGCGAGACCGTAGCCGACCTGCGCGTGCGCGCGAGCCGCCTGACCGGCGTCGACGTCCCGGCCGAGCGGGCGCCCGCGATGATCGACGAGTACCCGGTGCTGGCGGTGGCGGCGAGCTTCGCCGAGGGCCGGACCCGGATGAACGGCCTGCACGAGCTGCGGGTGAAGGAATCGGACCGCCTCGCGGCCGTGGCGGCCGGGCTCGCCGCGAACCGCGTCCGCCACGCGGTCGAGGGCGACGATCTCGTGGTCGAGGGCGACGGCACCGCGGCGCCGGGCGGCGGGACGGTGGCGACCCACCTCGACCACCGCATCGCCATGGCGTTCCTGGTGATGGGGCTCGCGGCGCGGAACCCGGTCACGGTGGATGACGGCGCGATGATCGCCACGAGCTTCCCGAGCTTCCTTCCGACCATGCAGGCCCTCGGCGGCCAGATCGGGGCGTGACCGCCATGCCGCTCGTCATCGCGATCGACGGACCGGCCGCGTCCGGCAAGGGTACCCTCGCCAAGCGTCTGGCCGACCATTACGGCCTGCCGCATCTCGACACCGGGCTCCTCTACCGGGCGGTGGCGCTTGCCCTGATCGACGCCGGTCTGTCGCTGGACGATGCCGCCGCCGCGGCGCGGGCGGCCCAGGCCCTCGACGCCGGTCGGCTCGACGATCCGCGCCTGCGCGAGCGGGCAATGGGCGAGGCGGCCTCCCGCGTCTCGTCGGTGCCGGAGGTCCGCGCCGGGCTGCTCGCGTGGCAGCGCCGCTTCGCCGCCGACCCGCAGGGGGCGGTGCTCGACGGGCGCGACATCGGCACGGTCGTGTGCCCCGAGGCCGCGGTGAAGCTGTTCATCACCGCCTCGTCCGAGGAGCGTGCCCGCCGCCGCCACCGCGAGCTGGCCGGCCGCGGCGAGGCAGCGACCTTCGCGGCGATCCTGGCCGACATCGAGGCCCGCGACGCCCGGGACGCGTCGCGCAGCGCCGCCCCCCTGCGCATGGCCGAGGACGCGGTCCGGCTCGACACCACCGAGCTCGACGCGGACGCGGCCTTCGACGAGGCCCGGGACATCGTCGAGCGGACCCGCGGCGACGCGGCCTGAGGGTTGTCCACCTCCGTCGTGTTGACCCCCCGGTCCCGCTCACCTATTGCGGACGCGCCGTCCCCGACGGGCCGCCGCGCGGCCCGGGACGCGAGCGCGTAGCTCAGCTGGTAGAGCAACGGACTTTTAATCTGTAGGTCCTGGGTTCGAGTCCCAGCGCGCTCACCACATCCTCGATCCTCACTTTTGACATCCGGCGCGGTCGGCGCCCTGCCCACATGAAAATCGGAACCCCTGGTTGCGCTTTGGGTTGGGGTCCCAACGCAACTGCGAAGGAGTCACCGATGCGCAAGCTCGCTCTCATCTCCGCCGTCACCCTGTCCCTCGGCGCGCTCGGCGCCACCGGCGCCCAGGCGCAGGGTTATGGCTACGGCTACGGCGGCCACCACGGCTACGGCTACGGCCGCGGCTACGATCGCGGCTACGGCCACCGGCGCGATTTCGGCTACCGCCGTCACCGCGGCCTGTCGACCGGGGCCGCCATCGGTCTCGGTATCGCGGGCGCGGCCGCCGGCGCCGCCGCGGCGGGCGCCTTCGACCGGGGCCCGGGCTATTACGGCCGCGGTTACTGAGCCGCCGCGCACCTGAGGGAGCAGAGCCCCGCCGCCACCGCGGCGGGGCTCTCGCTTTTAGAAGCGGCCGGGTTCAGCGCAGCCAGCGCCGGATCCGCTCCCGGAGCGTCGGGCGGACGGCCCGCCGCGCGCGCGACGCCGCGAAGCGATCGATGCGGATCCGGTCGTTCGGAACCTGCCGCAGGAACCGCTCGGCGATCTCGAAGACGACGATGTCGGGCCGGACATCCTCGACGTAGGCCCAGTCGATGTTCGCCGACCAGATCGCGTGCACCTCGGCGAAGGTCTCGGCCAGCATCGCCGTGAGCCGGGCGCCCGGGCTGTAGATGTAGGAATCGCCGAACAGCACCACGCGGCGCGGATCCGGCGCCTCCGGGTTCCTCAGAACGACGCGGGATCCGACGAACAGTCCGCGCGGCCGCACGGCCCGGCCGGATTCCCGCACGGCTACCAGGGCGTTCGCGTCGATCCGTGCCGCGTGGCGCGGGAAGTCGTAGGCGACGTAGGCCTCGTCGACCGGCGGGACGAGCTTCTCACCGAGATCGAAGGTGAAGCGCTCGGTCACGCTGGTTCCGGCGAAGACGTGCGCCGCCACCGGCGCGTCCAGGGCCTCGCAGAGCGCGCGGTACGCCGTCAGGTAGCCCCGGTAGGTCCAGTGGGTGTCCGTCCGCAGGTAGACGGGCTCCTCGACTCGCGCCGCCAGTAGCGGTGCTTGCAGGTCGACCATCGGGGCCCCGCTGTCCCCGGCGACCAGCCGGGCGAGCCGAACCACGGGCGGATCGTCGAGCCCCGGGAAGGGGCGGCCGAGCAGGTCCGGATAGATCGCGAGCTTGTCGGGGACGACGGTGTGCACGTGCCGGATCCCGAGGTCGTCGAGGCGCCGCGCGCGCCGCCCGATGAGCCGCGTCCAGCGCTTCAGGATCCGCCGCGAGGTCGCGGTGTCGCCGTAGAAGGCTTCGACCTCGCGGGCGCGTCCGACCCAGTACAGCCAGCCATCGTGTCCGACGGCCACGCCGTTGCCGCTCGTCTTCAAAGCTTCCGGCCTCCCGCCGCCCGCGACAATCCCGTCGATGACGCTGGGCTTCCGCCTCGACGGATCCGCGCGGGATTGCAACCCCTTCGTCCCCGGGAGAGGCGGGAACGCGCCGGCGGCGTTCCCGGCGCGCCGCCGCTTTCGCCGGCGTATCCGCGCCGCGGTGAAACTTTATGGCCGCGCCGCGGGTACTCCCGTCAGGCGCATCACACGGCGCGGCGTTGCGAAGAAGGGTCGACCCATGTCCGCGCTTGTCACGTTCGTCGGCTGCGGCCTGGTCCTGTCCGGGTTCGCGGCCGAGAAGTTCGCCGAGCGTCGCTGGCTCGCGGCGAGCCGGCCCGCACCCCTCGACACCCTCGCGGTCCTGGCGCTGGCGCTGCCGGCCGTCGGGCTCACGCTGATGGCGACGCTCGCGGTCTGAGCCCGCAGGGTCGACCTCTCACACGGCCTCGCCGCAGAACAGGACGCCGACCGTCCGCTCCTTCCGCCAGACGAGCTGGACCGCGTAGCGCATCTCGGCGCTCGCCAGCACGAGGTCGAACACGTCCTCCAGCAGCACCGCCTGCGAACCCAGGAACTCCAGCATCGCGCCGCGATCGGAGATGTTCATGACCTGGCAGGGATAGCGCGCGCCGTCCCGTTGCTGGGCGAAGGCCAGCAGGGCGGTGGGTCTCCGCTCGGTCGCCCGGCGTTCCGCGACGGCGGCAGGGGTGCTGGCGTTGCGGGACACGGCCGAAGTTCCTGCCCTGGTCGGCCGGTATGGCGCGATATCAGTAAAAATGCGCCGGATTCGCTAACATGTTATTGATGATCGACATCCGAGCGTCAGAATAGCAAGTCGCGCCCTGTCTATCGGACCGGTCTCCGGTAATCACCGCCGGTCTCGTCTCGGCGGCCCTTCGCCGGCCTTGATGAACCGGCCGATCAGGAGGCCGAGCGGGATCGACACCAGGAACCAATTGCGCAGGAATCGCAGGGCGGTCATCGGCTCGCTCCCATGGCGCGGCGGGTGCCGCATCCGCGGGCGCCCGTGGCCGGCGTCGCCGATGCGATGCTGTAACCTATCTGGTCCCGCGGGCGGGTTCTGCCAGTGCGATCCTGGGCGAGGCCGCGCCGAGAGGATATCCGGAGACGATCATGCGCATCCGCCCCGGCACCGCCCTGATGGCGTGCTTCGCGATCGGCGTTCCGACGGTCGCGGCCGCCGAGGCGCCCGGACAGCCGCCGCGCGCCGCGCCGGCGACGGATCCGGCGTCCGCACCGCAGCCGTGGCCGCCGAATTTCTCCCGCAGCGTGCAGGGGACCGGGGTGATGGGCCTCGATGGCGGCCACGTCTTCCTCTGGAACCGGCCCCAAGGCTTCGATCCGGTCTCGACCCTGCGGGTCGACCGGCACGTGCCGGAGGGGTCGGGTGAGGCCACCCACACCTACAAGGCGCTCTGGGCGCTCGGATCCACCGGCCCGCACAATGCCGGCTACGAGTGGACGATCACGGGCGAGTTGCACAACCGCGCCCTCGCGAGCACCGGCGCGCAGAACGTCGCGGTCAACGGCACGATCTTCAAGGAGCCCAACGGGCTGGGGCCGGTCGGGCCCTCCTGGGCCGGCAATTTCAACTGTGTCGACATGACCGACGAGGCCGATCCGGTCGCCTCCTGCATCGGCGCCGAGATCGACGTCTCGGCGCAGTCGCCGACCACCGACCGCAACCGCCAGCGGGTCGGACTGCAGATCTCCACCGGCGGCGTTCCGGGCGCCCATACCGGCTACGGGATCCTGATGGGCAACCTCACCGCCTCCATCACCGACCGGGCGATCTCGTTCCAGGGGGAGGGGACCTACGGCATCGGCATCGACGCCGCCGCCGCGCGCTTCACCGGCGTCCCGATGCTGCTCGCGGCCGGGCAGGCGATCGGGCTCGACGGCAACCGCGAGGGCGGCTTCTCCCGCAGCCTCGGCTTCGACGGGCGCGATCTGGTCTACGGCACGGCGGCCGGGCCGGTCATGCGCGTGAGCGACAACGGGCAGATCGAGGCCGCTTCCCTCCGCGAGAGCCTGCCGCGGCCGCCCTCGAGCAGCCGCGCGCCCTGCACCCCCGGCGACCACGCTTGGGACGAGGCCTACGAGTACCGCTGCGTCGCGCCCGACCGCTGGAAGCGCGCGGTGCTCAGCGACTGGTGAGCGCCGCCGCCGGCCGTCAGCGGTCCAGGATGCGCACCACCGCGCGGGTGTCGGGATCGACGACCACGATCTTGTCGCCCGGCGCCACGAAGTAGCCGAAGCGGCGCAGACGCGGGTTCGGGGCCTCCGTGAAGGGCGCGAGCCGCACGTCGGGCGGCACGATGCTGCCGGGCCGCAGCGGGATCGATCCGACGATCGGGCCCGGACCCACCGGCCGGCGCACGATGTAATCGCGCACCACCACGTCGTCGTCGGGGCCGAACTCGTCGGGCGTGACGATTACCGCCTGCGCGAGGGCGGAGCCGGTGAAGAGCGCGGCGAATCCGAGGGCTGCGGCGAGGCTGGCGCGGGTCGACATGGCGGACTCCCGTGGGGCCCCGGCGGAGTGCCCGGGCCGCCGGAAACATCGGGGTCGGCGTTCGAGTTCCCGGACGGGCCGGTCAGCGGCCGATCTGCCCGGCCTCCGCGAGGGGAACCGGCGACCAGCGGGTCAGCTGGACGTACCCGTCGAGGGCCGCCACCACGACGTGGCGGCGGTGGCGGTGCACCACCGCTCCGGGCGTGTGCGCGTGGCGCTCCTGCCACCCCTGCGCCTCCGCCACGTAGACCCGGGCATCGCCGAGCCGCGCGATCGTCTCGACCGTGCCGAAGGCCCGCACCCGGCGCAGGACCGTCTCGACGTCCTGCCGGAAGTCGAGTGTCCGGTCGGCGTCGGTCGCGCGCGGCCAGTAGGAGCCGTCCCCCTGCGGCTCGGAGCGCCGCCAGCGGTTGGGCAGGTCGCGGCCGAGGGGGCCCGCGGCGAGGCGGCGCGCCGCCATCTGGCACTTGGCGAGCAGCGTCTCGTGGCTCTCGCGGGGGCTCAGGCCGAAGATCTCCTGCGCCAGGATATCGCCGGTGTCGAACCCGTCGGCGAGCACGTGCGCGGTGACGCCCCAGGTCTCGTAGCGGTCGAGGACGGCCCGGAACAGCGGGTAGGGGCCGCGGCCCGTCGGGAGCGGGGAGGGGTGGAAGTTGAGGCCGTAGGCGGCGCGGCCCTTCCAGCCCTTGATGAGCCAGGGATAGCCCGCGACCACGAGTGCCCAGTCGCGGCCGTGCTCGGCCTGGAGCGCCTCGATGTCCCGCTCGCGGATCCGCGAGAGCTGGATCGGCAGCCGGAGGGACCGGGCGCGGGCCACGACGACCTCGTTGTGGTCGTAGACCCCGTCGCAGGGGCGCGTGAACAGTTTCACCGGCGTCCAGCCGGCGTCCAGCAGACCCTCGAAGACCCCGCCGAGGAAGTCGATGCCGGCGAACGCGAACTTCATGCTTGCCGCCTGCGACCTTGTGCACGTGGAGGGCGCGGGTCCGCCGCCTGCCCGGCCGCGTCCCCGGGCCTACCTTGATTGGGCCGGCGGCGGTGGCAAGGGGGAACGGCGTGGTTCGGGTGATCTTCGACGGCGGGACCGGAGGGTTCGGCCGCGCCGCGGATGGCGAACGCTCCGCTCCGGACTGGAAGGTCTAGGCATGGCTGGGAAACGCCGCGCCGCGCCGTCCGGAACCCTGCGCTTCGTCCTCGGCGATCAGCTGACCCGCCGGGTGTCGAGCCTCGTCGACCTCGACGCCGAGCGCGACGTCGTCCTGATCGTCGAGGTCCGCGACGAGGCGACGTATGTCCGCCACCACAAGCAGAAGATCGCCTTCCTGTTCGCCGCCATGCGCCACTTCGCGGCCGAGCTGGAGGCGGAGGGGATCACGGTCGCGTACGTGCGCCTCACCGACGCGGGCAACACCGGCAGCTTCACCGGCGAGCTGGAGCGCGCCGTGGCGCGCCACCGGCCGGAGCGGGTCGTGGTGACCGAGCCGGGCGAGTGGCGCGTCTGGGAGATGATGCAGGACTGGCGCGAGACCCTGGCGATCCCGGTCGAGATCCGTGCCGACAACCGCTTCCTGTGCCCGCGGGAGGATTTCGCCCGCTGGGCGGAGGGCCGGCATCACCTGCGGATGGAGACCTTCTACCGGGGCATGCGGCGCCGGACCGGCCTCCTGATGGACGACGGCGAGCCCGCGGGCGGCCGCTGGAACTACGACCCCGAGAACCGCAAGCGCCTGCCCAGGGGGCATCGTCCGCCGGACCGGATCGGCTTCCAGCCCGATTCCGTCACGCGCGCGGTCATCGCCCTCGTGGAGGCCGAGTTCGGCGACCATTTCGGTGATCTCACCGGCTTCTCCTGGCCGGTGACCCGGGCCGACGCCCTCGCGGCGCTCCGGCACTTCCTGGCCGACGCCCTGCCGACCTTCGGCGACTATCAGGACGCGATGAAGACCGGCGCGCCGTTCCTGTACCACGCGCTCCTGTCGCCCGCCCTCAACGCCGGGCTGCTCACCGCCGAGGAGGTGTGCTGGGCCGCCGAGCGCGCCTACCGCGACGGCGCGGCGCCGCTCCACTGCGTCGAGGGCTTCATCCGGCAGATCCTCGGCTGGCGGGAATACGTGCGCGGCCTCTACTGGGCCCGGATGCCCGCCTACCGCGACAGCAACGCCCTCGGCGCGGGCCGCGACCTGCCGTGGTTCTACTGGTCCGGCGAGACGGCGCTGAACTGCGTCGCGCAGGTCGTCGCCGAGACGCGCGCCCACGCCTACGCCCACCACATCCAGCGCCTGATGGTGACCGGCAACTTCGCCCTCATCGCCGGCCTCGACCCGGCTCAGGTTGAGGAATGGTACCTGATCGTGTTCGCGGACGCCTACGAGTGGGTCGAGCTGCCCAACGTCCACGGCATGGTGCTGTGGGCCGACGGCGGCGTCATGGGCTCCAAGCCCTACGCGGCCTCGGGCGCCTATATCGACCGGATGTCCGATTACTGCGCGTCCTGCCCGTACGACGTGAAGGTCAAGGCCGGGCCGGAGGCGTGCCCGTTCAACTATCTCTACTGGAACTTCCTCATCGAGAACGAGGACCGGCTGGCGGGCAATCAGCGGATGGCCATGCCGTACCGGACACTCCGCGGGCTGGGCGACAGGCGCCGCGCCGAGATCCGCCGCGACGCGGCCGCGTTCCTCGACGCCCTCGAAGCCCGGCCGAGCGCCGATCAGAGGGGCGACCAGACGGACAGGCTCAGGTAGGGGCAGGCGCGGCCCCGGCCGCTCTCGGACTGGAGGCCCGCCGACGCGCGGAAGCTGTACCGGCCGAGGGCGAAGTCGGTCCCGTGCAGGCCGAGGCTCCACTTCGCGTAGCCGGTCCCGTCCGTGTAGAGGGCGGCCTCGGGCCCCAGATAGGTCTCCCAGAGCCGGTAGCCCCAGGCGAGGCGCGCCCACAGGCTGTCGCGGGACGACCCCGCGACGGCGCTCGCCTGGAGCAGCGTCGCCTCGCTCGGGCGTGCCCAGACCTCGCCGTGGAGCCGGAGCCCGAAGCGCGTCGGCAGGGCGTCGAAGAGCGGCCCCGCGATCAGCATCTCCCGCGCGATCTCGGGCCCGGCAAAGGCCGCGACCGCGCCCCAGTCGAAGACCCACTGGTACCCGGCCAGGGCGGCGGCGGCGACCGTGTAGCGCGTGCGGGGGCCGTCCGGACCGGACTCCGCGCGCCGCCCGCCACCGACGCTCGCCAGCGCGGTGAACCCGTCCTGCGCGAGGGAGGTGAGGCCGGCCTTCGCCCCGACGGTCAGGAAGGTGTCGCCGCCGGCGTCGAGGCTGCCGAACAGCAGCGTGTCGATCTCGCTGCCGCCGGCGGGGTGCGAGACGGCCGCCTGTCCCGCGAGCAGAACCGCGAGAACGGGCGCGCGTCCAGCGATCTTCGGGCGAGGGCGCTGGTTCGGCACAGTCGAGCCTCCGACGTTTACGGACGAAGGTAAGAGAAAATTAACCGCGTTTCATCGCGATCCGCTCGCGATCCCCCGGAATTGTCGGATTCGCGCGCCGATCTTCGGGTTGCAGGGACGAGGTTGCTTCGGAAAGGTGCGTCGGCGCGCGCGCTGTGCTGGCCGGGACTTCGCGGGCCGTCCGCCGCGCGTCCGCCCGCGGGACGCCATCGCGCTGTCGCGAATCTGCCGTGCTTGGCGTGCCAGATGTTCTCGGCTAGAGCCCCCGCGGGAAAGCGAAGGTTGGCAGATCCTTGACCTCCGGTGCACGAACGTCGGACGTCCTCACCGTGCTGGCGAGCCAGGAGGGCGAGCGCCTCACCGTGGGCGACATCGTCGCGGTCCTGCGGGACCGTGCCTTCGCGCTGCTCGTGGTCCTGCTCGGGCTGCCGAACTGCCTGCCCATGCCGCCGCCGATCCCGCTGATCTGCGGCCTGCTCCTGCTCCTCGTGGCGATCCAGATCGCCGCCGGGATGTCGGCGCCGTGGCTGCCGCGGATGCTCCTAGGCCGCTCGATCGCCCTAACGGATGTCCGGCGCGCCGTCACCCGCGCGGTGCCGATCCTGCGCCGCCTGGAGCGCTGGTCGCGCCCCCGCGTCAGCGTGTTCGAGACCGCGCTCGGCATGCGCGGCATGGGGATCGTCCTGCTCGCCCTGGCGCTGGCGCTGATCGTGGCCGCGCCCATCGTCGGGCAGATCCCGCTGGGTCTCGCCGTCTGCCTGGTCGGGCTCGGTCTCGTCGAGCGCGACGGTCTGGTCGTGCTGGGCGGTCTCGTGATCGGGATGTTCGGCGTCGCCATCAACGCCGGCTTCGCCTACGCGGTGATCGCCGGGATCATCGGCCTGCTGAACCTCTGAGGGCGCGCCTCAGAGGCGGTAGCGGATCTGATCGGTCCAGAAGCGCTCCAGGCGGGTGAGGGCCTGGTTCAGGCGAATGAAGTCCTCCTCCGAGATCCCGCCAATCGGCGTGATCGTCCGGGCATGCTTGTCGTAGAGCCCCTGGATGATCTCGTGAACCTGGCGGCCCTTGTCGGTCAGGCTGATCCGGACGGAGCGCCGGTCGGTCTTCGAGCGGGCGTGGTGGAGATAGCCGGCCTCGACAAGCTTCTTCACGTTGTACGAGACGTTGGAGCCCAGGTAGTAGCCCTTGGTCCGCAGCTCGCTCGCGGTCAGCTCCTTGTCGCCGATGTTGTACAGGAGCAGCGCCTGGACGCTGTTGACGTCCTCGCGGCCGCGGCGCTCGAACTCGTCCTTGATCACGTCGAGCAGCCGGCGATGCAGCCGCTCCACGAGGTGCAGCGCCTCGAGGTAGGAGCCCTTGGTGGAGGCGGCTTCCTCGGGGGCCTCGACCTGCGCGACTCGGGCGTTCTGGGTCTTCATCTCTGCCTCGCCATCCGATGATCCGGCACCCGTTGGATGCGGCGCCGTTGATGATGGCTAAGCTAGGGCTCGGGAATGAAAGGCGATTTAAGCGACAGGATGAATTCGCGATTTACTCTTCGCGGTAAAGACAAACTGAATGAAGACAAGAACGGTTCGTTCACCGTGCTTCCTGCGCGGCCAGCCAGGACAGCAGGAAGTACAACGTCACAACACAGCCTCCGAATACGAGCAGCGGCACCGATAACGGCAAGAGTTGCGGTGTCAGGACAGCGAGCGTCATCGCCGACGTGACGGCGAGCAACCAGATCACGCCGCCCCAGGCGCTCGTCAGCCACAATCCGATCGCCGCCGCGGCGTCGATCACCGCGAAGTAGACGATCGCGGATTGGCGGCCGAACGGCTCGGCCTCGAAGGGGCGCACGCCCGGCAGGACGTCGAGGATGGTCGCCCAGGCGAAGACGCTCTTCAGCAGCCAGACGAGGGCCGTGAGCCGCATGAACCAGATCAGCACTGTGTCCCACGTGCCGGACGCGGGGCCCTGGGCCCGCTCGATGCGGTCGCTCGGGATGCCGCCCGGCCGCGGCGTCCTGCGCCGGATCGGAAAGTAGCTGGGCACTATCGAGCGCTCGCGGATGGTGGGGGCCGGTTCATGGCGAAGGGCCGGGATCCTGATCGATCGGGCGGGGGTCGCCGGGTTGAAGCGGTTCCGCCGTCCGGCGTCAACGGTCGGGTTTCGTTGCGCCGGCCCGGTGTGGTAGTCGATCGCCTCCGGCGCACGGGCGCCGCACGATCCGCGGCGTGGTCCGCGCGAACGGTAGCGAAGCCGCATGTCAGACACCCTGCCAGAGCCGCGCCCTCTCGCCGTGGAGGCCGCTCGCGAGGGCGCCCGCGTGGAGGGTCTGAAGATCACCCAGCGCCCGCGCCGGAACCGGAAAGCCGACTGGTCGCGCCGCCTCGTCCGCGAGCACACCCTGACGGTCGACGACCTGATCTGGCCGATGTTCGTGATCGACGGCGAGGGCCGCCGCGAGCCGGTCGCCTCGATGCCGGGCGTCGAGCGCCTCTCGGTGGACGAGATCGTCCGCGACGCGGAGCGCGCCGCGAAGCTCGGCATCCCGGCGGTGTCGTTCTTCCCCTACACGGAGGTGTCGCTGCGCGACCCGACCGGCTCGGAGGCGCTGAACGCCAACAACCTCGTCTGCCGGGCGGTCCGCGCCGTGAAGCGGGCCGTGCCCGAGATCGGGATCATGACCGACGTGGCGCTCGATCCCTACACGAGCCACGGCCACGACGGCCTGATGCGGGACGGCGCGATCCTCAACGACGAGACGGTCGCGGTCCTCGTCGAGCAGAGCCTGATCCAGGCCGAGGCCGGGACCGACATCATCGCGCCCTCCGACATGATGGACGGGCGCGTCGGCGCGATCCGCGCGGGCCTCGACAAGGCCGGCTTCCTCGACGTGCAGATCATGGCCTACGCGGCGAAATACGCCAGCGCCTTCTACGGGCCGTTCCGGGACGCGATCGGCACCAAGGCGGCGCTGGTCGGCGACAAGCGCACCTACCAGATGGATCCCGGCAACTCGGCCGAGGCCCTGCGCGAGGTCCGACTCGACCTCGACGAGGGCGCGGATTCGGTGATGGTGAAGCCGGGCCTGCCCTATCTCGACATCATCCGCCGGGTGCGGGACGAGTTCCAGGTGCCGACCTTCGCCTACCAAGTGTCGGGCGAGTACGCGATGATCGAGGCGGCCGCCCGCAACGGCTGGCTCGACGGCGACCGCGCGATGGTCGAGGCGCTCCTCGCCTTCAAGCGGGCCGGCGCCGACGGCGTCCTCACCTATCACGCGCCGCGGGTCGCGGAGCGCCTGCGCAACCATCCGTGAAGCGCGGGCACCGCTGGCTCCTCGGGGCCGCGGTCGTGGTCGGCTTCCTCGGGGGGCTCGTCGCCTGCCAGGACACCCTGCGCCGGGATCGCGTCGCCACCTGCCGCCGGGCGCTCCCGGCGGTCGCGCCGCAGGACGGGATCCGGCTCCTTCGGGCGGCGCCGGGGCCGTCGGCGAATTCGGTGCGCGTCGACTACGCCGACGGGAACCGGCAGCACTGGCTGACCTGCCGCTTCGATGCCGGCACGACCCTGGTCGCCCTCGCCACCGAGGCGAGCACCCTGTCGGGCCCGTCCCTCTACATGCTCAAGCGCTTCTACCTCGACACGCCCGACGCCGCGGCCGGAGACCCGGCCGGGCGCTGAGGCGCGCCCACGCCCGCGTCTCCTCGCGGATCCCCTTGCGGCATCAGGCGTGCGCACCCACCTTCACGTCCGCAGCCTCGCTTGCAGGACGCGACACCATGCAGAACCCACAACCCGGATACGCGCAGCGCTTCGAAGCGCCCGGCTACGCCACCGCGTTGCCGATCCCGTTCGTGCGGGCGAGCCTGGGTGGCCGGACGGTCGCCTATCTCCTCGACATCCTGTTCATCTTCGGCTTCACGGCCCTGCTGACCCTCGCGATCACCGTGATCGGGGTGGTCACCTTCGGCCTCGGCTGGACGCTGTTCGCGGTCCTTCCGGCGAGCGGCATTATCTACAGCGCGATCACGGTGGGCGGGCCGAAACAGAGCACGATCGGCCAGCGGATGATGGGCCTGCGGACCGTCGCGCCCGAGAGCGGCGCGCGGGTCGACGTCATCACGGCCGCGGTCCACGCGCTGCTGTTCTACGTGGCGATCTCGACCTTCCTGCTCTGGTGCGTCGACATCGCGTTCGGGCTCGTGCGCTCCGACCGCCGCCTCGGGCACGACCTGCTCCTCGGCCTCGCCGTCGTCCACGCGCGCTGAGCCGCGATTCCGCTGATGAAAATCTGACGGTGCGACCGGCCGGGCCATTGAGCCCCGGCCGGTCGCCTGTACACTGTCACGCCGGCGCCGCGAGGATGAACCCGGCGCAGGGTCTGTGAGAAGCGTGACCAGCCACCCGCGCGACACACCGCAATTCTACCTCACCGCCCCCTCGCCGTGCCCCTACCTGCCGGGGCAGGAGGAGCGGAAGGTCTTCACCCACTTGGTCGGACGGCGCGCCCGCGACCTGAACGAGATCCTGACCCAGGGCGGTTTCCGCCGCTCGCAGACCATCGCGTACCGGCCGGCCTGCGAGACGTGCCGGGCCTGCGTCTCGGTCCGCGTGGTGGTCGACGAGTTCGAGCCGAGCGCCAGCCAGCGGCGCATCCTGGCGCGCAGCGCCGACTGGGTCGGTACGCCGGAGCCGAACCGGCCCGCCTCCGAGCAGTACGCCCTGTTCCGCCGCTACCTCGACGCCCGGCACGGCGACGGCGGCATGGTCGACATGACCGTGCTCGACTACGCCATGATGGTCGAGGACAGCCACGTCGACACGCACCTCGTGTCGTATCGCCGGCACGGGCCGGACACGGCGATCACCGGCCGCGGCTCCGGACCGCCGCTCGCGTTCTGCCTGACGGACGTCCTCTCGGACGGCCTGTCGATGGTCTACTCGTTCTACGATCCCGCGGAGGCCGCGCGCTCGCCCGGGACCTTCATGATTCTCGACCACATCCGCCGGGCTCGCGCGCTCGGGCTGCCCTACCTCTATCTCGGCTACTGGGTCGAGGGCTCGCGCAAGATGGACTACAAGTCCCGCTTCCGGCCGCAGGAACGGCTGATGGGCCAGGGCTGGGTGCGGATCGACTGAGCCCGGTGCGGCGCGCGTTTCACGTCGGTTGCCGTCCCGGCATGCCCGATGCGCATTGAGCGGCCGGCCCGGCGCATGCTACCGGCCACGCACGCAATCCGGACCGTGCCGAGGCCCCCATGATCCCCCGCTATAGCCGCCCCGCGATGACGGCGATCTGGTCGCCCGAGAGCCGCTTCCGGATCTGGTTCGAGATCGAGGCCCACGCCACCACGGCGCTCGCCGAGATCGGTGTCGTGCCGAAGGCGGCGGCCGAGACGATCTGGACCAAGGGCAAGGACGCGGTCTTCGACGTCGCCCGCATCGACGCGATCGAGGCGGTGACGAAGCACGACGTCATCGCCTTCCTGACCCACCTCGCCGAGATCGTCGGTCCCGAGGCGCGCTTCGTCCACCAGGGCATGACCTCTTCGGACGTGCTCGACACCTGCCTCAACGTGCAATTGGTGCGGGCCGCCGATATCCTGATCGCCGACGTCGACTCGCTGCTCTCCGCCCTGAAGACCCGGGCCCTGGAGCACAAGCTCACCCCGACCATCGGCCGGTCGCACGGCATCCACGCCGAGCCGGTCACCTTCGGTCTGAAGCTCGCCCAGGCCTACGCCGAGTTCGAGCGCAACCGCCGCCGCCTCGTCGCGGCCCGCGAGGAGGTCGCCACCTGCGCGATCTCGGGCGCGGTCGGCACGTTCGCCAACATCGACCCGCGGGTGGAGCAGTACGTCGCCGAGAAGATGGGCCTGACCGCCGAGCCGGTCTCGACCCAGGTGATCCCACGCGACCGGCACGCGATGTTCTTCGCGACCCTCGGCGTCGTCGCCTCGTCGCTGGAGCGGCTGGCGATCGAGATCCGGCACCTCCAGCGCACCGAGGTCCTCGAGGCGGAGGAGTTCTTCTCCGAGGGCCAGAAGGGCTCCTCGGCGATGCCGCACAAGCGCAACCCGGTCCTCACCGAGAACATCACGGGCCTCGCCCGGATGGTGCGCGGCTACGTCACCCCGGCCCTGGAGAACGTCGCCCTCTGGCACGAGCGCGACATCTCCCACTCGTCGGTGGAGCGGATGATCGGCCCCGACGCCACCGTCACCCTCGACTTCGCCCTGGCGCGGATGACCGGGGTGATGGAGAAGCTGCTGGTCTACCCGGCCAACATGCAGAAGAACCTCGACCGGCTCGGCGGCCTGATCCACTCGCAGCGCGTGCTGCTGGCGCTGACCCAGGCCGGGGTCTCCCGCGAGGATTCCTACCGGCTGGTCCAGCGCAACGCGATGCCGGTCTGGCGCGGCGAGGGCGATTTCCTGGCGCTGCTCAAGGCGGACCCGGAGGTCGCCGCGGCGCTCCCGGCCGAGCAGATCGAGGCGTGCTTCGATCTCGGCTACCACTTCAAGCACGTGGACACGATCTTCGGGCGGGTCTTCGGCGACCGCTGAGACTCCGCACGATTCCTGCTTCGACCCGCGCTCGCGGGCCCGCGTTTCCGGGCCCGCGCCGAACACAGGACAGCTCCCCGTGACCGCTCCCCGCATCGTCTACCTCAACGGCCAGTTCCTTCCCTACGAGGAGGCGCGCGTGCCGATCATGGACCGCGGCTTCCTGTTCGCCGACGGCATCTACGAGGTCTCGGCGATCATCGACGGCAAGCTCGTCGACAACGCCGCGCACCTCGTGCGCCTCGACCGCTCGCTCGGCGAGATCGGCATCCGCAACCCGCACGACGCGGCGGGCTGGGAGCGCCTGCAGACCGAGCTCGTCGCCCGCAACGGCGTCAGCGAGGGGCTCGTCTACATGCAGGTGACCCGCGGGGTGGCCGAGCGCGACTTCGCCTTCCCTAAGGCCGGCACCGAGCCCACCGTGGTGATGTTCACGCAGGCCAAGACCGTGCTCGCCAACCCGCTCGCCGAGAGCGGCGCCCGGGTGATCACCGTCGAGGACCTGCGCTGGAAGCGGCGGGACATCAAGTCGGTGGCCCTGCTGGCGCAGGTGCTCGCCAAGCAGCAGGCGGCCGAGGCCGGCGTCGCTGAGGCCTGGATGGTCGAGGACGGCGCGGTCACCGAGGGCTCCTCCTCGACCGCGTTCATCATCGGCCGCGACCGCGTGCTCGTGACCCGGCCGCTCTCCACGGCGCTCCTGCCGGGCATCACCCGGGCCTCGGTGTTGCGCCTCGCGCAGGAGGCCGACCTGCGCATCGAGGAGCGGCTGATCCCGGTGGACGAGGTCTACGCGGCCCAGGAGGCCTTCTACACCAGCGCCTCCGCCTTCGTGATGCCGGTCGTCGAGATCGACGGGCGGTCAATCGGCGAGGGGCGGCCGGGCGCGCTGACCCGGCGCCTGCGCGAGCTCTACATCGAGGCCGCCCGCCAGGGTTGAGGCCGCCGGATCCGGTCCACAGGACGGGACGTCGGACCCGATCGCGGACAGGAACGGATCCCGTCTCCGACTGTTCCTCCCCGAATTCGTGTCTCGAACCGGGGAGGCCCTCGTGCCGAACAAGACCCTGCTCGCCGCCCTCGCGACGACCTTGGCGGCGACCGTCGCGGCAGTACCCGCCGGCGCCCAGACGACCAGTCCGGCCCCGGCGCCGCCCGAGCGCGTTCGCCCGAACGCGGACGCGCCGCCGCAGGACCAGTCGCTCAGCGACAAGCTCCAGAAGAACGACGGCGTGATCAAGCCGCCGGATTCCGGCACGACCGGCACTGTGGTGAAGCCCGATCAGTCCGGCTCCATGCCGGTGATCAAGCCGCACGAACTGCCCGGTCGCGACCCCGGTACCGAGGCCAAGTAAGCCGGTCGTGACCGGCTCCGGCCGACCGCCATGCGGTCCGAACATGCGGCCCCTTGCTTGATTTCGTTGCCCGGATCGCGGAAACGGCTCACGACGTACGTTGCCTGCACCCGTGGGCGGCGCCGTCCCGGTTTCCGTCGCGGGTAAGCAGGCAGGCATGGCCAACGTCGTCGTTGTGGGCGCCCAGTGGGGCGACGAGGGCAAGGGCAAGATCGTCGACTGGCTCTCCGAGCAGGCCGACATCGTGGTCCGTTTCCAGGGCGGCCATAACGCCGGCCACACGCTCGTCATCGACGGCGTGACCTACAAGCTGGCGCTGCTGCCGTCGGGCGTCGTCCGCGGCGGCAAGCTCTCGGTCATCGGCAACGGTGTCGTGGTCGATCCCTGGCACCTGATCGACGAGATCGAGCGGATCAAGGCGCAGGGCGTGGACGTCTCGCCGTCCTCCCTGCGGATCGCCGACAACGCGACGCTGATCCTTCCCCTCCACCGCGAGCTGGATCATTTCCGCGAGACGGCCAATGCCGGACTGAAGATCGGCACGACCAAGCGCGGCATCGGGCCGGCCTACGAGGACAAGGTCGGCCGCCGCGCGATCCGGGTCGTCGACCTCGCCGACCCCGACGCGCTGCCGGCCAAGATCGAGCGCGTGCTGACCCACCACAACGCCCTTCGGCGCGGCCTCGGGATCGACGAGGTCAACGCCGAGGCGCTGCTGACCGAGCTGAAGGCGATCGCGCCGAAGATCCTGCCCTTCGCCGACACCGTGTGGTCGCTGCTCGACGAGGAGCGCCGGGCCGGCAAGCGCATCCTGTTCGAGGGCGCGCAGGGCGCGCTGCTCGACGTCGACCACGGCACTTACCCGTTCGTGACCTCCTCCAATATCGTTGCCGCGCAGGCGGCGACGGGCTCGGGCCTCGGCCCGGGCGCGATCGGCTACGTCCTGGGCATCGCCAAGGCGTACACGACCCGCGTCGGCGAGGGACCGTTCCCCACCGAGCTGTTCGACGAGATCGGCGAGACCATCGGCAGCCGCGGGCGCGAGTTCGGCGTCAATACCGGGCGCAAGCGCCGCTGCGGCTGGTTCGACGCCGTGCTGGTGCGCCAGACGGTCCGGACCTCCGGCATCCACGGCATCGCGCTGACCAAGCTCGACATCCTCGACGGCTTCGAAGAGATCCGCGTCTGCACCGGCTACCTGCTGGACGGCCAGCCGATCGACCATCTGCCGGCGAGCCAGGCCGCGCAGGCCCGGATCGAGCCGGTCTACGAGGTGATCCCGGGCTGGTCGGAGACGACCGCGGGGGCCCGGTCCTGGGCGGATCTGCCCGCGCAGGCGATCAAGTACGTGCGCCGGATCGAGGAGCTGATCGGGGCGCCGGTGGCGCTGCTGTCGACCTCGCCCGAGCGCGACGACACGATCCTCATGCACAACCCGTTCGAGGATTGACCCTTCGCGCGCTATCCCGTTGACGACGCGTGTTTTCGGCGGCCCTGCCTGTATCCAGTCCGCGCGGGCTTGATCTAGAACGGGCTGGCGGCCGGGCGGTCCGTATCGCGATCCGCCCGCCGTCTCGAAGGCAACCGGCGCGCGGGCCCTGATCCCGCGCGGCGGGATACGACAAACCGGCCGACGGCCGCGACCGGACCTGTCGGGCGGGCGCGGACCTCGGTCCCCGGCCTCCGACCGGCTTTGCCGGACGGCGGCCGAAGGGGCGGACCAGAGTATCATGGCCGATTACTACCCGCTTCTGGCGCGCGCGCTCGACGCGCTGCCGGACCGAACGCCCGCCCTGCGCAAGGCGGTCTACGACCGCGCGCGCAACGCCCTGATCAGCCAGCTGCGCTCCCTCGATCCGCCGCTGTCGGAGGCCGATATCGATCTCGAGCGTCGGGCGCTCGACGCCGCGATCGAGCGGCTCGAGGTCGATCACGGCGGCCTCCCGGCCCCCGCCAACGATGCCGCGCAGGCGCCCGGGGCGCCCGCTCCGGCCACGGTTTCGGCGCCGCCATCAGCACCGGCCGTGCCCGCACCCGCCGCGCCAGAGCCCGCCATCCCAGAGCCGATCGTCCCCGCGGCGACGGAGCCGGAGATCCCGGAGCCGTCCCCGCCGGAGCCGGGATCCGGTCCCGCGCTGGCGCCCATCCTCCCGTCGGCGAAGCCGCCGTTCGCGGTGGCGGCCCGCGACGGGGATCGGGAGGCCGCGGACGGGCCGCGCGAGGCACCGATCCCGATCGCGCCGCCCCGTCCGGGCACGCCGCAGACGGCCGCGCCCGACACGGCCCCGCTGGTCGCCGAGACGTCCGGCGCCGAGACGTCCGGCGCCGAGGTGCCCGCCGTCGAGGACCCTGACGCCGAGGCGGCCGAGGGCGCGGGCGGGCGTCAGCGTCCGCGGATCGAGGTGGTCCCCCCGCGCACCGGTCGGTCGCGCGTGCTGCGCAACGTCTTCGTGGGCGGTGTCCTGGCTGTGGTGATCGGCCTGATCGCCGTCGCGGCCTTCCTGCTGCGCGACCGGCCGCAGAACCTGCCGTCGAGCGGCACGGAGACCGCGGACACGCAGCAGCCGGAAGGCGAGACCAAGTTCGGCGACCGGGTCGGCGGCGACGCCGCCCCGGCCCCCAAGGCCCCGACGCGCGTCGAGAACGGTGCGCCGGCACGGGCCGCGGCCACGCCCGCGCCGGCCGACGCGGGCGTCGCGGTCGCGCAGAGGGCGGAACTCGTCGAGGAGGCGACGGGGGCCGAGGGCGGTCAGCCGACCGTGACGCCGGGGCGGGTGACGTGGCGGCTCGAGACCGTCAACGGGGATCAGGGGCAGCCGGTCCAGAACGCCGTCGTCGCCACCGTGACCATCCCGGATGCCGGCCTGACGCTGGTGATGACCATCCAGCGCAATCTCGACGCGACCCTGCCGGCCTCCCACACGGTGAGCTTGGCCTTCAGCCAGAGCGGCAGCAACGCCGCGTCCAGAACCGTCCAAGATGTCGGGTTGCTCCAGGCCAAGGACGAGCAGAGCGCCCGCGGCTCGCCGGTCTCGGGCCTGCCGGTTCGGGTACGCGACAACCTGTTCCTGATCGGCCTGTCGTCGCTGCAGAACGACGTCGAGCGCAACACCGACCTGCTCCTCCACCGGAACTGGTTCGACATCGCCCTGCGCTACACGTCCGGCCGCCGGGCGGTCCTGACCTTCGAGAAGGGCGCCGCCGGCGCCCAGGTGATGCAGAACGCCTTCGACGCCTGGCAGTGATCGCTCGACGGCACCCGCCGTCCGAGCCCCGACCCGAACCGGCGGGCCCGGCGCGTCGCTCGCCGGGCGCGCGGCTCAGCGGGCCTCGATGCCGGTCCGGGGCAGCTCGCGGCTCGCGATGTTGCGCTTGACCGCTTCCTGCACCTTCTCGAAGGCGCGGACCTCGATCTGCCGGACGCGTTCGCGGGACACGCCGAACTCGCCGGAGAGATCCTCCAGGGTGATCGGGTCCTCGGCGAGGCGCCGGGCCTCGAAGATGCGGCGCTCGCGCGGATTGAGCACACCGAGGGCGTCCTTGAGCGCGGAGAGGCGGTTCTGACCCTCCTGCTCCCGCGCCAGCACGGTCTCCTGGCTCGGGCTGCTGTCCACGAGCCAGTCCTGCCACTCGCCCTCGCCCTCCTCGCGCAGGGGCGCGTTGAGCGACGTGTCGCCGGACAGGCGCCGGTTCATGTCGATCACGTCCTGCTCGGGCACGCCGAGACGGGTGGCGATCTGCTTCACCTGATCGGGCTTGAGGTCACCCTCGTCGAGGGCCGAGATCTTGCCCTTCGCCTTGCGCAGGTTGAAGAACAGCTTCTTCTGGTTCGCGGTCGTGCCCATCTTCACGAGCGACCACGAGCGCAGGATGTATTCCTGGATCGCCGCCTTGATCCACCACATCGCGTAGGTGGCCAGACGGAAGCCCTTGTCGGGATCGAAGCGCTTGACCGCCTGCATGAGGCCGACATTGCCCTCCGACACGACTTCGCCGATCGGCAGGCCGTAGCCGCGGTAGCCCATGGCGATCTTGGCGACCAGGCGCAGGTGCGACGTCACGAGCCGGTGCGCGGCCTCGCGGTCGCCGGCGTCGCGCCAGGCCTTCGCCAGCGTGAACTCTTCCGACGGCTCCAGCATCGGGAACTTGCGAATCTCGTCGAGGTAGCGCGAGAGGCCACCTTCGTTGGCGAGCACGGGCAGCGTACCGGCCATGGCATTCTCCTGGACCTTATGTCCCCCTGTCGGGCGGACGCGACGGACAACAGTGCCGTCCACTCGGGCCGCTCTTGAGCCGACCCTGCCGGCCCCCCATCTCGTACGGGACGCCGGGGAGCCGGTCGCGGTCGATGACACCCACGTCGTCAACAACGCGCCACCGGCGATTTTGGTCGTACCATGTCACGATGTGACGCGGTACGGCGTGATCTTTCGCACGCCGCGACGCGGCGGTTACGGGCGCGGCGGCCCGTCCTCTTCCGCCCTCAGCGCCTGCACCAGCGCGGCCATATCGGGCGGTAGCGGGCTCTCGAACCGCAGCGTCGCGCCGGTCCGCGGGTGGCTGAAGCCGAGCAGTTCCGCGTGGAGTGCCTGGCGCCCGAGCGCCGCGAGGGCGGCGCGGGCCTCCGGCGTCAGGCGGGCCGCCTTGGTCCGGAAGGCGCCGCCGTAGACCGTGTCCCCGAGCAGGGGGTGTCCGCGATGGGCGAGATGCACGCGAATCTGGTGGGTGCGGCCCGTCTCCAGGCGGCACCTTACGAGGGCGGCCTCGCGATACGCCTCGGCTACGGCGTAGTGGGTGACGGCGTGGCGCCCGCTCGCGTCCGAGACGACGGCGATCTTCTCCCGGTGGAAGCGCGACCGCGCGAGGCTTGCCTGGATCGTCCCGGCCCGCGGCTGGGGCAGGCCCCAGACCACGGCGGCGTAGGCGCGTTCCAGCGGTCCGGACCGGCCGTGATCGGCGAACTGGGCGGTGAGGCCCTGGTGGGCCACGTCGTTCTTGGCGACGACGATCAGGCCGCTCGTGTCCTTGTCGAGGCGGTGGACGATGCCGGGCCGGCGGACGCCGCCGATGCCCGACAGGCTGGCCCCGCAATGGGCGATCAGGGCGTTGACCAGCGTGCCGCTCTCGTGGCCCGGGGCGGGATGGACCACGAGGCCGGCGGGCTTGTCGATGACGATCAGGTCGTCGTCCTCGTGGACGATCGGCAGATCCGCGGCCTCGGCCACCGGCTCCGCCGGGGCTGCCGGGGGCACCGTGAGCACGATGCGCGCGCCCGCGGCGACCTTGGCGGCCGGGTCGAGCGCCGGGAGACCGTCCCGCTGAACCCTGCCGGTGCGGATCAGATCCTGCAGCCGAGCCCGGGATAGATCCGGGAACAGCGCGACCAGCGCCCGGTCGAGCCGCACGCCTCCCTCGGCCACGATCCCGGCCCGCTCGTCCTGCACGTTGTCCACCACGACCGCTATTCGCCCCCGATCTGACCCGCCGCGGCGGATTTCCTGACGAAGGCACTTGCTCCCCCGCCGAGTGGTGGCTATAGCAGCCCCGCGCCGCCGGAAAGCTCCCATCGTCTAGCGGTCTAGGACGTCGCCCTCTCACGGCGAAAACAGGGGTTCGATTCCCCTTGGGAGCGCCACCGGCGCATTTTTATTCATCTCTGCCAGTGGTTTACCGGAAGTGGGACCTTCACCCGCCTCCGCGGTGGGACCACGACGCCCCGCGGCGAAGCGCTTCCAGGCACTGTCGGCGAGCCCCGCACGCTGGGCCTCGCGCGTGTACCGCTCCACCTCTTCCAGCGTCTGATGGCCCGTGACCGCCATGATCTCGTGCGGCGTGCACCCGCGCTCGGCGAGTCGCGCCGCTGTCGCTTTTCGCAGGCCGTGTGCCGAGCAGTGCGGGAGCCCGGCCTGATCGCACCACTCGCGGAAGCGGTTGCCGAATCCCGCCACCGAGAACGGCTTGCCGTAGTCCGTGACTAGGAAGGTCAGGTGCGAGGAGGGCAGGGCGGCGATCGCCTCGGCCAGATCGGGAAACACCGGCACGTCGACCGAGATGGGCTTGCGGTGCTCGTTCTTGGCCTGGATGTAGCGCAGGCGGCCATCGCGGATGTGCTGAGGGCCAAGGCGCGTCGCGTCCTCGCGCCGGCAGGCCGTGTAGAGCAGTAGCGCGAAGGCTAGCCGTGGCTTCGAGCCGAGCGGGTGCCGACGCTCAAACTGGTCGACCTCGTCCAGTGTCCAGGTGTGGTGCCCTTTGGTGACGTACTGAGCGCGCTTCACATCCCGCGTTGGATCCGCGTCAACGATGTCCTCCTCCATGGCCCATTGGAACATGGCCCGGAGCGCCTTGAGCATCGTGTTGGCGGCGGCCGGTGTCTCGGCCTTCTCGTCGCGCAGGCGCCGCACATGGCGCGGCTGCATCAGCGCGACCGATGCCGTGCCCTTGTCGCTGGCGGCGATCTCGTTCAGTGCGCGCTTCTGCCAGCCCTGTGTCGAGGCATCGAGCTTCTTGAAGGTCGGGCTTGCGATGTAGCGCTGCGACACGTCGATGAACGAGCCAGCGGCCGGGCGGCCGCCCTTCGCCGGCGTGACCTCAGACGCCCGGTCGCGAGCTGCCTCGTAGGCCTTCTGGAACTCGGCGGAGCCGGGCTTGCCATGGAGGCGCACCTTCTTCTCAGGCCGTCTGCGGAAGTAGTACCGGACGTTGCCGTGTCGATCGGTGTCGGCGACGACGAACGGCAGATCGATGCTGACCACGGAGTTCAGTCCCACGGGTTGTGGCCTGCATCATCGCCGCCGAGAGCGTCCCACGCCAAGTCGAGACGCCGGAGGTCCCAGACCACGCACCCGTCGATCCGTTTCGGCTTCGGCATTCGGCCGTCCCGGACCATCTCGTCGAATTTCGAGGGGCTGACGCCGACGTAGCGGGCCGATTCTTCGCGGCGCAGGCCGCGCCGGGGGCTGATCTCGAACCGAGCCGCCGGTAGAGGTGTCGCGTCATCCTGGCGGCCGCGTAGGCTCATCGCTTCGCACCCATCGCCACCGCCCATTCTGGGTTCTGGCCGGCTGAGCCGAACAGGACCGGCAGCACGTCCTCAATGACAGTGTGCAGCTCGGTCAGCCGGCGGCAGGAAGCATCGCTCGCCTCGCCGCGGATCGTCTGCGCCCGCTTGCTACGGCCCGGCACCGGCTGATCCTTCGGGCCGAAGGCGTCGCCGGACACGAAGGCTTGAAACACCATATCGGTGGCGACGACGCCGATCCGGTCTTGGGTCTCGTCCGACAGACCGCGCCAGGGTGATCCGCCCCCACTGGAGTGGTCTGCCCTGAAGTATGGCCTTCGGGCCAGTTTGCCGGGTTAGGGGCAGCCGGTTTCGACCCCGAGCGGACGGCCCGCATGCGACCCAACTGGGCCAGTGGGACTGCCGTCGGAGCTTCTCCAAAGCGGCCGTCAAACGCCGATGTCACCGATGGCCAGCTTACGATCTCGCTCTGCCATTTCGCCATCGTCGCCGGGAAATAGCATCTGTATGCTATCGATCGCGGCCCGTTCTTGTACTTGCTCAACGAACGGCCGTAGCCCTTCCTCATAAGCGTGAAATGCGGCGGCATGGTTGTCCGGATGCCGCGCCAGGGCGTCGGCCAGCCTTCCCGCGCCGATGATGGCCATCGAGCCACCGAGGCCTGCGAACGGGGACACGCAATAGCCTGCGTCGCCGACAAGAACGATGCGCCCGTGAGACCACGTCGGCATCCTGATCTGGCTGATACGATCAAAATAGAAGTCGTTGTCCTCGCCCATACGAGCGAGCATATCCGGTACCTTCCATTTCAGACCGGAAAAATTTTCCCTGATCAGGCGACGTTGCTGATCCTTGTTCCGGTAGTCGTATTCGATCTCACCGGCTGTGCGAAACCCGAAGCCAATATCTGTACGATCGTCATAGCCGTTCAGCATCGCCATCCGCCCAGGAATGGCAAAAAGCTCCGAGCTGTTCGGTTCGAGCAGTCCGGTGTCTGGCACGACTTTGAGGTAGAAATATCCGCCCATGAAATGGGTGAACTGCTCACCGTCGCCAAACGCCAGTCTGCGCGTATTGGAGCGATTTCCATCGCAACCACATATCAGTGCGAATTCGTGCTGACTGCCGTCGCTGAACGTCGCCGACACCGTCTCCGGACGCTCTTCAATCGCCACGATCGAACGGTTGAACCGCAGTTCCACATCGCCCTCGATCGCGCCGCACAGAACATCCAACAGGTCGTCGCGGTGGATCTCGTAGCGCGGCCCCCCCTCATCGTCTGGGTGGTGGGCCATATCGCCCAGCGTTGCGTTTTCCGCATCCTTGAAGGCGAAGCGTCGAGGGGGAAGCGTTCGAGCGCTAACAGCGTCCATCAAGCCCATGCGTGTCAGGATTGCGATTGTCTCGCCCTCGATGTCGACGGGCGTCCCGCCGCGCCGCAGACCCGGTGCGACCTCAACGACCGTGACGCGGTATCCAAGCTGGTTCAGCCAGAATGCTGTGGTCAAGCCGGCGAAGCTCGCGCCGCTGACGAGTGCGGCTTGCGTTTCGGTGGAGGACGCACCGGATATCACGGTTGACGCTGGCATGCCGTCACCTCAGAATGATCTTGATATGAAACTATACTGAGTATATATAGACGTGCAGGATCAGGCAAGCCCCATGCTGGACAGGCGCACCCGGAAGCGGCTGGCGACGCGCCAAGCCATCTCCGATGCAGCCACGCGTCTGTTCATGGAGCACGGCTTCGACCGGGTGACGGTCGACGAGATCGCGGAGGCCGCCGATGTCGGCCGCATGACTGTATTCAATCACTTCCCTCGCAAGGAGGACATGTTCTTCGATCGTGAGGATGAGGTACGCGGAATGGTGGCCGCGGCCATCCACGGGCGGGATGAGGGAGCAAGCCCGGTCACGGCACTGCGCTTGCTCGCTCATCGTTGTATCGAGGACCGGAACCCTCTCCTCCCGCTTTTCGGTGCGTCGCTGAGGTTCGTGGCGACGGCACTGGCCAGCGAGGCGCTGAAGGCGCGCGCCCGCCAGATGTGCAGCGAGTTCACGCGCGTTTTGGCAGAGATGATGGCAGAGGCGGTTGATCGACCCGCGGACGATCCCGACGCGCATCTGGTGGCGGGCTTGCTCGTGGCGACGTGGAGCGTCGCCTTCTTCGAAGGGTACAAGGTGGCGGAAACGCCCGGCGACGCCGCGGCTGCCGGTCGCGCCTTTCTTCGTCTGATCGATCGTGGTTTCCAAGCCGCCGCGGGCGCGGCAGCGGGAACTCCCTATGCCGAAGCGGGATGAGAATATTTGAAGGCGCAATGACTGGCAGCAGATATTGTGGGGGGTTGCTCAAGGCTGTGCGCGGTTTCCGCGATTATACTCGCTACAACGAATCCGTTGCCCTGAAGCCCATCTGACAAATAAGTGGACGGCCGGCTATCGACCCACTATCGCCAAAGGGACGGCACAACAGCCTTCTTAAAAGCGGTCGCTTGAACCTGTGGATGCAGGCTCTTCTACAGTCCCGAAATCGAGATGCTTGAACGGCAAGCGGTTCGCTCAATTGCATCGGCAATGGTCCGGTACAGGAATGGCGGCAGATCGTGCCCCATCCCGGGGATCAACATCATCTCCGCATTCGGGATCGCGGCCGCGGTGTCCTCGCCGCAGGCAGGCGGAAACAGAGGATCCTCTGTCCCATGAACAACAAGGGTGGGCGCCGTGATCGCGGCGAGCCGTGACCGGCGGTCGCCAGCTAATCCAACCGCTGCGATCTGGCGTCCGAACCCACCCGGCGCACGGCCTCGCCGAACTTCCTCCCAGAGGAGAGCACGGTGGGCCTCTTCGTCGAATGGATGTGCCGTACCCGCAATGCGCCGCGCGAAGGCAACGCCGTGATCGAGGAAACCAGCCTCGTCCAAGGCGGGATCGGGGGCGGGGCGCATCAACATCGTCATGACGTCAGGCCCTGCCGGCGGCAGGTCCGGATTTCCCGTGGTCGACATGATTGAGGCGACCGAGAGCACACGAGACGGGTGCTCGCTCGCCAGGAT
Source organism: Methylobacterium sp. 1030 (assembly GCF_040544715.1). Classification (NCBI taxonomy): domain Bacteria; kingdom Pseudomonadati; phylum Pseudomonadota; class Alphaproteobacteria; order Hyphomicrobiales; family Methylobacteriaceae; genus Methylobacterium; species Methylobacterium sp. 1030. The sequence goes on along the minus strand of NZ_JBEPKM010000006.1, from coordinate 67,536 downwards.
CTGGGCGATCATGCCGCCCATCGAGCGGCCGACAATGTGGGCTCGGCGGATGGACAGGGCATCGAGCAGACCGAGCGCGTCCGAGGCCATGTCGTCGAGCGTGTAGGCGAGTTCCGGCCGCCGTCCCTCAGTGAGCGCCGAGGCCAAGGTCGCAAAGTCCATCGCGCCATGCTCAGCGAAGTGGGTTGAGCGTCCCGTGTCCCGGTTATCGAACCGCACGACGCGGAAGCCGCGCGTCACCAACTCAAGGCAGAAGGCGTCCGTCCAGCGGATCATCTGCGTACCGAGCCCAGCGATCAGGAGGATCGTGTCAGCCGCCCCGTCGCCGAAGCTGTCGTAGGCCAGGGTGATGCCGTTGGCCGCCACATGGGCTGACCTAAGTTCCGAGCTCATATCCGGACGGCCCGGAGTTGCTCCGCCCACTGGATAAGGCGCTCCCTCATCACCCGGTCACGGACGTACGCGATCTCTTCAGCGTCCAACCGCTCGACGATCTCGAAGCTGAACGCCTCGGCTCCATGCGCATTCCACGCGGTCTGGAGCGAACGGTGCGTGTTCGTGCCCTGCCGGAGCGTGAACCAGAGGCGGTTCTGGATCTTGGACAGGTCGGGCGCGCCGCCGACCCAAACCTCACCGGAGGCCATGCAGTGGACAGCGTAGATGCCGCTGTCGACGTCTCGCTTCTTGTAGGCGCTCACGGCCGCCTTTCGGTCTTCCATTCTCATCATGTGCCCTCACAGCTTGGCGGCGACGCTATCGAAGGCACCCCGGTGACGCAATATCACCCGGGTAAAATTGACATCAAGTGGTCGATCCGGCTAAGGTGGAGAGGATGGAGGCGCCATGCCTGAAGACCCAATCAGGACGTTCACCGCGTTCGCGGGTGTGCAGCGGCTCGCCAGCGGTCGCTTGATCGACGTGGCTCTCGCCGTGAAAGCGCGGGCGGCGGAAGAAGGCGATCCGATCCTGACCTTCGACGACAGGTCGGGCTCCGTCATCGACCTCGATCTGCGCGGAACAGAGGCGGACATCACCGCACAGTTCGCCGAACCCGCGAATGCGGGAGACGCTACGAGCACCGTTGAGGGCCGAACGGATCCTGATGGTGCGCCAAGAAGCCGAGGTCGCCCGAAACTCGGGGTCATCGCCCGCGAGGTGACGCTGCTTCCCCGTCAGTGGGAGTGGCTTGCATCCCAGCCAGGAGGTGCATCGCAAGCGTTGCGGCGCCTCGTTGATGAAGCGCGGCGGGCAGATGGTAGGCAGACCCTGATGAAGGCCGCGAGAGAGGCCGCCTACCGCTTCCTTTCGGCGTTGGCTGGCGATCTGCCCGGGTTTGAGGAGGTGATCCGGGCGCTTTTCGCCGGGGATGCCAACGGCTTTGCCGCGCGCATGACGGCATGGCCACCGGACATCCGAGACCATGCGCTGAAGCTCGCAGCCCTCACCTGAGCCAGCGAACGACGGCCGATGGCTGAGGTCCGCCCCGTGCAGCGGCAGCTTTTCCAGATCCGCGTCAGAAAGCTGACATTCCGGAAACCACCCACCTCGGCCACTCTGCGGCTCTCACCAACTCCTTGAACCGGCGGCTTGCCGCGCAAGACTCAGGTCGGCCTCCACCACTATGTCATTGAAGGTTTACCGGGGGATCGTGCGCATCGGAGCGAGATCCGCGAAGACACCCGCGAAGCCGCCTTCCGGGGCATCGCTGTCGGTGAGGGCGTCCAATTCTCGGCCAAACCCCCTGAAGCTGGCGGCATCGACCTCGCAAAGGTGGATCTGGTTCCGCCCCGTTCTGAGGGCGGGGTCCTGAAACAGCACGACAGCCGTCTCCATGGCCCGGAACGTTCTGAACCGGCCGGACGCGACGAGCCTGCCGGCGGCGGGTCCGATATGGCGCCTCATGACGTCCCGGTAGCCGGCCAGATCTCCCGGCCGAACGTCTATGAATCCAAGCGAAGCCTGCCGGTTGGACTGACCTGACCGGCTGGCTTTGGACCGGCCTGATTGAGAGGATCAGTTGGGACCGAGGGAGTTGAACATGGGGCGAGGCCAGAAGACGAGTGCGGAGCAGGTGGTGCTGAAGCTGCGCCAGATCGAGGTGCAGACGACCCAGGGCAAGAGCTTGGCGCTGGCGTGCAAGGAGGCGGAGATCTCCGAGCAGAGCTATTACCGCTGGCGCAAGGAGTACGGCGGTCTCCAAGTCGATCAGGCCAGGAAGATGAAGAGCCTGGAGCGCGAGAACGCGCGGCTGCGGCGGCTGGTAGCCGATCTATCCTTGGAGGATCAGGTGCTGGCGGACGTCGCCTCGGGAAACTTGTAGCCCCCGAGCGACGCCGGCAGGCGGTGGACGGGATCCGGGAGAAGTACGGTCTCTTCCGAACGTCACGCCTGCCGGATCGTCGGTCAGCACCGCGGCACGCAACGCTACGTGCCGACCTTGTTGGCGGACGAGGATGAGCTGACCCGCGCCATCATCGCCCTGGCGTCCGAGTACGGGCGCTATGGCTATCGCCGCGTCACCGCGCTGCTGCAGGCGGCAGGGTGGCAGGTGGGCAAGGACCGGGTTCATCCTTCGAGAACCTCAGGATGAGGGCATCTGGCGTCGCGAGGGGCTGAAGGTCCCGCAGAAGCATCGGCCGCGCGGCCGGCTTTGGCTGAACGACGGCTCGGGCAAACGGCTGCGCCCGCTCCGCCGCAACCACGTCTGGAGCTTCGACTTCGTGCAGGCCCAGACGCACGACGGCCGGACCTTGCCCATCCTGACGCTGATCGACGAGCACAGCCGGGCGTGCCTCGCGCTGAAGGTGGCGCGGCGGATCAACAGCCTCGGTGTGATCGAGGCACTGGCCGACGCCATGTGCCTGCACGGCATCCCGGAGCACATCCGCTGCGATAGCGGCCCCGAGATGATCTCGAAGGCGCTGCGCCAGTGGGTCGCCAAAGCTGGCTCGCAGATCCAGTACATCGCACCGGGATCGCCGTGGGAGAACGTCTACTGTGAGAGCTTCAACGGTAGGCTGCGCGACGAGTGCCTACGCCAAGAGATCTTCGACTCGCTGAAGGAGGCGCAGGTCGTGATTGGTCTGTGGCAATCCACCTACAACCGCGTCCGACCGCGCTCGTCGCTTGGCTATCGGCCACCTGCGCCTGTCAGCTTCCCAGATCTGGCCTTCCGGCTACCCATGGCCGCTACCATGCAGTAGCCTCCCACTCGGCCCGGGCCAAAATACCGGCCAAGTCAGGTGAGGGTCGTCGTCCCGGCAGCGTGGCAGTTCGCGTGCGCTCGGACAACGCGGAAGCGAGCGTTGATTCGGCTGACGGTGGTACGCTGGTGGTACGCTCGCCTGTCAGCGTACCACGGTCCCCTACGAAGTGCTTATGAGGATTGGAGCGGGCGATCGGGATCGAACCGACGACATTCAGCTTGGGAAGCTGACGTTCTACCACTGAACTACGCCCGCCGACATGGTCGGCACGGATAAGGTCTGTCGCGGAGCGCGAACTCCGAACGGCGCCGTGCGCTCATGTACGGCCATGGTCTAGCAGTTCCACGGCGATGGCGTCAAACGGGTCCGGCATCTCATGGTCGTGATCCCTGGGCGGCCCCGCGTGAGCCCGGCGCGGCGTCCCGGCCGGGTCGGCGGAACGCCGCGGCGCGCGAGCCGTTTCGCTCCAAGAAGCGCGCGTGGCGCCGGACCGAGACCCTGCTGACACCATGTGCGGAATCTGCGGCGAGATCTGCTTCGACCGGCCGGCGGACCCCGCCGCCGTCGACGCGATGATGGGATCTCTGCGGCCGCGCGGGCCCGACGCAGCGGGGCTCTTCGGTTCCGGCCGGGTCGTTTTCGGCCATCGCAGGCTCAAGATCATCGACCTGTCCGAGGCCGGGCAGCAGCCCATGATCGATCCTGCCCTCGGGCTCGCGATCGTGTTCAACGGCTGCATCTACAATTTCCGCGCGCTGCGCGCCGAACTCGAGGCGAAGGGCTACGCGTTCTTCTCGACGAGCGACACCGAAGTGGTGCTCAAGGCCTTCCACGCCTGGGGACCTGCCTGCGTCGAGCGCTTCGCCGGCATGTTCGCCTTCGCGATCCTGGAGCGGGATTCCGGGCGAGTCGTGCTGGCGCGCGACCGGCTCGGCGTGAAGCCGCTCTATTACAGCGAGTCGAAGGGCCGCTTCCGCTTCGCCTCGTCGCTCCCGGCCCTGCTCGCCGCCGGAGACGTCGATACCGCGGTCGATCCGGTCGCGCTCCACCACTACATGAGCTGGCACGCGGGCGTCCCGGCCCCGCTCACCATCCTCAAGGGCGTGCGCAAGCTGCCACCGGCGACGATCCTGACGATCGAGCGGGACGGGACGCGGCACGCGTCGACCTACTGGACCCTGGCGATCGGCCCCCGCGCGGCCGACCGTGGCCGGACCGAGGCGGACTGGCGCGAGGCCGTCCTCGAGGCCCTCGGCACCGCCGTCGAGCGCCGTCAGGTCGCCGACGTCCCGACGGGTGTCCTTCTCTCGGGCGGCCTGGACAGCTCGCTGCTCGTTGCCCTGCTGGCGCGCGGCGGGCAGCGCGGACTGAAGACCTTCTCGGTGGGCTTCGACGCGGTGAACGGCGTGGAGGGCGACGAGTTCAGGTACTCCGACATCATCGCCGAGACCTTCGCCACCGACCACACGAAGCTCGCGGTCGACGGCACCCGGACGCTGGAGGCACTGCCCGCGGCCATCGCGGCGATGTCGGAGCCGCAGATGAGCCACGACGCGGTGGCCTTCCTCCTGCTCTCGCAGGAGGTCGCCAAGCACGTGACGGTGATCCAGAGCGGGCAGGGCGCCGACGAAGTGTTCGGCGGCTATCACTGGTATCCGAAGCTGATGGGCTCGACGGACCCGGTCGCCGACTACGCGAAAGCGTATTTCGACCGCGACCATGCCGAGATGCGGGAGGCCCTGACGCCCGACATGGTCGGCGGCGACCACAGCACCGACTACATCGCGACCTTCTTCGCGAACTCGCGGAGCGACAGCGCCATCGACAAGACTCTGCAACTCGACCAAGAGGTCATGATGGTCGACGATCCGGTCAAGCGGGTCGACAACATGACGATGGCCTGCGGCCTCGAGGCGCGGGTGCCGTTCCTCGACCATGACCTCGTCGAGCTGGCGGCCCGCATCCCGGCGGAGCTCAAGGTCCGGGACGGCGGCAAGTACATCCTCAAGGAGGCCGCGCGGACGATCGTCCCGGCCGAGGTGATCGACCGCGAGAAGGGGTATTTCCCCGTTCCGGCGCTGAAGCACATCCGCGGCACGTTCCTCGACTACGTCCGCGACGTGCTGGACCGGCCCGAGGCGCGCGCGCGTGGCATCTTCAACCGCGCCTACGTCGATCATCTGCTCGCCGATCCCGACGGCACGCTGACGCCCAAGGGCAACTCGAAGCTCTGGCAGGTGGCCCTCCTGGAGAGCTGGCTCCAGACGCACGGCGTCTGAGACGGGCCGCGGCACGCCTTTCGCGACGGATCGTGATCGACCGCGCGCTCAAGGTGCCGCGCTTTGTCCACGATCGTCCCGGATCAGCCGGTCGACAGACACCCGGAGAAGCCCGTCGATGTGCCGCTGGATCGCCTATGCGGGACGCACCATCCCGCTGGAGCACTACGTCACCGAGCCGTCCCACAGCCTCGTCTCGCAGAGCATCGCGGCGCTCGAATCGACCGCGGCGACCAACGGCGACGGGTTCGGGCTCGGCTGGTACGGCGATCACCCGGAGCCCGGCCGGTACCGCGAGGTCCAGCCCGCCTGGTCGGACGACAACCTGCGCTACCTGTGCCGGCACTTGCACTCGCACCTGTTCTTCGCGCACGTGCGCGCCGCGACCGGCACGCCGATCACCCGGCCGAACTGCCATCCCTTCGCCTGCGGCCCGTGGCTGTTCATGCACAACGGCTATATCGGCGACTGGAGCCGCCTGCGGCGCCCGGTCGAGGCGCTGATCCCGGACGAGCTGTACCCGTCGCGCGCGGGGACCACCGATTCCGAAGCGATCTTCCTCGGGCTTCTGGGCTGCGGCCTGATGGGACCGGGGCCGCGCCGCGATCCTGTCGAGGCGACGGCGCGCGCGCTCGCGCGCCTCACGGATCTCGCCGGGCCGCATCCGTTCCGGTTCACCGCGGCGCTGGCCGACGGGCGCGATCTCTACGCGTTCCGCTACGCCGCGAACGACAAGGCGAACTCGCTCTACTACCGCGCTTCGGAGGGCGGCGTGGTCGTCGCCTCGGAGCCGCTCGACCGGGATCACGGCACTTGGACGACGGTCGCCGAGAACAGCGTGCTCGTCGCGCGGCGGGACGCGCCGGTGGAGATCCTGCCGCTGGCGCAGTTCGGCCTGGCCGCGCCGCCGGTCGATGACTCGGTCCGCCGGCTGCGCGCCTGAGCGACTCCGCTCAGGCGACGCGGGAGAGGCTGCCGCTCTGCGAACCCTGCGTGCTGCGGGCGGAATCGTAGGCGCGATTGCGCAGGGCGGTCTCGCTCGGGAGCTGGTCAATCACGTTGCCGGACGACGGATCGACCACCTGGAACACGATCGAGCTGGTGTCCGGATCCTGGATGTACCGCGCCTTGCCGCCGTTCGTGCCGATGTCGAGCTTCACCGCGGGCTCGAGCGGCTTGGCGGACGTCTCGGGCTCGGGCGCCTGCTGGGTCACGGCGGCGGCGGCCGTCGCTCCGAGCGCGTCGAGGCCCTGCGGCCCCGGCGTCGTGGATGTCAGCGTTCGGATCTCCATCGCCGGTCTCCTGCGATCCTGTGATCGAAGGATTGAGGCGCGGTCCTGCCTAATCGTTCCTTAATGGCGACCGCCGGTCCACCGGATGATGTGGCGGAATCGGAGATGCGATGAACATCGCGTTACCTGCGCGACACAAATCCGTGCTGAATTTTCTCCTGGGTCGACTCGGCGCCCAGCCGGTTCGTCTTCCCGCGACGGGACTGCGGCCCGCCCCGCGCAGCGTGGAGCACGCGATGTACAGGATCTCGGCGATGCTCGTCTTGGCGACCAGTCCCGCGCTCGCCGCGCCGGCCGCGGCTGGCGATCCGGGTACGCGCGCGCCGTTCATCCGCGAGCACCGCTGCGCCGTCGTGGAGCGTCTCGACGCCATCCACAGGCGCGGGCCGGTCGACGTCTCGCGCGACCGCTTCATCGTCGTCGCGCCGCACGGACAGGCGCAGCGCTACGTCCAGTGCATCTTCCAGGATCGGGATACGCGGATGTTCTGCGAGGCCGCGTCGGGCGCCTACGGGCCACCCGGCCGAAGGCGCCTGCGGCTGGATGCGACGGCACGGCAGGCTCTGGCGGCGCTCGGATACGTCCAGGCGGACCCGGCGGAGAACTTCGCGCGCCTCGTGGAGCTGGGATCGCCGCCCGACACGGGCATCGCCGCGGATCTGATGCTCGCGGCGCTGCACGATGCCTACGGCGCCCGCCCAGGCGACATTCTCGATATCGAGGCCCCGCACGGCGGAACGCCGGGGCGGGGCTGCGGCGCGCCCGAATCCTGAGCGGACCGGGCGCGCGCCCGTCTCACTCGGCGGCGTCGACGTAGAGCTTGCCGCCCTCGGCCAGGAACTCCTGCGACTTCGCCCGCATGCCGGCCTCGGCCTCGGCCTTCGACATCGCGGGCGCCGCGCCCACGACTTCGCCGGCCTCCTCCATCGCCAGCACCTCGGCGCGCAGGTCCTGCGTGATCTTCATCGAGCAGAATTTCGGCCCGCACATCGAGCAGAAATGCGCGACCTTGTGGGCGTCCTTCGGCAGGGTCTCGTCGTGGAAGCGCCGGGCGGTATCCGGATCGAGGCCCAGGTTGAACTGGTCCTCCCAGCGGAAGTCGAACCGGGCGCGGCTGAGCGCGTCGTCCCGGAGCTGCGCGGCGGGATGCCCCTTGGCGAGGTCGGCGGCGTGGGCGGCGATCTTGTAGGTGATGACGCCGGTCTTCACGTCGTCCCGGTCCGGCAGGCCGAGATGCTCCTTCGGGGTGACGTAGCAGAGCATCGCGGTGCCGAACCAGCCGATCATGGCGGCGCCGATGCCCGAGGTGATGTGGTCGTAGCCCGGGGCGATGTCGGTGGTCAGCGGGCCGAGGGTGTAGAACGGCGCCTCGCCGCACTCCTTCAGCTGCTTCTCCATGTTGACCTTGATCTTGTGCATCGGCACGTGGCCGGGGCCTTCGATCATCACCTGGCAGCCCTTGTCCCAGGCGACCTTGGTCAGCTCGCCGAGCGTCTCCAGCTCGCCGAACTGCGCGGCGTCGTTGGCGTCGGCGATCGAGCCCGGGCGCAGGCCGTCGCCCAGCGAGAACGAGACGTCGTAGGCCCGCATGATGTCGCAGATCTCGTCGAACCGCTCGTAGAGGAACGATTCCCGGTGCCCGGCCAGGCACCAGCGCGCCATGATCGAGCCTCCGCGGGAGACGATGCCGGTGACGCGCCGGGCGGTCAGCGGCACGTGGGCGAGCCGCACGCCGGCATGGATCGTGAAGTAGTCGATGCCCTGCTCGGCCTGCTCGATCAGCGTGTCCTTGAAGACCTCCCAGTCGAGCTTGAGCGGGTCGCCGCCGACCTTCTCCAGCGCCTGGTAGATCGGCACCGTGCCGATCGGGACCGGGCTGTTGCGGATGATCCACGAGCGGATGTTGTGGATGTTGCGGCCGGTGGACAGGTCCATGACCGTGTCGGCGCCCCAGCGGATCGACCAGACGAGCTTCTCGACCTCGTCGGCGGCCGAGGAGGTCACGGCGGAGTTGCCGATGTTGGCGTTGATCTTGACCAGGAAGTTCCGGCCGATCGCCATCGGCTCCAGCTCGGTGTGGTTGATGTTGGCCGGGATGATCGCCCGGCCGCGGGCGATCTCGTCGCGGACGAATTCCGGGGTGATGAAGGGCGGGACCGAGGCCCCGAAGCTCTGGCCGTCCGCGAGCGCGGCCTCGGCGCCCGCGAGCATGGCCTCCCGGCAGACGTTCTCGCGGTGGGCGACGTAGATCATCTCCTCGGTGATGATCCCCGCGCGGGCGAACTCGTACTGGGTCACCATCTGGCCCGGGGCCGCCTTGCGGATGGTCCGCTCGGCGGGGCAGGGGGCCACGAGCTTGTCGCCCGCGAATCCGTTATCCTCGGGCTTCACCGCGCGCGGCGCGACGGCCGCGTAGCCGCGGGCGGCGACCCAGGGCTCGCGCACGCCGGGGAGGCCGGCATTGAGGTCGATGCGGGCATCGGTCTCGGTGTAGGGGCCCGACGGGTCGTAGACCCGCACCGCTTCCTCCTTCGGATCGGAGAGGACGATCTCGCGATAGGGGACGCGGATGTCCGGCCGCCCGGCCGGGTTCGCGTACGCCTTGCGCGATCCGGTGACCGGACCCGTGGTCACGGTCTCGGGGCTGCCTTTCACGTCCTTCGGGAGAACGGGTGCGTTCATCGTGGGCCTCTCCTCGTGCTGGAGCGGTCCGGTCCACGCGATGGCCGAGATGAGATGAGGTCGCGCGAGATGCGACCGCAGGTTCCCGTCCCTCCGCCGGTATGAGCCGGATCAGGTTCAAGGGTCAGGGCAGCGTGCCCAATCTCAGCCCTCTTCAGGGCCCCCCTCGGAACGGTTCCAGACTCGGGCCCGCGGACGGCTTTGTCAATGCTGACCGGCCGCCCTAGAAAACACATCCCCGAAACCGTTCGTCCGAACGCACGCGTTCTCCCCCGCCGCAATCGCACCGCAATGCGCCTCATCGCCGGCCTCCTGCTCGCCGCGCTCCTCCTCTGCGGGCTGGCCTGCGCCGCGCTCGCGCTCGGGCAGCGCCGGTTCCTCTATCCGGGCGCCTTCGGGCCGCAGAACCCGTGGACGATCCCGCCGGGCCTCGCGACGATCACGGTCGCGACCCCCGACGGCGAGACCCTGCACGGCCTGTGGCGGCCTCCGCGGCCGGGCTGCGGCGTCGTCGTGAGCTTCCACGGCAACGGGTCCCGCCCCGAGCCGCACGCGGCCCGCTTCGCCGCGGAGCCCTGGCGGGCGCGCGGCTGGGGCGTGCTCACTGTGGCCTATCGCGGCTATCCCGGCTCCACCGGCAGCCCCAGCGAGGACGGGCTGATCCGCGACGGGCTGGCGGCCGTCGAGGCCGCGCGGGCGCGGGCGCCCGACGCGCCGATCCTCCTCCACGGACACTCCCTCGGGGCCGCCGTGGCCGTGGCCGTCGCCGAACGGGTGCCGACGATCGGCCTGTACCTGGAGGCGCCGTTCGACTCGATGACCCACACCGTGCGGCTGCATGTCCCGCTAGCCCCGATCTGGCTCCTGCGCGACACGTACCGCTCGGACCTGCGCATCCGCGACGGGTCGGCGCCCGTGCTGATCGTGCAGGGCCGCGACGACACGGTGGTGCCGGCCAAGCTGGCGCGGAACCTCGCCGAGGCGGCCGGCCCGCGGGCGCGGATCGACGTGATCCCGGGGGACCACGTCTCCATCCTGGGGAGCCGGGATCGCGAGGCCGAAGCGCTGTTCGGACAGGGCGTCGGTCCGGCTTGCCCGCAGCCGGTGGACCAGCAGGGGTAGGAGAGGGAGGCTCGCGTGGTCGGACGGCGCTCGCAGCGCTGGAGCGCCGAGGATCCGGACGCGCCGGGCGTCCCGGGCCCGCCGGACCCGGTCTGCCCCCTCTGCGAGCGCCCGATCCCGCGCCGCGCCCGCTCCAGCCTCCATCACCTCACGCCGAAGCTGAAGGGCGGGACCCATCGCGGCACGGTCCGGCTGCACCAGATCTGCCACTCGGCGATCCACGCCCGCTACAGCGAGGCGGAGATCGCCAAGCGCCTCGCCGACGTCGAGGCCCTGCGCGCCGATCCGGAGATCGCGCGCTTCCTCGTCTGGGTCCGCGGCAAGCCCGACGATTTCCACGCCGCCACGCGCATGACCCGCGAGCGGAAGTCGGCGCGCCGCAAGATCTGACACCTGCCCGGCCGGCGTTTACCGGGCGTTCGTCACATCCGCAGGTGGCCGCCGCCCCGTTCCTTGCCGTCAACCCGAACCGGTCCAGGATCGCCCCGATCGCGAGGGTTCGGACGATGGCCGGGGTCGGGGATACGGGGGATCGACTCGCCTGGGTCGATATCGCCAAGGGGATCTGCATCCTCCTGGTCGTCATGATGCATTCGGTCATCGGCACCGGCGAGGCCATGGGCGGCGAGGGCTTCCTCCACCCGATCGTCGCCTTCGCGAAGCCGTTCCGCATCCCGGACTTCTTCCTGCTCTCCGGACTGTTCGTCGGGCGGGTGATCGACCGCGACTGGCGCCTGTTCTCCGACCGCCGGGTCGTCCACTTCGCCTATTTCTACCTGCTCTGGCTGGTGATCCAGTCGGTCGCCAAGTACGGCAAGATCGTCGGCGATGCCGGTCCCGCGGCCTTCGCGGCGCATCTCGCCCACGCGCTGATCGAGCCCTATTCCAGCCTCTGGTTCATCTACCTGCTGGCGGTGTTCTCGGTGGTCACCAAGGCCCTGCGCCGCGTGCCCGGCGGCGTGCTCCTCGCCGGCGCCGCCCTGCTGCAGATCGCCGACATCCGCAGCGAGTCGACCCTGATCGAGGAGTTCTGCGCCCGCTACGTCTACTTCGTCGCGGGCTACCTGTTCGCCGGGCGGATCTTCGCGCTCGCCGACGCGGCGCGCCGCCGCGTCCCGCTCGCCCTCTGCGGCCTCGGCGCCTGGGCGGTCCTGGAAGGCTGGCTCGCGCTGACCCCGTCGGGCCTGCCGGATCATCCGACCCTCGCCAGCCTGCCGCTGGTGAGCCTCGCCCTCGGCGGGGCCGGTGCCCTCGCGATCTTGGTGGCGGCGGCTCTCATCGGCCGCGCCGGCGGTCCGGTCGCCGAGGCGGTCCGGACCTGCGGCCAGCGCTCGATCGTGATCTACCTCGCCTTCTCGCTGCCGATGGCGGCGACCCGGGAGATCCTCGTGCGCACCGGCGCGATCGCCGATATCGGCCTCGCCAGCCTGACCGTCATGGCGATGGCGGTTGTCCTGCCGCTCATGCTGGAGCGGCTGGTCCGCGGAACGGCGCTCGACCTGCTGTTCGTCCGGCCGCGCCGGTTCCGGCTGGCCGGGTCCGGGCCTAAGCCGAGCCCGGCCCTGCAGGCGACCTGAGGGACCTCAGCCGTCGAAGGCGATACCGATCCGCCGGCTGCGCCGCCACGCCACGGTGGCCGGGCGCGGTTCGGTGCCCGTGCTGACACGAAGCGCGAAGCGGTCCGGCACGGCCTGATCGTCCTCGACCTCGATCTGCGCGCCGACGTCGGTGGCGTCCCAGACCAGGCAGCTCACCTCGCCGCCGTCGAGCAGCACGGCGCCGAACGTGAAGGCGTTCTTCCGGAAGGTGCCGCGGCGATTCTCCGTCATCAGCTCCTCCGTCCCGTCTCGTGGCTCCGCGGAGCCGGACGATGCCGGATCGCGGTTAACAGGGCAAATACGTTCCCGTGCCTGCCCTGCTCGACCGAGATCAGTACTCGTCGGGATCACCCCGGTAGCGGCGTGGCCCCGGCCCGTAATCGTCGTCGTAGGAGCGGCGCGGCGGCGGGCGGTCGTAGTCGCGGCGGTCGCGGTAGGCGTCGCGCCGGTCGTCGTAGCCGTCATTCCGGTAGCCGCCCCCGCCGCCGTAGGCACCCCCGCCGCCACCGCCGTAGCCGCCGCCGTAGCCCCCACCGCCGCCCGCGTTGATCCGCGGAGCGTACCAGCAGCTCTTCGCCTGGCCCGGCGCCGGATCGCCGAAGGTCTGGGTGTTGCAGGGCACGACGCCGCCCTGCGGGAACGGCCGGCCGTTCGTCCGGCCGGGCACGCCGTAATAGACGTTGGTGGGATAGGGCATCCGGCAGACGCCGCCCTCCTGCGCGCAGCCGACCAGGTTCACCGTGTCGAGCTGGTAGGCCTGGGCCGGGGCGGGTGCCAGCGCGCCGCCTCCCAGCGTGATGGCCCCGAAGGCCAGAGCGATCCGAATCTGCACGTCCCCGATTCCCCCGTGGTTCGCGGTGCGGGTGCCGAATAATCCGGTCGGCGGCTTCCGGCCAGCGGCCGCGCTCGCTATGGCGTCGCACAAGGATGCGCGCGGGCCGGTCCGCGGCCGGCGCGACGGTGATCGGGCGGAACGCCCCGTCGTCGGACGGGAGACGGCGCCCCGGGAGGCCTTGATGAGGGATGCGTCCGCGCAGGAGCTTCTGCTGCTCAGCGCACTCCAGGAATGCCGGATCCAGCTCGACGCGGCGCGCAAGGACGAGGCGGCCCGCGCCGCCGTCCGGGTGGAGCTCGAAGCCGCGCTCCGGCGCGAGGCCGCTCTCGCGGCGGCGATCGTGGAGGAGCGCGAGCGGACCGAGGCGGTCCGCCTCGTGCTTCAGGCGCTGTTGATGAGCGTCCGCCGGTTCGGTCTGCGCCGGCGCCTGTTCGGGGCGCGCATCGCCCGGCTCGGCCGCGAGACGCCGGATTCCGGTCCGCAGGCGGCCCGCCATCCCGTGCTGCTCGCCGAGGCGCGACGGGTGCTGGGTAAGCCATCGCCCGAACCGCCGGCCGAGCGGTGACGGCGGTCGCCGCCCGAGCGCCGCGCGGCGCGGCTCCTCACGGCCCGGCGCCGGCGTCTCCTGGCGCCGCGGCCAGGACGATCAGGGCCGTCAGAACGCCGAGCGGCAGGACGATGCTGCCGAAGGCGAGATGGGCGATCCCGAAGGCGCCGAACAGCGCGCCCGCGGCGAAGGCCGCGATCGCCGGAAGCACGCGCAGGAACCTCTCCCGGGTCTGATCGCGCTGTGGGCCGCGTCCCAGGACGAGGTCGGTCGCGTCGATGACGGCCTGGCTGACGCTCACCGTCATGACCGTGGTGGGGGCGAGATGGCCGAGAGACAGGCGGCCGATGGCGTTCTGTAACCCCATGGCCGCGACCGCGAGCATGCCGACGGCGATGGAAGCGGCACTGTCCGCTCCGCCGAGGGGCGACCACACGGTGCCACACAGCCCGAATCCCGCGAGCAGGGTCACCTCCACGGCGAGGAGCCAGGGCAGGGGGTCGAAAGCCCGCCGCTCCAGCGCCAGGGCCAGGACCCGCGCCCCCGCCACCGCTCCGACGAAGACGGGCAGCGCCAGGAGCTTGGCCACCACGCCGCTGGAGCTCGCGACCAGCTCGGCGCCGATCAGGACGAAGTTGCCGGTGACATGAGCGGTGAAGAGGCCGGTCAGGGCGATGAAGGCCGCAGCGTCGACGAAGCCGGCGACGAACGCCAGGGCGGCGCCGGCGAAGGGATCGCTCCCCGGTCTCCGAGCTCGCGCGGGACGACTCATCGTCTCAGTCGGCGAAGGGCGTCGCCGTCAGGCCGACCGGCATCCGCGGATTGGCGAAGTAGTCGGGCCAGCGATCGCAGAGATACAGGATCGCGACCAGCACGGTGGCGATCGCCAGCAGGGAGGCGAGCACCTCTGTGACCTGCGTCGCCCATTTCCCGAGCGTCGGGATCGCCATGAGGCCGCCGACGAACAGCGTGGTCACGATAACGGGTGCGGACATCGGGCAAGGCTTCGCGGCGCGGCTCTGGGACGGGGTTGTCCCGAACCCTAACGCTGCGCGGCGCCCGCAGGTTACCGATATCGGTTATCGTGACTCATGATAGGCAACCCGAACATCGAGCTGCTGCGCTCGTTCCTGGCCGTCGTCGAGAGCCGCAGCTTCACCGCCGCGGCGCAGGCTCTCGGTCTGCGGCAATCCACGGTGAGCGGGCACATCGCCCGGCTAGAGCAGGCGCTCGGTCGCGCGCTCCTGACGCGGGACACCCACCGGGTCGCGCCCACGCCGGACGGTCAGGCCATGATCGGCTTCGCCCGCGACGTGGTGGACGCGCAGGACCGGCTGCGCGCCTTCTTCTCGCCGGAAGGCCTGCGCGGCCGCATCCGGCTCGGCGTCTCCGAGGACTACACCCTGTCGACCCTGGCACAGGTCCTGGCCCGCTTCGCCGATCGGCACGACGCGGTCGATCTGCAGATCACGGTCGGGCTGAGCCGCGCCCTCTACCAGGGCTACGATGCGGGCGAGCTCGACGTGATCTTCTGCAAGCGGCGGCGCGGCGACCCGCGCGGGACCTTGGCCTGGGCGGAGGATCTGATCTGGACGGGCCGGCCCGGCCTCGTGCCGGATCCGGCCAAGCCCTTGCCCCTCGTGCTCTACCCGCCACCGTCGATGACCCGCACCTTGGCGCTCGACGCCCTCGAGGCAGTGGGCCGGTCCTGGCGGGTGGCCTGCACCAGCGGAAGCCTGATGGGGCTGCGGGCCGCCGTCGAGGCGGGCCTGGGCATCGCGCCGCATTCGGCCAAGATCCTGCCGCCGGGCCTCGCCGCGATCTCCGAGGCGGCCGGCCTGCCGCCGCTCGGCGCGGTCGAGTTCGTCGTGCTCGGCCCGGGTCGCCACCACGCGGCGGCGACCGCGCTGCAGGAGACGATCCTGGCGAGCACGGGCGAGCTTCAGGGCGCCGCGCGCTAGGGCAGCGTCGTCCCAACACGCGGTGGCCGGGCTCGATCCCGACCGTCCGGCGCGGTCCTTAACGGATTGGCCAGCCTTTTTCCGCACCGTACCGCGAAGCGGTCACAAACGGTTTCGACAAGGATCGCCGGCGGTGCCGGCCCCGGTGTCGTTGCCGGACGGGGCGCGAAACCGCCGCATTTGGCGTGCGGAAACCGTCCTGCGGCGTGCCTGACGGTCGCGCATCGCGGCGGAACATTCGAGAACGGGATGCATGGCCAAGGGTCGGGGCAGGATTGAGCCGAACTTCGACGTGCCCGAAGGGCGCGCGCGGGATCGCGGCGAACTCGACCTGCGCCTGACCCGTGAGGACCGCCCCGGGGCAGGAGACGGCGTGGCGAAGCGATCGGGCGGCGGAGCGCGGCAGCCGAGCAAGGCGCCGGCGCGGACAACGGGGCGGGCGAAGGCCTCGGGTCGCGGCCGACGCCGGCGTTCCTGGCTCGGCCGCATCGTCTACGGCTGCGTCGTCCTCGGCCTCTGGGGGGTGATCGGGCTCGCGGGGCTCATCGCTTACCACGCCTCGCAGCTGCCACCGATCGACCAGCTCGCGGTGCCGAAGCGTCCGCCCAACATCGCGATCCTGGCGAGCGACGGCTCCCTGCTCGCCAACCGCGGCGAGACCGGCGGCCGCGTCGTGTCGATCAAGGAGCTGCCGCCCTACCTGCCGCGCGCCTTCGTGGCGATCGAGGATCGGCGCTTCTACCAGCATTTCGGCGTCGACCCGGTCGGTATCATGCGGGCCATCGGCCAGAACCTGACCCGGCGCGGCGTGGCGCAGGGCGGCTCGACCCTCACCCAGCAGCTCGCCAAGAACCTGTTCCTGACCCCGGAGCGCTCGGCCTCGCGCAAGATCCAGGAGGCGATCCTCGCGCTCTGGCTCGAGCACAAGTACACGAAGGACGAGATCCTCGAACTCTACCTGAACCGCGTCTATTTCGGCGCCGGCGCCTACGGCGTCGAGGCGGCGGCGCAGCGCTATTTCGGCAAGCCTGCCAAGGAGGTGAGCCTCGCGCAGGCCGCGATGCTCGGCGGCCTCGTGCAGGCGCCCTCGCGCCTTGCCCCGAACCGCAACCTCCCGGCCGCCCAGGCCCGCGCCGCGCAGGTGCTCGCCGCCATGCAGGAGCTGGGCTTCGCGTCGGCGCAGGACGTCAAGGTGGCGCTCGCCCAGCCGGCGAAGCCCGCCAACGCCCGCGGCGGCGGGTCGGCCAACTACGTCGCCGACCTCGTGATGGACGTGCTCGACGATTACGTCGGCAAGTTCGACACCGACATCACGGTCCAGACCACGGTCGATCCGAGCCTCCAGGCGGCGGCCGAGAAGGCGCTCACCGACGAGCTCAACGCCAAGGGCACGCGCTACAACGTCAGCCAGGGGGCGCTGGTCTCGATGCGGCCGGACGGCGCCATCCGCGCCCTGATCGGCGGCCGCGACTACGCGCAGAGCCAGTTCAACCGGGCCACGACCGCCAAGCGTCAGCCCGGCTCCTCGTTCAAGCCCTTCGTGTACCTCGCGGCCGTGGAGCACGGCGCCACGCCCGACACGGTCCGGGAGGACGCGCCGATCCGGATCGGCAACTGGGCGCCGGAGAACTACTCCCACCGCTACGAGGGTCCCGTCACCCTGCGGACGGCGCTCGCCCAGTCGCTCAACACCGTCGCGGTGCGCCTCGGCCAGGAGGTCGGGCCGAAGACCGTGGTCCAGACCGCCCAGCGGCTCGGCATCACCTCGCCGCTCCAGGCCAACGGCTCCATCGCCCTCGGCACGTCCGAGGTCACGCTCTTGGAGATGGTCGGCGCCTACGGGGCCTTCGCCAACGGTGGCATCGGCGTGATCCCCTACGTGGTCACCGCCGTGAAGAGCCAGGACGGGAAGGTCCTCTACAAGCGGTCCGACAACGGTCTGGGCCGGGTCATCGACGCCAACGCCGACGGCATGATGAACGCCATGATGCACGAGACCTTCGTCAGCGGCACCGGCAAGAAGGCCGACATTCCCGGCTGGGACCTCGCGGGCAAGAGCGGCACCACCCAGGATTACCGCGACGCGTGGTTCATGGGTTTCTCGGGCAGCCTCGTGACCGGCGTCTGGCTCGGCAACGACGACGGCGAGCTCACCAAGAAGGTCACCGGCGGCAACCTGCCGGCGGAGATCTGGAAGACCTATATGACCCAAGCCCTGAAGGGGCAGACGCCGGTCCCGCTCCCGGGCCTCAACCGCTGGCGCCGCCAGCCGGAGACGACCGCCTCGGTGGCGAGTGCCGCCCCGGCGGGCCCGGGCGGGCTCCTGGGCCAGATCCTCGGCGAGCCGGAGGCCCCGGCGCCGCGCCAGGCCGCACCGTCGCGGCGCGCACCGAAGGACGACCGCAACTTCATCGAGAAGCTGTTCGGCATCGGTGACTGACGCTCCGTGGTTTCCGCGTTCGTCGGGACCAGGCGGCGGCGCGCGTTGCGGGCGAGAGGCGGCCCGCGGCGCGCGCCTTCGTGCATCTGCGCGATCACACCCGGGCTCCGGCCCACGGTGAACGCGTCGAGGCGGGACTGACAGCCACGGCGGCCTGTATTTGTATTAGCGGTGATTCAGCGCTTCTTAGTGCCGCCAATAACCGCTTTTTCAATCTTCGTGGACGTAAGATCGGGTGAACAGTAAGCCCGTCAACCGCAATGGCGCGGTTCGTGGCAGCCCGATCGAGCCAATGCTCCTGCGCGCGACCGCTACAGCGATCAGAGCTCACCTGGACGATCGCGCCTCGCGCCTGATCGCGGCGGCCGGCACATGCCTACTGCTCTGCCTCGCGCTGCTCGGCGTCTATCTCTGCCTGGATCTGCGGGACGTCGCTTGGCACAACGCCCGCCGCAACGCCGGGAATCTCCTGGCGGTGATCGAGGAGGGCGTCGGCCATAGCCTGCGGGTCTACGACCTCTCGCTGCGGAACTCCGCACGGCTCGCGAGTCGCGCCGACATCGCGGCCTTGGACCCGGATATTCGGCGCCTGGCGCTGTTCGACACGGCTGTGGCGGGCTCCGGCCTCGGTCCGATCGCTGTCACGGACGCGGCCGGCGACGTCCGGCTGACGAGCGATCCCGGCGTGCGGACCCGGCCCAACATGCGCACGCTGCCGGAATTCGAGTTCCATCGGTCGAATCCCGAAGGCGGCCTGATCCTGTCCGGGCCGACCGTATCTCTCATGACCGGTGAGCCCATCATCCGCATGACCCGGCGGATCTGGACGCCCGACGGCTCATTCGCCGGGATCGTGTCGGGATCGATCAGGCTCGCGCATTTTCAGGCGCTGTTCGAGCGCCTGCATTTCGACGACGGCATCGCTCTGAACGTCTTCCACCGGGACGGGACGCTGCTGATCCGGGCGCCGGCACGGCCGGAGGCGCTCGGCCAGAACATCAGCGCGAGCCCCGGCTACAAGATGTACCGGGCCAAGGCGCGCGG
The DNA here is from genome assembly GCF_040544715.1 of Methylobacterium sp. 1030. NCBI lineage: Bacteria > Pseudomonadati > Pseudomonadota > Alphaproteobacteria > Hyphomicrobiales > Methylobacteriaceae > Methylobacterium > Methylobacterium sp. 1030. The sequence continues at coordinate 48,530 of NZ_JBEPKM010000006.1, read as the reverse complement.
CGAGTTCCAGGGGCGCTCGTTCCTCGACGGCGTCGAGCGGGTCTACAGCTTCGCCGACCTCGACGACCTGCCGCTGATCGTGACCGTGGCGACGGACGTCGACAGCATCCGCAGCGGCTGGATCTACAAGGCGGCGATCGTCGCCGTCCTGATCCTGTGCCTCTGCCTCCTCGCCTTCGGCCTGACGATCCTGCTGCACCGGGAGGTCGGGCGCCACGTGGCCGCGGAAGCCTCCAGCCGCGAGGCCAACGCCGCGCTCGCCGTGCTCGCGCGGACCGACGGCCTGACGGGCCTGCCGAACCGGCGCAGCTACGACGAGCACTTCGCCGTGGAGTGGAAGCGGGCCGCACAGCTGCGGACGCCCCTGGCGCTGTTGATCGTCGATGCTGACCACTTCAAGCAGTTCAACGACCGCTTCGGTCACCAGCGCGGCGACGAGGCGCTGAAAGCGGTGGCGGAGTGCCTGCAACGCACCCTCGATACCGCCGGCCTGAGCTTCCGGATCGGCGGCGAGGAGTTCGTCGCCCTGTTACCGAGCGTCGACGCGACGGCCGCCAGCGTCGCGGCGGAGCGCGTCCGCCGGGCCGTGGTGAACCTCCGCATCCCCCACGCCCCGGAGGTCGGTGGCATCGCGACGGTGAGCATCGGCGTCGCCTGTGCCGATCCGGCCGGCGGCGATCCGCCCGAAGGGCTGTTCACGGCGGCCGACGCCGCCCTCTACGCGGCCAAGAAGGCCGGGCGCAACCGCGTCCGCGCCGCCGCGCCGGCGGATCCCGTGGCCCTGGCGCTGCGGGCCTGAGCGGGCCCGCGGCTCACAGCATCGGCAGCATCCGGGGCCGCGGTCCGCGGGGGAAATGCGCGTCGATCAGGGCGATCTCGGCCGCGCCGAGGTGCAGGTCCGCCGCGCCGGCATTCTCGACGGCCCGGTCCGGGCGACCGGTCTTGGGGATCGTGAACGTGCCCGGCAGCCGGGTCAGGTAGGCGAGAGCCACCGCGTAGGGCGTCGTGCCGTGGTTCTGCGCGATGCCCGCCAGGACGCGGCCGCCCGCGCTGGCCGGATCGGGGAAGTCGCCGCTGCCGAAGGGCGAGTAGCCCACCATGGCGACGCCGTGCTTCTCGCACCAGGGCAGCACGGCGTGCTCGATGGCCCGCTCGTTCAGGTGGTAGAGGACCTGATTGCAGGCGATCCGGTCCGGCCCCGCGATGGCCCGGACGCGGTCGAGATCCTCGACGTCGAAGTTGCTGACGCCCCAGGACAGGATCTTGCCCGCACGGCGCAGATCCTCGAAGCCCGCGATCGTCTCTTCGAGCGGGTGCTGGCCCGGCCAGTGCAGCAGGTAGCAGTCCAGCCGGTCCGTCCGCAGACGCCGGAGCGACGCCTCACAGGCCCGCGCGACGCCCCGGCGCGTCGCGTTGCCCGGCACCACCTTCGAGACGAGGAACACCTCCTCGCGGCAATCCGCGACGGCGGCGGCGACGATCGCCTCCGCGTCCCCGTACATCTCCGCGGTGTCGATATGAGTCATGCCGGCGTCGATCCCGGCCCGCAGCGCCCGGACCGCGTCCGTCCGGTCCGAACTGTCGATGTGCCACGTGCCCTGGCCGATCACCGGCACAGAGACGCGCGTCGCGCCGAAGCTCCTGGCGTACATGGCAGCGCTCCCTCTTCGCTGTCACAGGGGGTTGCTGGCGGCGGTCCGGTCGAGTCCCGGGCCGCCGGCGTATCACGGCTCGGCCGCGCAACAACCCGGCACGCCTTACTCGCGCCATCTTGGGGCGTTGAGCAATGGCATGCGGCCTCCCGCGGCGCTAAACTTTAGGCCCATGCCCGAAGTCCGGCGGCGCGGGCTCGCCGAGTCTGCGCCGCCCCGCGCAGCGCCGCCGCGCAGGGCCACGCGACGCCCGGACCCGCGCACGGTCCGTCGGCTGGCCATGCTGGAGACGCCTCGATGCTGCCGGCCCACCGGATATTCTGGGGTCTGATCCTGCTGGCGGCGGCCGGCGCGGGGTTGCTCTACAACATCATCTTCGCGGCCGGCGCCTCGCCCCTCGCCGGATTCACGTACGGCCTCTGCATGGGCGCCACGGTGCTGGCGTTCGACCGCGGGTTGATCCTGGCCGGCCTGCAGGCGAAGATCCGGCGGCTGCCGGCCTGGCTCTACGTGCTGGCCGCGGAACTCGCCTATGTCCTGATGATCATGGCGGGCAACGCCCTGGGCGGCCTGCTCGTCTGGGCGTTCGCCCTGACACCGGACGACCTCACGACCGCGACCCGCATGACCGCGCGGGTCCTGGCCTACGCCCTGGCCGTGTCGGGCCTGCTGGTCTTCGTCATCCGGATGCGCGACCTGATCGGCGGCGAGGTGTTCGTGAACTTCATGATCGGCCGCTATCACAAGCCGGTGGCGGAAGAGCGGGTCTTCCTGTTCCTCGACGTGGTCGGCTCCACGGCCTTCGCGGAGACCCACGGCGACCTGCGCGCCCAGGAGTATCTCAGCGCCGTGTTCGCGACGCTCGCCGAGCCGGTGCGGCGCAACGGCGGCTCGGTGGACGACTATATCGGCGATCTCGCCATGGTGACGTGGCCGATGGCCCGCGGCCTGAAGGACGCGCGCTGCGTCACCTGCGTGTTCGAGGTGCTCGACCGGATCGAGGCCGATGCCGCGGCCTGGCAAGCCCGGTTCGGGACGGTCCCGCGGCTCCGGGCGGCGCTGCACGGCGGCTCGGTGGTCACGGCCGAAGTCGGGGTCGACCGCCACAAGATCGCGTATTTCGGCGACGCCGTGAATGTCACGTCGCGGATCGAGGCCCTGTGCCGCCCGCTGGGCGTCGGCATCCTGATCTCGCAGGATCTCCTCAACCGCCTCCCGCGCCTGCCGGCCGGCGTCCGGGCGCGGTCCCTCGGCGCCCACGCGCTCCGCGGCCGCGGCGCGCCGCTGTCGGTGGCGACGCTCGAGCGCGGACCCGCCGAGACCGCACCCGTGGCGGATCTGGCGCCGCGCCGCGCCGCGGTCGCCCGCTGATGGCCGGGGCGAGCACCGCGCGGGCGAACACCCTGATCGCCGTGAAGATGGCGCTGCGCTTCGGGCTGCCGCTGATCGGGCTCGCGGTCTTCGGCCGCGCCGTCGTTCTGTCGGTGGGCGGCGATATCGAGCGCGGCCAATTCGCTCTGGGCGTGCTCCTGATCCTGGCGGGTTTCACCTCGAAGCTGGTGCCCCGACCATGAGCGACGCGCCGGCCCGCCCGCCGATCTACCTCGACGCCGATGCCTGCCCGGTCAAGGACGAGACCTACCGGGTCGCCGAGCGCTACGGCCTGACCGTCCACGTCGTCGCCAACAGCGTGCTGAACCTGCCGCGCGAGCCCTGGATCGAGCGCGTGGTCGTCGGCCCGGAACTCGACGCCGCCGACGACTGGATCGCCGCGCGGGCCGGAGCCGGGAGCATCGTGCTCACCGCCGACGTTCCGCTGGCCGCGCGCTGCGTGAAGGCCGGCGCCACGGTCCTGGCGTTCACTGGGAAGCCGTTCAGCGAGGCCGGGATCGGTCTCGCCCTGGCGACGCGCGACTTGATGCAATCGTTGCGCGAGGCCGGGACCATCACGGGCGGGCCGAAACCGTTCTCGCGCGCCGACCGGTCGGCCTTTCTGTCCGCCCTCGACCGGGCGGTGAACCGGATCCTGCGCGAGCGGCCGAAGCCGGTCTGAGCACCGGTCCCAGGCGCGACGGCGTTCCCCGCGCGGGAGGTCTCAGGCCTCGGCCGCCGGGACGAGGGCCTTGAGCGCCTCGTTGATGCGGTCCTGCCAGCCCGGGCCGTCCTTCTGGAAATGGGCGAGCACGGCGCTGTCGAGGCGCAGGCTCACCACTTCCCGCGAACCCGGGACCGTTGCCGGCCGCGGCGCGGCCTGCGGCGGCGGGGCGGCCGTCTTCGGGCTCGTCGCGGCCCGGAAGGCCGCCTCGGCTGCCGCGCGCGGGTCGCTGAAGCGGCGGCGGTTGCGGTCTTCGGCCATCGACCTCTAGCCCTTCGCGGTCGTCTTCTTCGGCGCGGCCTTCTTCGCGCTGCCCTTGGCGGCCGCCTTGGCTTCCTTCTCGGCCGCCTTGGCCTGCGCGTCCGCGGCCTCCTTGGCGAGCCGGAGCGAGCGCAGCCGCACCGTCCGCTCGTCCATCGCCTTGATGGCCGCGTGGTGCTCCGCCATCGCCTGGGCGCCCTCGCGAGCCATGCGCTCCGCCCGTTCCGCGCGCTCGGCGCGGTTCTCCGCCCGGGTCTTGGCTTCCGCCTCCGCGTCGCGGGTGGCATTCACCTCGTCGAGGTCGTACTCAGTGTCGTCGTTCATCCTGTCCCTTTCACCCCGGCTCGACGGGTCCGACCCGGCGCAGCCTGCGCGGGACGGGGTCTGAGCGGGTCCGGCCTGTTCGAGGGGCGGGGGGCAAGGCCGGATCGGCGCCCTCCCGCATCGCCGTCAGGCGCGCGGGGAAGGCAGGTTCACGAAGGCTTTAGCATGCCCGCGCGGCCGATGGCGAATCCGGATCGCCGACCGGGACTGACGGCGCACACCATTCGTACGCGTCCGCTGGACGATCCGGATCGGGCTCGCGGTCGGCTGAGCGGGATCCGGCCCGGATCGTCCTCCGATCAGCGCACGCGGAAGTTGAGCGGAATGGAGACCGACAGGCTGGACTGCGTCACGCCGGGGGGCGCCGCCGGCATCGAGCCGCGCACCGCCGCGAGGGCGGCGCTGTCGATCTGGCCGACGCCGCTGGACCGGGCCACGCCGGCGCCCGTCACCTGACCCGAGCGCATCACGGTGAAGCGCACCACCGCGGTTCCGCCGCCGGTGCCGACGGCCGCGTTCACGTTCATCCGGCTGTGGATCGCCGCGCTGATGGCGCCCTGCCACTGGCGCATGGCGCTCGGATCGTTGCCCGCGGCGGCCCGACCGGCCGCGTTCTCGCGCGAGGCCGACGCCGAACTCCGCTCGGCGCCCGCCCGGGCCTTGGCCTCGCGGGCCTTGGCCTCGCGCGCGGCCTTGGCCTTCGCCTCGCGGATCTCCTCCAGGCGCTCCTGCCGCGCCTCCTCGCGCTTCTGCTCGCGGAGCTTCTCCTCCCGGATCTTGCGCAGCTTGGCTTCGCGCTCCGCCTTCAGCTTCGCCGGATCGGGCGTCGGCTTGGGCGGCTCCTCGGACTTGGCGACCTCGGTGGGGGGCGGCGCCAGCGGCTCGGCGGCCTCGGACGCGGAGGTGATCACCTGGCTCTGCGCCTCCACGGGCTGAGCCTCTTGCGGCATCTCGACCGCCTGGGTGTCCTCCGGCTTCACCTCGGTCATCTCGGTCGGCGGCGGCTGGACGGCCTCGTCGGGCGGCGTGTCCACCGGCTTCGCCTCCGGCGGGGCCTCCTGGCTCATCTGCTGCTCCGCCGGGGCCTCGGTGGCCGCGTCGGTCATGAGCGGCGCGAGGTCGACGGTGATCTGCTGCTCGCCGGGCGGTGCGGGCGGGGAGAGCCGCAGGAACATCACGGCGGCGAGCACGCAGGCGTGCAGCCCGAGGGCGACCAGGAAAGCGGCGAGCAGCCCGGACGGGCGGCGCTCGCCGAGACCGGCCGGCATATCCGTCGACGTGTAGGTGCTCATCGGCTCAGCGCGCGGTCCCTGCGGGGGCGGCCGGGGCGGCGCCAGGCGCGGCCGGAGCGGCGCCGCCGGGCGACTGCGCGATCAGCGACACCTTGGTGAAGCCGGCCTGTCCGACGAGGCCCATGACCTCCATCACCTTGCCGTAGGGCACGTCGCGGTCGCCGCGCACGAGGATCACCTGATCCTTGTCGGCCGCCGCCATCTCGCGCAGACGCGGCACGATGCTCTCCATCGTGAACACCTCCTTGGCGATGGAGGGGTTGCCGTCCTTGTCGACCGTCACCTCGGCGGGCTTCTTCGACTGCGCGACCTTGGGCGCCGCGGTCTTCGGCAGCTGGACCGGCACGCCGGTGGTCATCAGCGGCGCGGCGACCATGAAGATGATCAGCAGCACGAGCATCACGTCGACCATCGGGGTGACGTTGATGTCGGACATCGGCACGTCGTCGAGGTCGTCGTCGTCGTTCGCGCGAATGGATCCCATCGCCATGGGGCGTCTCCGGTACCTTTACGTTCGGCTCTCTGGGGGCGGGCGCCGGCCGCGCTACTCGGCGGCCGCGCGGTGGGCGCCGGCGCGGTCGCGCGCGAGGCGGTTGCCCAGGACCGAGATATAGGACGAGAAGGTGCTCTGGATGCCGCTCACGTCGCTCGAGAGCTTGTTGTAAGCCATCACCGCCGGGATCGCGACGACGAGACCGATCGCTGTCGCGAACAGCGCTTCCGCGATGCCCGGCGCCACGACGGCGAGGGAGGTGTCCTGGCTGCGGGCGATGGACGAGAACGAGTTCATGATGCCCCAGACGGTGCCGAACAGGCCGACGAACGGGGCCGTGGAGCCGGAGGTCGCCAGCAGCGAGAGGCCGGTGCGCAGGCGCTTCACCTCGATGGCGAGCGCGCCCTTCATCGCCCGCTCGATGCGGTCGCGGCGCTCGGCCCGGGTCTCGGAGGAATCCTGATCGCGCCACGCGTCGATCGCTGCCTTCACCACGTGGCCGGCGATGCCGCGATGCTCGCCGTCGAGGCTGCCCCCGGAGCGGACCAGGTTCGCGAAGGCCTTGGCCTGGCGCCGCGCGGCGGCGAGCCGGATGACCTTCTCGAACACCACCGTCCAGCAGGCGATCGAGGCGATCACCAGCAGGATCATCACGCCCTTCACGATCGGGTCGGCCTGCAGGAACAGGCCGAGGAACGAGAAGTCGTGGGCCGCCTCGATCGGGGCTTGTGTCGGGTCCATCGCGGGCTCCTGGCGTCCTGGTCTCACGCGGCCTTGCGCCGCCATCGTCTCGGGGTGCGGCGAAAGCCGCAGGCCGCCCGGCGGCTCTCGCCGCCGGGCGGTTTGGTCTCGTCAGCCGTCACACCACCCGCATCAGCGGTCGAACGACAGGCCGGCCTTGCTGTCGGTCTCGGTCCGCTCGAGGCAGGCCTCACGGCCCGGATCGCCGCCGTCGCAGGTCAGGACGTCGTTCAGGAGGACGCGACCGACCTTGTTGCAGGCGATGCCGGGGAAATCGAAGATCTTCACGGTGGTCTTCTTCGGCGGCAGCGGCCCGAGTTCGACCGCCACGCGCTTCTGCGCGACGCCCTCGGGGTCGAAGGCGAAGAGATCCACCTTGTAGGACTTGAGGCCCGATCCCTTGTTGTCGATCACCATGGTGATCCGGCAGGCCTCGCCCGCGGTCTCAACCTTGTTGAGCTGCAACTTGATCGGCGCCTTCTCGGACGCGTCCTGCGCCAGGGCCGAGACGACGAGCAGCGCCGAGAGCGCGAAGCAGGCCGCCGTGTCGAGGGCGACACGCCCGATCCGACGGCGGTACAGGGGAGCGCGCAGGGCAAGCACCGTGACAAAGTCCTCTTCGAGTTCGCGCCGGCCGTGGGCTCGCGCCGCGCGGTCCGGGGTGACGGGGAGCCGGATCAGTGCAGCACCGTTCCGGCGGGGCAGGAGGCCGGGGCGAGGCGCTCGGCCGCCGCGTCGAGCGGCCCGACCGCGGCGCGGACCGCCGCCACGAGGCGCGGCGCGGCGTCCTGGCCGGTGATCTCGGCCGCGGCGGCCTCGAGATCCGCCCAGAGGCGCTGGCGGCCCCGGTTGATCAGCTTCACCAGCGCGCATTCGTGGCCGGTCACGCGGCAGCAGCTCGCCGGCATGAACGACCAGTCGCCGTCGCGTTCCGCACGGAGCGCCCGGATGATCGCGACCACGCAGGCGACGAAGCGGCACCCCTCCGTCGGCCCGAGCAGCTGCTCGGCCCCGTCGAAGGCCGCGTTCCAGCAGGCGACGTCGCTGGTCATGTAGCCGGCCGCCACGAAGCGGGCCACCGACAGGGCCAGGATGTCGGCCTCGTCGCCGCACACGTCTGCGACGCGCCGCATCGCCGCGTGGTCCGACGGGGTCATGGGCGTGCTCACGGCTCCGGCGCCTCGCGGGAAAAGGATCGCGGCGATCGATCTCGGGAGCCGGATCGTCGCCTGCCGCGGCAGTATCCAGGCCCGCCGCCCGGATCAAGGCCCGGCGAGAAAATCAGAGCAGTTCCAAACTGTTAGAAGAAAGCGTGGCCGTTGCAGGCTTTGCCTATCGATCCCGCATGAATTTGCCGAAACATCCCGGAAATGCGCGACCACGGCTCGCCGTCGATTCCGGCCTCCTCCCTTGATGGCCCGGAAGGCCTTGGCCATATCTCCGAGTTGCCGGCGTCGTCACGTCCGGCGGAGCGCTGCCCCGGGCGGGCTCCTGTCGACGAGGTGCTCGGGCATCCCGGGATTGCGGCAGATCCCGGGGTCGGAGGCTTCGCTTTCTGGATGATGGCCGCGATGACTCGATCCTCGCCCTTCGGGCACCCGTTCCTGCTCGGCTTCGACGAGATCGAGCAGGCCCTCGACCGGGTCTCCAAGGCCGCCAACGACGGCTACCCGCCCTACAACATCGAGCGCCTGCCCCGGACCGAGAGCGAGCCCGAACGCCTGCGGATCACCCTGGCGGTGGCCGGCTTCACCCGCGATCAGCTGGACGTGATGCTGGAGGAGAGCCAGCTCGTCGTGCGCGGCCGGCAGGTCGACGAGCGCGAGCGCCACTTCCTGCACCGCGGCATCGCGGCGCGGCAGTTCCAGCGGGCCTTCCTCCTCGCGGACGGCATGGAGGTCCTCGGCGCCGACCTCGCCAACGGCCTCCTGTCGATCGATCTGGTCCGGCCGGAGCCGGACCGCATCGTGCGCAAGATCGATATCGGCGCCCGCGGCTGACGCCGACCGATTGATTGGCCGGCGCGGATCCCCACATCAGGGTGGAGCCGCCGATGCCTTCAGGATCGGCGGTGGACGCTCTGCCACCCCAGGAGGGCTTTATGACCGATCTGAATCCGTCTCCTCTGACCCCCGCCGATCTCGATCCGGCCGATTTCCAGCCGGCCGATCTCGCGGCGCTGGGCGAGGGGCACATCGCCTACGTCCGGCCGATCCGGTCCGACGAGGTCCGCCGCTTCTTCCCGCAGGCCCCCGAGCTGACGCCCGGCCTCGACCTGTTCGCCCTGCTCTCGGCGAGCGGCGCGCCGATCATGCTCGCCGATTCGCGGGACGTCGTGCTGGCCAACGCCGCCGCGCACGACCTGCAGCCCGTCAGCCTGCATTGACCCTGCACCCGACCCGCTGAGAGGCCTGGCCGGGAGACCGGTCAGGCGATCTCGGCCACCGCCGCCACGAGCCGCGCGATGTCCTGCGGCCGCGACAGGCGGTGGTCGCCGTCGGCGATCAGTGTCAGCACCGTCCCTTCGGCCGGCAGGCGGTCGAGGATTCGCAGGGCGTGCGTGTAGGGGACGTCGGTGTCCCGCATGCCCTGGAGGATGTGCACCGGGCAGCCCGGATCGACTTGGCCGCCCAGCATGCAGTGTCGGCGGCCGTCGTCGATCAGGGCCCGCGTGATCGGGTCCGGCTCCGGCGCGTAGTCGCTGGGCTTCCGGAGTACGCCGTCGCGGATTAGCATGGCGCGCGCCGCCTCGCTGAGGCGGTTCCAGATCAGCTCCTCGGTGAAGTCGAGGGCCGGCGCGATGAGCACCAGCCCCGCCGTGGCCTTCCCGCGCGCGGCCCGGTCGCGGGCCCCCAGGCAGGCGATCCAGCCGCCCATCGACGAGCCGACGAGCACCGGCGCCTCCGTCACGTAGGCCGCCAGGACCGCCTGCGCGTCCTCGAGCCACGACGAGATGGTGCAGTCCGTGAACGTGCCGCCCGAGGCACCGTGCGCGGCGTAGTCGAACCGCACGAGCGCCCGGCCCGTCCGTTCGGCCCAGGCATCGAGCGCCGTCGCCTTGGTCGCGGTCATGTCGGAGCGAAAGCCGCCGAGCCAGACCACCGGCGGCCCGCCGCCCGCGCGCACCCGCACGGCGATGCGGCGGGCCTCGTCGCCGATGCCGACGGTCAGGAACTCGGGGGCCGTATCCGTCATCGTTCTCTCCGGTATCCCTGTCTCGACATGGAAGAAGTCCGGTCCTGAACGGTTCGGCTTCAACTCTCGTTTACCGGACCGTAAAGCCCGGCGGCGATGCTGGATCAATGGCAGCGAGCATTTGGCAGATACCGGCCGGGGGCCTGCGCGTCCTCGCCGAGGGCCCGCGAACGGGCGACGGACCCCACGCCCTGTCGGGTTTCCCGGCGGAGGTCGGGGCGCTGGCCGGCGCCCGCATCCTGCAGATCATCCCCGAACTCGATGCGGGCGGCGCCGAGCGTACCACCGTCGACGTCGCGGGCGGCCTCGCGGCCGTGGGCGCCCGCGCCCTGGTGGCGACCGAGGGCGGACGGCTCGTCGGCGAGTTGCAGGCCAAGGGCGGGCACTGGCTCCGATTCCCGGCCGCGTCGAAGAACCCGGCCTCGATGGCGGTGAACGTCCTGCGGCTGATGGCGCTCTGCCGCCGCGAGAAGGTGCAGATCATCCACGCCCGCTCCCGCGCGCCCGCCTGGGTCGCCCTCGGGGCGGCGCGCCGGCTCGGGCTCCCGTTCGTGACCACCTATCACGGCAGCTATTCCGGCCGGACCGGCGTGAAGGTCCTCTACAACTCGATCATGGCCCGCGGCGACGTGGTGATCGCCAACTCGCACTACACCGCGGACCTGATCCACCGGTTGCACGCCGAGCAGGCCGGCGACCGCGTGCGGGTCATCCACCGCGGCACCGACCTCGCGGTGTTCAACCCGGTGGCGGTCGGGGCCGCCCGGGTCGAGGCGCTGCGCCGGAGCTGGAACGTGGCGCCGCACGAGCGGGTGATCCTGCTGGCCGCCCGCCTCACGGCATGGAAGGGCCACCGCGTGCTGATCGAGGCCGCCGCGCGGATGCGCGATCGCGGCGTCCCGGACCTGGCCGTGGTCCTCGCGGGGGACCCGCAGGGCCGCGCCGCCTACGAGCGCGAGCTCGACGCGCTGATCGCCGCGCGCGGGCTCGAGGGCATCGTCCGCAGAGTCGGGCACTGCACCGACATGCCGGCGGCCTTCCGCGCCGCATCGGTGGTGGCGGTGCCGTCCGTGGAGCCCGAGGCCTTCGGCCGCTCGGCCGTCGAGGCGCAGGCGCTCGGCGCACCCGTGGTCGTCTCGGATCTCGGAGCGGTGCCGGAGACGGTGCTGGCACCGCCCGAGACCCCCGCCGGCCAGCGCACCGGATGGCGCGTGCCGCCCGGCGACCCGGCCGCGCTCGCCGCCGCTCTGACCGAGGCCCTCTCTCTCGGCGCGAGCGCCCGCGACGCCCTCGGTCGGCGCAGCCGCGCGCATGTCGAGGCGCACTTCTCCCTGGAGCGGATGGTCGGCGACACGCTGGCGGTCTACGCCGAGCTGCTCGGCCGTTCGACCTGAGGGCATCGGACTCGAATCGCGACGCGGCGGCCGATTATTTCCGGCGTCGCGATGGTAGCCGGTTGACTCTGGCCGCGGTTCCACCAACGTTGTATGTCCGGATGAGACCGGAGCGGCTGGCGGTCAGGAGATCTTCCTGAAGATCCGCCGTTTCGCCGTTGCAGCAGGAGACCTAAGCCATTCGTAGACCGATGAGAGCCATGCCGGCCCCGCAGAAGGACGGGCCGCGCGCCAACCGCGACATTCGCGGTGTGCGGGAAGTGCAGCTGATCGACGACACCGGGCAGAACCGCGGCGTCGTTCCCTTCTTCGACGCCCTCAATCTGGCCGAGGAGGCCGGTCTCGATCTCGTGGAGATCGCGCCGAACTCCGTGCCGCCCGTCTGCAAGCTGCTCGATTACGGGCGCTTCCGCTTCAACGAGCAGAAGAAGCAGAACGAGGCCCGCAAGCGGCAGAAGACCGTCGAGGTGAAGGAGATCAAGCTCCGCCCCGGCATCGACAAGCACGACTACGACACCAAGATGAAGTCGGTGCACCGCTTCTTCGAGGAGGGCGACAAGGTCAAGGTGACCCTGCGCTTCCGCGGTCGTGAGATGGCTCACCAGGACATCGGTCTGCGCCTCCTGGAGCGCGTGAAGAGCGAGACCGCCGAGATCGCCAAGGTCGAGAGCGAGCCGATGCTCGAAGGCCGGCAGATGATCATGATCCTCGCGCCGCGCTGAGCGGCCCGGATCCAGAGACGCGAGACCCGCGCCGCCTCCTCACCGGGGCGGCGTTTCGCGTACCGAGCCCTCGAACAGCGGATCTTGAGGGGGGCTAAATCGCTTCCTGCTGATCACCGCACCACCGTCTCTGCGAGCGGAGCGAAGCCACCCAGTGTTGCGCTGCGCTGAGAGACGTCCCGCTGACCTGGGTCGCTTCGCTACGCTCGCGATGACGAGGTCGAAGCGTCGGCCGAGATTCCGACGAGCCTTCGAGACGCGCCCGATCCTTCCATGCGCGGCCACGGCAGTCTATGGGCAGGCCATGGCTCTCGCTCCCGATGAGATCGAACGCTACGCCCGCCACCTCGTCCTCGCGGAGGTCGGCGGTCCCGGTCAGGCCCGGCTCAAGGCCGCCCGGATCCTCGTCGTCGGGGCGGGCGGCCTCGGCGCGCCGCTGATCCAGTACCTCGCCGCCGCGGGGATCGGCACGATCGGCCTCGTCGACGACGACACGGTCTCCCTGTCGAACCTGCAGCGGCAGGTGATCCACGGGACGTCGGATCTCGGTCGGCTGAAGGTCGAGAGCGCGGCCGACGCGGTGGCGCGCCTCAACCCGCACGTGTCGGTGGTCCCGCACCCGTTCCGGATCGACGCGGACAACGCCGTCGACCTGATCGCCGGCTATGACCTCGTGGCGGATGGGTCCGACAATTTCGCCACGCGCTACGCGGTGTCGGACGCCTGCTTCCGGGCGCGTCGGCCGCTGGTGACCGCGGCTCTGGGCCGCTTCGACGGCACGCTGACCACGATCCGGGCCCACGAGACGGGGCCCGACGGGACGCCGAACCCGACCTATCGCTGCCTCTTCCCGAACCCGCCGCCGCCCGGCAGTGTGCCCGCCTGCGCGGAGGCCGGCGTGCTCGGCGCGCTCGCCGGCGTCATGGGCTCGCTGATGGCCATGGAGGTGATCCGGGCCGTGGCGGGCTTCGGCGAGCCCCTCGTCGGGCGCCTCCTCATGGTCGACGCCCGCGCCATGCGGTTCGAGACCCTGAGCTACGGCTGGGATCCCGAGAACCCGCTCAGCGGCAGCGGCGCCTCAGCGGCCTAGGGGTTCCGGCGGCATCCAAGGCCCCTCCGCCTCCGCCTTGCCGAGGCAGCACTTCTTGAACTTCTTGCCCGAGCCGCAGGGGCAGGGATCGTTGCGGCCGACATCCTTGAACGGGTTGCGCTGCGGCTCGCCCGCGCCCTCCTCGGCCCAGTCGAGAGCCTCGACCGGATCGTCGAGGTAGCCGTACTGGTAGGGCCCGAGCCGGTCCCGGTCGTCCGGCTTGGTCTCGGCCTTGCGCAGGGCCTCCTTGAACCAGTCGGCGTCGCTGATCTCGTCGGTGAGCCGTCCGTCGGCGCGGGCCGCGGCCGCGCGGGGCGCGAGGTCCCGGAAGCCGAGATGCGCGATCGTCTCCTCCCAGCCGACCCAGGCCGGCCCGTCCTCCACGGCGGCCTGCGCGTCGTCGAAACGGACCAGCAGGTCGTGCATCGCGGCCCGGTCGATCCGTCCCTCCAGGGTCAGGAAGGTGCAGGCGCACATCAGCGCCATGCGCGCGTGATCGTCGACCGTGCTGTCCAGGATCAGGCGGAACAGCGGCTGCGGATCGCCGTCGAACAGGCTCGCCACGACCTTGGCCAGCGTCGCCGTGACGGCGTCCCCCAGCACCGCGTCGAGGGTCTCCTCATCGTGCCGGAGCAGCCTGAGGAGCGGCGCGAGGGCGCGCGTGTCCCGGGCATGGGCCATGACGTGCAGGCCCCAGAACAGGAGGTTCGTCTCCTCCGCTGCCAGCTCGCGCCCGTCGGCGGCCGCCTCCAGCAGCGGCAGCGTCGCCTCCGCGACGGCGGCGGGGTGGTTCAGGGCCTCCCGCAACGCCGCCTTCGGCCGGTACTCGGCCGCCGCGAGGTCGTCGATGAGCAGGGCGATCCGGTCCATGGCGGCGCCTCAGGCCCGGAGCGTCGCGCCCGTCTTGCGGGTGACCTCGGCGACGATCCTGGCGCTCACCGCCTCGATCTCCGCGTCGGTCAGGGTCCGCTCGACGGGCTGGAGACGCACCGCGATCGCCACCGACTTCGCGCCGTCCGGCACGCCCGGCCCCTCGTAGAGGTCGAACACATCGACACCCGTCACCAGCTTGCGCTCGGCGTTCTGGGCGGCCTTGACGATGTCACCCGCCGGCACGTCGCGGCCGACCACGAAGGCGAAGTCCCGCGACAGCGGCTGGAATTCCGACAGTGCCAGGGCGGCTTTGGCCTTGGTCGGCTTGAGCTTGGGCAGGGGCAGGGCGTCGAGGACGATCTCGAAGGCCACGAGCGTTCCCTTCAGGTCGAGGGCCTGTAGCGTTCGCGGATGCACCTCCCCGAACCAGCCGATCTCCGTCTTCGGACCGAAACGCAGCGTGCCGGAGCGGCCGGGATGCAGCCAGGACGGGCCGCCGGGCGTGATCTGGAGGCCGCCGGTCGGCACGACCAGGCTGCCGAGCAACGCGATGGCGTCCGCCTTGGCGTCGAACGCGTCGACGGTCGCCGCCGTGCCGTCCCAGTGCCGCCCGGCGCCGGCCAGGGTCGCGCCGCCGCGGCGGACCGCCGCCGCGCGGACGGTCTGGCCTTCCGGTACGTCCGAGGCGAAGCACTGGCCGACCTCGAACAGGGCGGCGTCCGGGTAGCCGCGGTCGGCATTGCGTTGCGCCGCGCGCAGGAGGCCCGGCACCAGGCTCGGCCGCATGTCGGACAGCTCCGAGGCGATCGGGTTGGCCAGCACCAGGTCGGCCCCGCCGCCGCCGAACAGGACGGCGTCGTCGTGCGGCACGAACGACCACGTGACCGCCTCCATGAGGCCGCGGCTCGCCAGGGCGCGCTTGGCGAGGCGGGTCCGCTTCTGCATCACGGTGAGCAGCGGGCGGCCGATCCCGGCGAGCGGCGGCAGGGGCTCGGCCGCGATCCGGTCGAGCCCGGCGATGCGGACGACCTCCTCGACGAGGTCGGCCTTGCCCTCGACGTCGGGCCGCCAGGACGGGGGCAGCACCGTCACCCGGTCCCCGGTGCCGGAGACGTGGAAGCCCAGCGTCTCGAGGATCTGCTGCATCTCGGTGCGTGGCACGTCCAGTCCGGCGAGGCGGCGGACCTCGGTCCAAGGGAAGTCGATGCTGCGCCGGGATTCGGGCGGCGCGCCGGCGACGTGCGCCTCGGTCGGCGTTCCGCCGCAGAGATCGACCACCAGCCGCGTCGCGAGGTCGAGGCCGGGAACCGTGAAGGCCGGGTCGACGCCCCGCTCGAAGCGGTAGCGCGCGTCGGTGATGATGCCGAGCCGTCGGCCCGACTGGGCGATGTTGGTCGGGTCCCACAGGGCCGACTCGATCAGCACGTCCACGGTGCCGGCGTCGCAGCCCGACGCCTCGCCGCCCATGATGCCGGCGATGGATTCGACGCCGTTCGCGTCGGCGATCACCACGGTGTCGTCGGTCAGCGTGTGGGTCCGGCCGTCGAGGGCGCGCAGGCTCTCGCCCGCCCGCGCCCGCCGCACGGTCAGCGTGCCGGCGACTTTGGCAGCGTCGAAGACGTGCAGTGGCCGCCCGCGGTCGAAGGTGACGTAGTTGGTGATGTCGACGAGACTGTTGATCGGCCGCAGGCCGATGGCGCGCAGCCGGGCCTGCATCCAGGCCGGCGACGGGCCGTTCCGGACGCCGCGCACGAGCCGCAGGGCGAACAT
Source organism: Methylobacterium sp. 1030 (assembly GCF_040544715.1). Classification (NCBI taxonomy): domain Bacteria; kingdom Pseudomonadati; phylum Pseudomonadota; class Alphaproteobacteria; order Hyphomicrobiales; family Methylobacteriaceae; genus Methylobacterium; species Methylobacterium sp. 1030. The sequence continues at coordinate 32,628 of NZ_JBEPKM010000006.1, read as the reverse complement.
CGGGGCGAGGTGCCGGTCGGCCGGATCGAGGGCGAGCTCGACCGCGACCGCGACCGGGCAGGGACCCTCGCCGCGCAGGCCCGGCAGCGTCTCGCCCTTGAGCGTGCCGAGGCCGGCCGCCGCGAGGTCGCGGGCGATGCCGTGGACGGAGGTGCAGTCCGGACGGTTCGGCGTCAGGTTGATCTCGATGACCGGATCGTCGAGCCCGGCGTAGAGCGCGTAGGCCTGGCCGACCGGCGCGTCGGTCGGGAGTTCCAGGATGCCGTCGTGGTCGTCGCCGAGGCCGAGCTCGGCGCCCGAGCACAGCATGCCGTGGCTCTCGACGCCGCGGATCGTGCCCACCGACAGGGTGATGTTCTTGCCCGGGACGTAGGTGCCGGGCGGCGCGAAGACCGAGACGAGGTCGGCCCGGGCGTTCGGGGCGCCGCACACCACCTGCACGGGGGTGCCCGTGCCGGTGTCGACCGTGCAGACCCGGAGCCGGTCGGCGTTCGGGTGCTGCTCGGCCGTCAGGATCCGGGCGATCACGTAGGGCCTGAGCGCGGCGGCCTTGTCCTCGACGCCCTCCACCTCAAGGCCGATCCGCGTGAGCGTCTCGGCGACGGTGTCGAGGGAGGCCTCGGTGTCGAGGTGGTCCTTGAGCCAGGAGAGGGTGAATTTCATGATGGACCTTCGAGAGCCCGGTATCGGCTCGACCGTCGGAGGAACAGGATCGCGGGGCCGGGGCGGCTCAGCTCGTGAGGCCGCCCACGAGGCTCGGCACGTCGAGCGGGCGGAAGCCGTAATGGTCGAGCCAGCGGACGTCGGCCTCGAAGAACGGGCGCAGGTCCGGCATGCCGTATTTCAGCATGGCGATGCGGTCGATGCCGACACCGAAGGCGAAGCCCTGCACGGCGTCCGGGTCGAGCCCGCAATTGCGCAGCACGTTCGGGTGGACCATCCCGCAGCCCAGGATCTCCAGCCAGTCGTCCCCCTCGCCGAAGCGGATCTCGCCGCCCTTGCGCGAGCACTGGATGTCGACCTCGGCGGAGGGCTCGGTGAAGGGGAAGAAGGACGGGCGGAAGCGCATCTTCACGCCGTCGACCTCGAAGAACGCCTTGCAGAACTCCTCCAGCACCCATTTCAGGTTGGCGATGTTGGCCGCCTTGTCGATCACCAGCCCCTCGACTTGGTGAAACATCGGCGTGTGGGTCTGGTCGGAATCGTGCCGGTAGGTCCGCCCCGGGATGATCACGCGGATCGGTGGCGTCTGCGCCCGCATGGTCCGGACCTGTACAGGCGAGGTGTGGGTGCGCAGCACCTTGCGCTGCCCGTCGCGGTCGGGCGCCAGGAAGAAGGTGTCGTGCATCTCGCGGGCCGGGTGGCCGGGCGGGAAGTTGAGCGCCGTGAAGTTCAGCTCGTCCGTCTCGATGTCCGGACCCTCGGCGACCGCGAAGCCCATGTCGGCGAAGATCGCGGTGATCTCGTCGATCACCTGGGAGATCGGGTGGATCCGGCCGCGCACCTCGGGGGCCTCGCGGACCGGCAGGGTCACGTCGACCCGCTCGGAGGCGAGGCGGGCCTCCAGGGCGGCCTCGGCGAGTTCGGTCTTGCGGGCGGTGACGGCGCCCTGGACCCGGTCGCGCAGCCCGTTGATCAGGGGCCCGCGCTCCTTGCGCTCGTCCGGCGTCATCGACCCGAGCGTCTTCAGCAGATCCGAGACGCTGCCCTTCTTGCCGAGCGCGGCGACGCGGACCGCGTCGAGGGTGGCCTCGTCGGAGGCCGCGCTCACCTGGGCCAGGAGGTCGCGTTCCAGGGTGTCGAGATCGGTCATCGCTGTCTTCGAGCAGGGTTGGCGGAGTCGGCCGTCGGGCCGTGCTCTCGCGCGTTGCGGGCGCCGGCGCAAGCGCGAGGCGCGGGACCTCGTAAACGACGAAGGCGCGGCTCCCTGGGGAACCGCGCCTTCCGTCCGTCTCGCCTCAGGCCTGGATCAGGCGGCCTTGGCGGTGTTCTGCGGCAGCGCGGCCTTCGCCTTCTCGACGACGGCGGCGAAGCTCGCCGGCTCGTGGATCGCCAGCTCCGACAGGGCCTTGCGGTCGACGACGATGCCCGACTTCGCCAGGCCGTCGATGAAGCGCGAGTATGTCAGGCCGTGCTCGCGGACCGCCGCGTTGAGGCGCTGGATCCAGAGGGCGCGGAACGTGCGCTTCTTGTTCTTGCGGTCGCGGTAGGCATACTGCATGCCCTTCTCGACCGCCTGCTTGGCGATGCGGATCGTATTTTTGCGCCGGCCGTAATAGCCCTTGGCGGCCTTCAGAACCTTCTTGTGCTTCGCGTGACTGGTCACGCCGCGCTTGACGCGGGCCATCGGTTATCTCCTGGATTCGACGAAAGACAGTGGCAACGGGTGTTGAAGGACTTACCGCGCGTTCGGCAGGAAGTACTTCTTCACGTTGGCGGCATCGCCCTCGAACAGGGTCGTGGTGCCGCGCAGGTTGCGGATCTGCTTGGTCGTCCGCTTGATCATCCCGTGGCGCTTGCCGGCCTGGGCGTACATCACCTTGCCGGTGCCGGTGATCTTGAAGCGCTTCTTCGCGCCCGATTTCGTCTTCAACTTGGGCATTTGGCTCTCCGTTGCGCGAAATGATCCCGGACCGACCCGGGAGGATCGGATGGGGTTCGCGCGCTGATGCTTCTGGTGGAGCAGCACGAGCCGCCACGGCAGCCCTATCGGCCGGGCGGTTCGACGCGGGGCGGCTTATGACAGAAAGCTGACGCGGCGGCAACGCCCGCGGATCGGAGCACGAGATCGAGATCCGGGGGAACGCGTCGCCGGGCTCCGGCGTATCGAGCCCTGGGACCGGGCCCCTCTGCACACACCCGCGCCGGCGAGCCGGCAACGGCGGGGCAGCGGCCGTTTCGCCCGTGCTGATTCGGAGGAATTCGGGGACGGCTTGCGCGCCGCACAAAACGGCGAGGGACAGCGGGTGCGCCAGGAACCATAACCTTAGCCGTCGGTTTCATTCATGTCCCGCTCAGGCCGGCAGGGTTAGACCCCCCGTCAAATTGGCCAACCAGGAGACACTTCGTGCGCATTGCCCAGATCGCTCCGTTGTCGGAGGCCGTCCCTCCGAAGTTCTACGGCGGCACCGAGCGCGTCGTCAGCTGGATTACAGAGGAACTGGTTCGCCAGGGCCACGAAGTCACGCTGTTCGCGAGCGGTGACTCCGAGACGACTGCCAAGCTCGCGGCCTGCACGCCCGAAGGCCTCCGCCTGCTCGGCTACCGGGATCACACGGCCAGCCACCTGGCGATGCTGCATCAGGTGCACCGCCGCGCGCACGAGTTCGACATCCTGCACTTCCACATCGACCTGCTTCAGTACCCGATGTTCGAGGATCTGAACCATAAGTGCATCACCACGATGCACGGTCGCCTGGACGTGCCGGACTTCATGCCGGTCTACCGCACCTTCACGGGCATGCCGCTGGTCTCGATCTCGGACAACCAGCGCCTGCCCATGCCGCCGACCTCGAACTGGCTGGCGACGATCCATCACGGCCTGCCGGCCGAGAACTGCCCGTACTACCCGGACGCCAAGGGCGGCTACCTAGCCTTCCTCGGCCGGATCTCGCCCGAGAAGCGGCCCGACCGCGCGATCGAGATGGCGATCCGTTCCGGCACGCCCCTTAAGATCGCCGCCAAGGTCGACAAGGCCGACCAGGATTACTGGGACGAAGTCATCGAGCCGATGATCCATCACCCGCTGATCGAGTACATCGGCGAGATCAACGAGGAGCAGAAGAAGGACTTTCTCGGCAATGCCCTGGCGCTCGCCTTCCCGATCGATTGGCCCGAGCCCTTCGGCCTCGTGATGATCGAGGCGATGTCGGCCGGCACCCCGGTGATCGCGTTCCGGAACGGCTCCGTGCCGGAGGTCATCAAGGACGGCGTGGGCGGCGTTCTCTGCGAGAACATGGACGACGCCGTGGCCGCGGTCGCCAAGGTCAAGACCATGAGCCGCGCCGGCGTGCGCCGCCACTTCGAGAGCGCCTTCACCGCCGAGTGCATGGTGAAGAAGTACGTCGCCGCCTACGAGGACCTGCTCGCCCGCGGCGCCGACGTGATCAAGCTGCCGAAGTCCGGCTTCATGCCGCAGTACGGCGAGGTCAACGGCTCCGCGCGTCCGGCGATCCCGGTCGCCGCCATGCCGGCCTGAAAGCCGGCACCGGGCTTGCGAGGCGGGGCCGGCTCGGCCTAGCGTCTTAAAGGCGACTCATCCGTAGGGTGAACAAGGGCTGCTGCATCGAAGGGATGCAGCAGCCCTCTCGATTCGCACCCCTCACTTGCACCCGGAGATGCCCTGCATGGCGGCGGACAACACGGCAGCGGCCCACGATGCGAAGGCCCGGACCGCGGCGAGCGCCGGAAGCGTGGCGCACGGATTCCAGGACGCGGACGACGTCCTCCCGACCTATCACATCGAGGCGCAGACCTCCCTGGTCGAGCGGCCGCTGCGCTCGCTGAAGTTCGGCGAGGCCTTCGGCGTCCTCGATTCCTACGGCGACATCGGCGTCCAGCCCGGGCCGGAAGGCCTCTATTTCCAGGACACGCGCTACCTCTCGCGCCTGGAGGTGACGGTCGAGGGCCAGCGCCCGCTGATGCTCTCCTCGGTGATGCAGGACGATAACGGCGCCCTCAGCGTCGACATGACGACGCCCGACATCCGCATCGACGCCCACGACGAGACCTCGATCCCCCGCGAGACGATCGCGATCGAGCGCACCAAGTTCCTGTTCCGCGGCGCCTGCTACGACCGGATCGGCCTCCGCTCCTACGATTCGAAGCACCGGCGCCTGCGCATCGCCGTCACCTTCGACGCGGATTTCCGCGACCTCTTCGAGGTTCGCGGGACAGATCGACAGGAGCGCGGCAAGCGCGGCGTGCTCGTGGCGAGCGACCGCGAGGTGCAGTTCCGCTACGTCGGCCTGGACGAGATCGTCCGGACGACCTCCCTGCATTTCGGCCCGAAGCCCGATTCGATCGAGCCCGGCAAGGTCGTGTTCGACGTGTCGCTCCCGCCGGAGGGCCGGACCTCCCTGTTCATCCGCGTCACCTTCGAGGCGCACCGGGCCTTCACCAAGCCCCCGACCGACACGATGGTCGGCGAGGACGCGGCCGCCAAGCTGACGCTCGCCGCCAATGCCGGCGGTGCCCGGCGCGAGCCGAAGGATCTCGGCGAGGGGACGATCTTCGCCCGCGCCTACCGCGATTCGCGGCGCGACCTGCGGGCGCTGACGGCGGGCATCACCACGATCATCTCGTCGAACGACCAGTTCAACGAGGGGCTGTGCCGGGCGACCGCCGACCTCTACATGCTCGCGAGCCGAACCCCGGAGGGCATCTACCCCTTCGCCGGCATCCCCTGGTACTCCACGGTGTTCGGGCGCGACGGCATCATCACCGCGATGATGGCGCTCTGGATCGACCCGAAATTCGCCCGGGGCGTGCTGCGCTACCTCGCCTCGACCCAGGCCAAGGCGGTCGATCCGGCCGCCGACGCGCAGCCCGGCAAGGTCCTCCACGAGACCCGGCGCGGCGAGATGGCGATGCTCGGCGAGGTGCCGTTCCGGCACTATTACGGCACCATCGACGGCACGCCGCTCTTCGTGATGCTGGCCTGGGAGTACTACGCCGTCACGGGCGACCTCGAGACCGTGCGGGCGATCTGGCCGGCCCTCGAACTCGCGCTCGAATGGATGGACCGCTACGGCGACCGCGACGGCGACGGCTTCGTCGAGTACGCCCGCGACACCGACAAGGGTCTCGAGAATCAGGGCTGGAAGGACAGCCACGACTCGATCTTCCACACCGACGGTCACCTGGCCAAGGGCCCGATCGCCCTCTGCGAGGTGCAGGGCTACGTCTACGCCGCCAAGAACGGCATGGCGAAGCTCGCGGCGCTCCTCGGCCACGACCCGATGGCGGAGCGCCTCACCCAGGAGGCGGCGAGCCTGCGCGAGCGGTTCGACGCGGCGTTCTGGAACGAGGAGATCGGCACCTACGCGCTGGCGCTCGACGGCGCCAAGAAGCAGTGCGCGGTGCGCTCCTCCAATGCCGGCCACGCCCTGTTCACCGGCATCGCCAAGCCGGAGCGGGCGGTGCGGGTCGCCGAGACGCTGCTGTGCAAGGACGGCTTCAACGGCTGGGGTGTGCGCACGATCGCCAAGGGCGAGGCGCGCTACAACCCGATGTCCTACCACAACGGCTCGATCTGGCCGCACGACAACGCGCTGATCGCGATGGGTCTGGCGCGCTACGACCGCAAGCACGAGGCCGCGCGCATCTTCCAGGGGATGTTCGACACCTCGCTCTACCAGGACCAGAAGCGGCTGCCAGAGCTGTTCTGCGGCTTCATGCGCCGCAAGCAGCGCGGCCCCGTCTCGTACCCGGTCGCCTGCAGCCCGCAGGCCTGGGCGGCGGCGGCGCCGTTCGCGTTCCTGGCGGCCTGCCTAGGCCTCGAACTGGACCACGAGCGCAACCGTGTCCGGCTCAAGAACCCGATCCTGCCGGGCTTCCTCGACGGGGTGACGCTCTACAACGTCAAGCTCGGCGGCTCGCGCCTGGACATCCGGTTCCAGCGCTATGACGACGACGTCACCGTGTCGGTGCAGCGCCGCCACGGCGACGTGCAGGTCGTGGTGACCAAGTAGGGCCCGGGACGGGAGTTCCGGGGCGGCCCGCTTCGGGTTAAGCGGGCCGCGCGGCACGTCGCGCCGCCGAGGACGGGTTCATGCCGGCAGATCATCACGCCCCCGACGCGGCCCTGCGCCTCGCGCAGGACCTGATCCGGTGCCGGTCCGTGACGCCGGAGGATCGGGGCGCCCTCGACGTCGTCGCCGACGCGCTCCGGCCGGCCGGCTTCGCGGTCGAGCGGCCGGTCTTCTCGGAGCCCGGCTACCCCGACACACCGAACCTCTACGCCCGCGTCGGGCGGGACGGTCCGTGCCTCGTCTTCGCCGGTCACACCGACGTCGTGCCGGAGGGCGAGGGCGCGTGGCGCCACGATCCCTTCGCGGGCGCCGTGGCCGACGGGATGCTGTACGGGCGGGGAGCGGCCGATATGAAGGGCGGCGTCGCCTGCATGCTCGCGGCGACCCTCGCCTTCCTCGACCGGCGCGGCGCCGATTTCGGCGGCTCCATCGCGTTCCTGATCACCGGCGACGAGGAGGGACCGGCGGTCAACGGCACCGTGAAGCTCCTCGACTGGGCGCGGCGCCGGGGCGAGCGGTTCGACCACTGTGTCCTCGGGGAGCCGACCAATCCGGGCCGGCTCGGCGAGATGATCAAGATCGGCCGGCGCGGGTCGCTGACCGGCAAGCTCACCGTTCTCGGCCGGCAGGGCCACGTCGCCTACCCGCACAAGGCCGAGAACCCGATCCCGGGCCTGCTGCGCCTCGCCTCGGCGCTGGTCGCCGAGCCGCTGGATCGCGGGACGGCGCATTTCGACGCCTCGAACCTCGAATTCACCACGATCGACGTCGGCAACCCGGCCACCAACGTGATCCCGGCGACCGCCCGGGCGACCTTCAACGTCCGCTTCAATGACGACTGGACGGCCGAGAGCCTGGGCGAAGAGATCCGTCGGCGCCTGGAGCAGGCGGCCGGGAACGCGGTGCGCTTCAGCCTGGATCTGCAGCCCTCGAACGCGCCGGCCTTCCTGACGCGGCCGGACGCCTTCGTGACGCTGGTCGCGGAGGCGATCCGGGCCGAGACCGGCCTGACCCCGACGCTCTCCACGACGGGCGGCACGTCGGATGCCCGCTTCATCAAGGATGCCTGCCCGGTGATCGAGTTCGGCCTCGTCGGCGAGACCATGCACCAGACCGACGAGTGCGTGGCGGTCGCCGACCTAGAGCGGCTGACGGCGATCTACGGGCGCGTGCTCGACGCCTACTTCCCCGGTTCGTAGTCGACGCCCACGAAGGTCAGCCCGGCGGCCGGGGCCAGCGGCCCGCACCGGCGCTTGTCGCCCGAGGCCAGGATAGCGGCGACCGCGTCCGCCGAGAGGCGGCGGCAGCCGGCGAGCATCAGCGTGCCGACCATCGCCCGCACCTGATGGTGCAGGAACGAGCGCGCCGACGTCGCGACAACGATCTCGTCGTGGAGCGCCATCGGCGTGCGGCCCACGTCGAGCTGCTCCAGCGTGCGGATCGGGCTGTTCGCCTGGCACTCGGCGGCCCGGAAGGCCGAGAAGTCGTGGCGGCCGACGAGGCGCTGGGCGGCTTCGTGCATGAGTGCCGCGTCGAGGGGCCACGGCACGTGCCAGACATGGGCGCGCGTCAGCGCCGCGGGGCTGCGCCGATTGAGGATGCGGTAGCGGTAGTGCCGGCGGATCGCCGAGTGGCGGGCGTCGAAGCTCTCCGGCACGGTCTCGGCGGACAGGATCGCCACCGGCTGCGGCCGCAGATGGGCGTTCAGGGCGTCCCGCACCGTGTCGGTCCGCCAGTCCTTGGCGAGGTCGAGATGGGCGACCTGATGGATCGCGTGCACGCCGGCATCGGTCCGGCCCGCGCAGGTGAGCCGGGCCTCCTCGCCGGAGAAGCGCGTGACCGCCGCCTCGATCGCGCCCTGGACCGTGGGATCGTCCGCCTGCCGCTGCCAGCCGCAGAACGGACCGCCGTCGTACTCGATGACGAGCTTGTAGCGGGGCATCAGCCGGCCCCCTCAAGGTCTCTCGATAGCGCTCCGATGTTCGATCTCGCGATACGGCACAGAGCTTCGGAAAGCTGCGCGCGCGATCGTTTCTGCGAGCGTGCCGAAGCGATCCGGCGTCGCGCCGAGCCTCGCCAGGGTGCGCTGCCCTGGGTCGCTTCGCTGCGCTCGCGATGACGGGTCGGGCCGCGCGCCGAATGCCGTGAACGGGCGACGCGCATCAGCCGAGGCGGGCGCCGGGCGTCAGGCGGGCGCCGCGGACGAACTCGGCCCCGCTGGCGCTGCCGCCCTTCCCGGCGCGGCGCAGCTCCAGGAGCCGGACGGCGCCGTCCCCGCAGGCGACGGTGCCTTCGGAATCGCGCAGCGTGCCCGGCGCGCCCGAACCCTCCGCCGGGGCGGCGCGGAGCACCTTCACGCGCTCGGAGCCCTTGCCGAGATCGACCTCGAAGAAGGCACCGGGGAACGGCGACAGCCCGTTGATCCGGTTGGCGACCTCGGCCGCCGGGCGGAACCAGTCGATCCGCGCCTCGTCGTTGGTGATCTTATGGGCGTAGACGATTCCGTCCTCCGGCTGCGGCGCGAAGGTCAGCGTGCCCGCGTCCAGCGCCGCGAGGGCCCGCGCCATCAGGTCGGCGCCGAGGGGCATGAGCGCGTCGTGCAGGGCGCCCGCCGTCATGCCCGGGGTGATCGGCAACCGCGCCTCGAGGGCGACCGGGCCTGTGTCGAGACCGGCCTCCATCCGCATGACGCCGACGCCGCTCTCGGCGTCGCCCGCCATCACGGCGCGCTGGATCGGCGCCGCGCCGCGCCAGCGCGGCAGCAGGGATCCGTGCAGGTTGAGACAGCCGTACCGCGGCGCGTCGAGGATCGCCTGCGGCAGCAGCATCCCGTAGGCCACGACGACCGCGACGTCCGCCCGGTGCGCCGCGAAGGTCTCGGCGGCTTCGGGCGTGCGGAGCGTCGCGGGCGTCAGGACCGGCGCGCCGAGCGTGTCGGCGAGCGCGTGGACCGGGGAGGGGCGCAGGCTCATGCCGCGGCCGGCCCTGGCGGGCGCGCGGGTGTAGACCGCCGCGATGTCGTGCCCGTCCTGCGCGAGCCGCGCGAGCGTCGGCACCGCGAAGTCCGGCGTGCCCATGAAGACGACGCGCATGGCCGGCTCAGGCCGCGTCGCGCTTGGCCGCCTTGGTGAACTTCTTGATCACCCGGTCGCGCTTCAGCTTCGACAGGTGATCGATGAACAGCACGCCGTTCAGGTGGTCGATCTCGTGCTGGATGCAGGTCGAGAGCAGGCCGTCGGCCTCGATCTCCTGCTCCTTGCCGTCGAGGTCTCGGAACTTCACGCGCACCCGGTCCGGGCGCTCGACCTCGGCGTAGTAGTCCGGGATCGACAGGCAGCCCTCGTCGTAGACCCGCTTCTCCTCGGACGACCAGACGATCTCGGGATTGATGAAGACTCGCGCGTCGCGGACGCCTTCCTCCTTCGACGTGTCGATCGTCACGACGCGCTTCGCCACGCCGATCTGGATCGCCGCCAGCCCGACGCCAGGAGCGTCGTACATCGTCTCGAACATGTCGGCGACGAGGGTCCGGATCTCGGCGGTAATCGGCCCGACCGGTTCGGAGCCCAGGCGCAGGACGGGATCGGGAAGGATGACGAGCGGGCGGATGGTCATGGCGGGAACCGGCAGGGAAGGCGCCGGCACGGGTCCGGGCTCACCGTCGAATAGGATGCGGCCGAGGACCGGTCAAATACCGGTTCGCGACCTGTCGCCGGCCCTCAGAACACCGTCCGGCTGCGGATCGCCGCCGAGAGCGTGCCCTCGTCGAGGTAGTCGAGCTCGCCGCCGACCGGCACGCCGTGGGCGAGGCGCGTGACCTTCACGTCGCAGTGCCGGATCGACTCCGTGACGTAGTGGGCGGTGGTCTGGCCGTCGACGGTGGCGTTGAGCGCCAGGATGACCTCGGTCACCTCGGGCCGGGCCACGCGCTCCACGAGGCTCGCGAGGTTCAGGTGCTCCGGACGGACGCCGTCGAGCGCCGAGAGGACGCCGCCGAGCACGTGGTAGCGCGCCTTCACGGCCCCGGACCGCTCCAGCGCCCAGAGGTCGGACACGTCCTCCACCACCACGAGCGTCGTCGGATCCCGCTCGGCGTCGCGGCAGATCGTGCACGGGTCGGAGGTGTCGACGTTCCCGCAGCTCGTGCACACGATGATGCGGTCGGCCGCCACCCGCATCGCGTCGGCGAGGGGCCCGAGCAGCGTGTCGCGCTTCTTGATGAGCTGCAGGGCAGCCCGCCGCGCCGAGCGCGGTCCGAGGCCCGGCATGCGGGCGAGGAGCTGGATCAGGCGCTCGATCTCGGGGCCGGCGACGGCTTGGGGCATCGTGCCTCTGGGGCGAGGAAGGGGCTGCGGATCGGGACGGGCATAGACGGCGCCGGGCGCCGCGCAAGGGTCCGCGCGCCGATGCGGTCCATCGTATGTGGTATATGGGTATTCCGACGCCGCTTCGCCGGTGGCATTATGCTGCACGACGAACGGAACTGCTTACAGACCTGGGTTCCTGAGTCCACGACTGTGGTCTAACCTGTTTGTACACGTTGCGGGCTCCCGGCGGAGCCCATTATGACAGCGAAGCTTCGCCGCCTACGCGTGAGTGGGATGGCGAGCGGCCGGGAACGGAGAACCTGCGTGCGGCGGTCCTGTACGACCGCACGGACGTCTCCCGGGCAAACCCGGACGGCGGTGCCGTCCGGCTCAGTCGCGTCGACGGTCGAACAGGGGCCCGGGAGATACGATCATGACCAACATCGGTGATCACAACGCGGCCCACGGCGCCGAGGCGGCGGGCTTCCGCGACCTCAAGGCCGTCCACTGGAATTTCGAGGCCCCGCGCCTCTACGAGGAGGCCCTGTCCCGCAAGGAGGCGCAGCTCGCCCGCGGCGGCGCCCTCGTCGCCACCACCGGCAGCCATACCGGCCGCTCGCCCAAGGACAAGTTCGTGGTGCGCGACGCCGGCACCGAGAACGAGGTCTGGTGGGACAACAACGGCGCCATCACGCCCGAGCAATTCGAGACCCTGCGCCAGGACTTCCTGAAGCACGCCGAGGGCAAGGAGCTGTTCGCCCAGGACCTCTACGGCGGCGCCGATCCGGCCTACCGGGTCAAGGCCCGGGTCTTCACCGAGTTCGCGTGGCACTCGCTGTTCATCCGCAACCTGCTGATCCGTCCGGACCGCTCCGAGATCGCGTCCTACGTGCCGGACATGACGATCATCGACCTGCCGAGCTTCCAGGCCGATCCCGCCCGGCACGGCTGCCGGTCGAAGACCGTGATCGCCATCGACTTCTCGAAGAAGCTCGTGCTGATCGGCGGCTCCGCCTACGCGGGCGAGATGAAGAAGTCGGTCTTCACCTACCTGAACTACATCCTGCCCGGCCAGGGCGTGATGCCGATGCACTGCTCCGCCAACGCGGCGCTCGATGCCGAGGGCGGCTCGGCGATCTTCTTCGGCCTCTCGGGCACCGGCAAGACGACGCTGTCGAACGACAGCTCCCGCCAGCTGCTGGGCGACGACGAGCATGGCTGGTCGAACGAGGGCATCTTCAACTTCGAGGGCGGCTGCTACGCCAAGACCATCCGCCTCTCGCGCAACGCCGAGCCGGAGATCTACGCCACCACCGAGCGCTTCGGCACGGTGATGGAGAACGTGATCATCGATCCGGTCACCCGCGCACCGGATTTCGACGACGCGTCGCTCACCGAGAACACCCGCTGTGCCTACCCGCTGGACTTCATCGCCAACGCCAGCGCCTCCGGCCGGGCCGGGCATCCGAAGAACATCGTCATGCTGACCTGCGACGCCTTCGGGGTGATGCCGCCGATCGCCAAGCTCACCGGCGCCGAGGCGATGTACCACTTCCTCTCGGGCTACACCGCCAAGGTGGCCGGCACCGAGCGCGGCCTGACCGGGCCCGAGGCGACCTTCTCGACCTGCTTCGGCGCGCCGTTCATGCCGCGGCATCCGAGCACCTACGGCAACCTGCTGCGCGACCTCATCGCCAAGCACAGCGTCGATTGCTGGCTGGTCAACACGGGCTGGACCGGCGGCGGCGTCGGCACCGGCCGGCGGATGCCGATCCGCGTGACGCGCCGCCTGCTGAGCGCCGCCCTCGACGGCTCGCTGGCGCAGGCCGAGTTCCGCCGCGACCCGTATTTCGGCTTCGCGGTGCCGGTCTCGGTTCCGGGCGTCGAGCCGCACATCCTGACGCCGGTGAAGACATGGGCCAACAAGGGCGCCTTCGTGGAGACGGCGGCGCGGCTCGTGAAGATGTTCGACGACAACTTCAAGCGATTCGAGGCCCATGTCGACGCCGACGTGCGCGCCGCCGGGCCGACCGCGCAGGCGATCGCGGCGTAAACAGAGAGCGGGCGGCCCGCGGGGCCGCCCGTCCCGTTCGTCTTAGCGAGCGCAGGGAAGCAGCCCGGTCGCGCTACGCTGGATTGCTTCGCTGCGCGCGCGAAGACGGTTCGGACGTCCTGTCCGGGATGCGTCCTAGAACGGCAGCTTCATGCCCGGCGGCAGGGGCAGGCCCTTGGTCAGCTCGGCCATGCGCTCCTGCATGGTCGCCTCGGCCTTCCCGCGGGCGTCGTTGCAGGCCGCGACGATCAGGTCCTCAAGGATCTCGCGCTCGTCCGCGACCATCAGCGAGGGGTCGATGCTGACCCCCTTCATCTGACCCTTGGCGCTCATGGTGACCCGGACGGAGCCGCCGCCGGAGGCGCCGGTCACCTCGATCTCGTCCATCTCGGACTGCAGGTTGGCCATCTTCTCCTGCATGGCCTGAGCCTGCTTCATGATGCCCATCAGGTCGCGCATGCGGCTCTCTTTCCGTTTCCTCGTCTGATCTGGGTATGGCGCGGCCCGGGCGCCACCATGCGTCAGGCGTCGTCGTCCTCGACCTCGCCGACCCGCGCGGCGTCACCTTCCCCGAGGATCTCCTGCTCGGCGGAGGGGAGGGCCTCGGAGATTGTCTCGCGCACGTCGACGATCTCGGCCCCGGGGAAGCGCGTCAGAACCTCGCGCACGAATGGGTCGGCGGCGGCGTTCTCCCGGCGTGTCTCGGTCGCGGCACGGGCGGCCGCGTCGAGGGTCGGGGCGCCCTCGTCCTTCGACAGGGCCACCACCCAGCGCCGCCCGGTCCAGCGCTCGATGGCGGCGGCGATGTCGTTGGCGAGGCTCGACCGGCCGCCGGAGGCGAGGCGGAACTCGATCCGGCCCTCCTCGAAGCGCACCAGGTGGACGTCGCGCTCCAGCGCGGTCCGCAGAAGGATGTCCCGGTTGGCGTCGGCCAGCGCGATCAGGTCCTCGAACCGACCGAGACGCGGCGTCGGCGGTGCCGCGGGCGCCGGCCTCGGCGCCGGCGCACCGACGGGCGCACTTGCGGGCGCGCTGATCGGGACGCTCGCCGGCGCGTTCAGCGCGACGGGCGCGGCCAGGGGCGCCGCGACCGGGACGGGCTCCGGCGCGACCGTGCGGGGTGCCGCGGCGAGCGCCGCGGAACCGCCGCCGCGCAGGTCGGGAATCGGCGGGAGGGGCGGCCGGGCTGACGCGGCCGGGGCCTCGTCCGCGGGCGCGGCGGCGGCCTCGGCCCGGAGCTGGCGCAGGGCCTCGTCGGGTGTGGGCAGGTCGGCCGCGTAGGCGAGGCGCACGATCGCCATCTCGGCGGCCGCGAGGGGCCGGGGCGCCGCCTGGACCTCGGGAATCGCCTTCAGCAGGATCTGCCACGCCCGCGACAGGGCGCGGATCGACAGCTTCTCGGCGAACGCGGCGCCGCGGACGCGCTCGGTCTCGCTGAGCGTCGGGTCGGCGGCGGCTTCCGGCACCACCTTGAGCCGGGTGACGAGGTGCGTGAAGGCCGCGAGATCCGAGAGTACGACCGACGGGTCCGCGCCGGAATCGTACTGCGCTCGCAGCTCCGCGAAGGCGGCCGGCACCGCGCCGCGCATCACCGCCTCGAACAGGGCGAGGATCCGGGCGCGGTCAGCGAGGCCCAGCATGTCGCGCACGCTCTGCGCCGTGATCGTGCCGGCGCCGTGGGCGATCGCCTGGTCGAGCAGCGAGAGCGCGTCGCGCACCGACCCTTCCGCGGCGCGCACGATGGCGCCCAGAGCCTCGTCCTCGACCGATACGCCCTCGGCCGCGCAGACCTTCGCGAGATGCGCGTGCAGGGTCGGCGCCTCGACCCGGCGCAGGTCGAATCGCTGGCAGCGGGACAGGATCGTCACCGGGACCTTGCGGATCTCCGTGGTGGCGAACACGAATTTCGCGTGCGGCGGCGGCTCCTCCAGCGTCTTCAGGAAGGCGTTGAACGCCTTCTCGGAGAGCATGTGGACCTCGTCCACGATGTAGACCTTGTAGCGCGCCGAGACCGGCCCGTAGCGGATGCCGTCGATGATCGCCCGGACGTCGTCGATGCCGGTATGCGAGGCGGCGTCCATCTCCAGCACGTCCATGTGCCGGGATTCCATGATCGCCGCGCAGTGGAGGCCGAGTTCCGGCATCGACACGGTCGGGCCGGTGTCGGGCTGTCCGGCGCGGGCGTAGTTGAGGCCGCGCGCCAGGATGCGGGCCGTCGTGGTCTTGCCGACTCCGCGGACGCCGGTGAGCATCCAGGCCTGCGGGATGCGGTTGGCCGCGAACCCGTTGGCGAGGGTCCGCACCATCGCGTCCTGGCCGATCAGGTCGCCGAAATTGGTGGGGCGGTACTTGCGCGCGAGCACCCGGTAGGGCGTCGCCGCGGCGGGGGGCGCTGGAAACCCGGGCAGGCCCGGCTCGTCGTCAGGCGTGCCGGTCGTAGCGTCCATGCCGTGTCTGGGTCCGGCTGCCGCGCGCCGTGGAATGAGGTGGGAGGCTGGACGAAGACCCGCTCGGTCTCGTTAGGGCTGCTTCCTTCCGGACCTGACCCGGTTGGCGAGTGAAACGTCCCTCGCCAACCCCCCGCCGGCTATATGGCCGGGCCTCGGCCCGAACGCAAGCGCTGCTGAAGCCGAGTCGAAGCGCAGCCGAAGCGCTGCCTCACTCGGCCTTGCGCTTCACGATGGCCAGGGTCTTCGGATCGAGCTTCAGGTCGAACTGCTTGCCGCTCGCGTCGATCGCGTCGTCGACCTCGATCATGCCGTCGTCGAGCTCGATCTCCTTCCACTTGGTGAAGCCCTCCTGCTTGAGCATGGCCTCGACCTTGGCCTGCTGATCGGGCGGAAGCTTCTCGTCGGCGCGGGCGGCGAGGCCGGTGCCCGCGATCAAGGTCAGGGCGAGAAGGGACGTGGTCAGGCGCATGGCTGTCTCCGATCCGGCAATTGTTTCCGGCTGTGAACAGGCGTGCCGCGGCGGAGTTCCATGGCGACGATCCCCTTGAGCCGCCACCGAATCTGCCGCACATCTTGGCCGTACCGGAACGCGGCGGCGAGGACACTGCACGAATGGTCACCCGCGTCGCCACCGTGGCCTTCGAGGGCATCGAGGCGCGGGCGGTGGACGTGCAGGTCCAGATCGTGCCGGGCTCGGTGGTGTTCACCGTCGTCGGTCTGCCCGACAAGGCGGTGGCGGAATCGCGCGAGCGGGTCCGCGGAGCGCTGATCGCCTCGGGGCTGGCGCTGCCGGCCAAGCGCATCACGGTGAACCTCGCCCCGGCGGATCTTCCCAAGGAAGGCTCGCATTTCGACCTGCCGATCGCGCTGGGCGTCATGGCGGCCATCGGCGCGATCCCGGCGGACGCGCTCGCCGGCTACTGCGTCCTGGGCGAGCTCGCCCTCGACGGCAGCATCACGGCGGTGAGCGGCGTGCTGCCGGCCGCGATGGCGGCGGCCGATCGGGGGCTCGGGCTCATCTGCCCGGCGTCCACTGGGCCGGAGGCGGCCTGGGCGGGGGGCGACCTCGACGTGCTCGCGCCGCGCTCGCTGATCCAGCTCGCCAACCACTTCAAGGGCAGCCAGGTGATGGCGCGGCCGGAGCCCGCCGTCGCCGCGCCGGCCGGGCCGCTGCCGGACCTCGCCGACATCAAGGGGCAGGAGGGCGCCAAGCGCGCCCTGGAGATCGCGGCCGCCGGGGGCCACAACCTGTTCATGTTAACGACGTGAAGACCCGTATGCTCGATACTGTCACTAGGCAGGTGTAGGCGTCAGACAGGTTCATTGTGCTGGCGTCTAAGCAGTCTCAGCGCAAACGGCCGATTGAGGCCGACCTACTCGTCATCCTTGTCGGTCAGCTTGCTTGCACTTTCTCTGAGTTTTCCATCAATAAAATAGAGCGGGCGAAATTTTTTGAGTTTTTCGTCCGTTCTTTGTAGTTTCTCAAGATCCCGCCGCTTGTATCCCAACTTTCCCACGTCAATCACGACATAATGAACAAAGTCAACACCCTCTGCTCCAGCGTATGCATCGAGCTGTGTTTTATAGCCCTGGACAGTTTTGCCGTTCGTTGAAAGTTTTATCTCAACCAGAGCTTTGCTTTCTCCAGATGACATCTTGAAATCAACCGGGCCTGCTCCCGCATCAGCCTCGGGAGACATATCTAATTTGTTGGATTGACAATACGAAATTGCAACAGCCAGAAATAAAAGCTGAGCAAACCTCTCGTGCCTCGGCTTGTAATCTACAAAGAACAGCCTGTTAAGACGATTTTGCTCGACCAGTTTTTGGAATTGCTGGATAATCTGGACGATGACCGAATTTATTCGATCAACATCTGGCAGTCGCCTGTCGTCGGTAATCTTAAAATTGTCTTGAGATATGGCCTCATCGGCAGCTTCGCGCCAAAGCATAATGCCCGCTGGATCTTTGACCAAGTCATAATGATTTTTTTCGGTAATTTTCAGTAGGTCTAGGAAAATCTGGAAAGCATTGGCGTCACGTAGGGCGTAGTTCTTCAAACGGTCACGTTCATTTTTGTACTGAATAACGAAAATTTCGGAAAGGTGTGCATTGACGCGATCTCTAAGTTCCGCATTTTCTTCGGCGATCTTTGCAATGTCACGTGGATCTTCTAAAATTGGAAGGTATTTGAGGATGTCGTCAGAAAGCAAAATTATAGGTGTCGTTGGGTCGCTGAACGGATTTGGCACAAGTTCATACCAGTCGCCTCGGATTTCGAACATATCCGTCGGAAGCTTTAAGCCCAAGTCGCTTTCGATCTCCGAGATAATGCGTCGATTAAACGCGACAATGTGTTTGAGTCCAATACACGCAACCATGTCGCTTATAAGATCTGAACCAATGCCCTTTTCAAAGAGGGACAAAGCTGAGAATAACTCAGGATCTTTCACGCCAATTTCGATGAGGTTGCTTGCCCATCTCAATGCTTGTGCGGCTTTCATTGGACCAAAGGCGTGCCCGCGAGTAGATCGGCGGCTATATCCGAGGCAGGTCCCATGCATGTTTTGCGCTTCACTCAGATGAAATTTTTTGAATGCGGCGTTCCAAGCTTTGTCGCCTTCAAAGACTGAGGCCCTCAGAAGGCTGTAAACTGTCGAAAAATGCTCTTCGTAGGTATCGAACACGCCTTCAGAAAATTCTTTATGTCTGCTGTATGCTAGCAGAAACGGATCAATGAAAAGCGGCGCGTCTATATCCAGGGTTGGGTCGAAAACGCCATGTTGTTCCATCCATTTGGGATCGATAGTGAACGTGGCCGAAAACTTATTTCCAATTGCGACGGCCATGCTGTTGCATCCTGAGCGTTGCCTTGGGGCGACCATAGGTTGTTGCCCCCCTCATTGCAGCGGGGATGAGCCTCGGATTGAGATAGTGCTGTGGATAGAGGGCAGCTCAGTTCGTCCTTCTCTCAATCCGATGGAAATGAATTGTAGGCCCGCGAGTCGTGTCGGTGCTCGCCCTCCGCTCAGTTTGGGCATGCAGAACGGAGAGCGAGCACGACGATAACTCACCAGAGCTGCCAAGCGCGGCCAGCGCCCAGTAGCACGAGGAACACCAGGGCAGCGGCAATGGCCAACGCGCCTTTGGCGTCGGCCTCGAACAGGCCGAACAGAAGCCGCACCTTGAGTTGGTGGTCGGATGATTGATTTTTTTGTGTATTGTCCATCAGAGCCGTCGCGGTCGGGCTCACAATGGAAGGGTACGTGTCCGGCATTCGGTCACGGACCTTCCATCCTGGCGTGAGCCTGGATTGAAGATCCGCAACGTGCTCCCCGCGGGCCCGTGTACGGTGGCGAATTGTACTGCTCTGGCTGCCAAATAGTTTGGCTGCCGTGTACGACGCGGGGAGAGGCTGCCCACAATTGGGACTGCCATGGAACGTCGGAGGAATGTACCCTCTCTGACGATGCTTCAACCGTATCGCGTTATGCGTCCGCAGACAAGCACTGAGAGGGGCTTGGTTTCTGATCGACCAGACCAGTCGGCGGAACTCCGCAGTGCGGTATCCGTTGGTGCGCCGCAGCAGGGCGATAGCGCCAGCTTCGCCGCGCTGTAGCCCTAGCGGGCGTTTCCTCCCTTGACTCGGGCCGCTCCTACGGGAGCGGCCCATTTTCGTTCAGGCGGCCCGCGCCTCGACCCGCTGGACCTGAATCGGCGACCACTGGCCACCCCTGGCAGTGGTAATGCCGCGAGCGTTCAGCCCGTCTGCCACCTGCTGCAACGTGACGGCTCCGGCTGCGCGGATGTCCCGGATCACTGGCAGTAAGTCGGCGGCCCGGTAGTTGGCCTTGGCCGTGCGGACAGCGTTACCAGCGGTCTGAGCTTCACGGGACAGAACGGCGCCCCGGTCTCCACCGAGTCGAACACCTCTGGCCCTGGCCTGGGCCAGGGCAGCCTTAGTCCGCTCGCTGATGGCCTTTGCTTCATGCTCCGCGACGGCGGCTAGGATGTGGACCGTCAGCCGGTTGGCCTGCGGGAAGTCCACCGCCACGAACTCGACTCCGCTTTCCATCAGAGCCGAGACGAAGGCCACGTTGCGCGCGAGCCGGTCCAGCTTGGCAATGATGAGAACGGCCTTGTGCAACCGGCAGAGGCGCAGAGCTTCGGCCAGCTTTGGCCGGTCCGACCGCTTGCCGCTCTCGACCTCGACCACCTCGGCGACCAGGGACCAAGACCCGCCGTTCAAGTAGCCACGGACAGCGGACTGCTGCGCTTCGAGGCCGAGACCGGACGCGCCCTGACGCTTGGTGCTCACCCGGTAGTAGCCGACGAACCGACCCTCGGCCATCTCGATGCCGCCTCTTACATTCCGGTCTACGTTCGTTGACTGGTTTGTAAAATGCCTGGACTCTCTCTGCAACCCCCTCTCTCGGCCTCCACGCCAGTAAATCGCGTCCCGCCCAACACCAAGAAACGATCATGAGCTCATCCGACGCATTCGGCCCATGGGCGCCGAACCTCTCGACCTGCGAGCGTGCCGCTCGGTGCCGTACCCTCCGGGCCGTGGCCCGACTGATGGCCGGACCCCGCGCCTCGACCCTGTGTGAAGCTCTGGCATGTGCGGAGGCCGATCCCTCGCACCTCGACCGAGCCTTGGTGGCGCTCGACCGGCTGGCCAGCCTCGACCGCCGCCGGATCCTCGGGAGCTACGGCCCCCTGATGACGGCACCAGTCCCGTGCGGTGCGTAACCGGCCGCGCTGGACAGGGACTCCGGGTCCGGCCAGTTTCGGCGCATGTCGCCCGCTCGCATGATCCTGGCCGGTATACTCCTGTCACCCGTCGCACCGGCGGTGGCACAGGACGGCACCCGCGAGGCCAACGCCCTCAGGGACATGGCCAGGGCACAGGAGCGGCAGGCGGACAGCCTTGATCGTATCCGGCAGATCGAAGCGGGCCTCGCACTGCAACAGGACCGCGCTCGCAGGAACGCTGCCCGCGATGCACGATCCTCTCGCCGGTTCGATTGACTGGGGGAGCTACGCCCCCACGCGCGCTCTGAGCGTGTCGAGATCAAGCAGCACCATCGCGGCTTCCGCGGCATCGCTGGCAGCCAAGGCGCCGTCCAGGTCGCCAGCCTCCCGCAGCTCATCCGCAAGGCGAAGCAGCATGGCGGTCGTGGCGTCGAGCAGAACGAGCTTGTCACGGTTCATCATGTCGATTGATCCCTGGCACCGGGCACATCGCCCAAGACACTGAAAGCATTCAACGAAACGATGGGCGAGTGAGCAAGATGCCACACGTTCATCATCGCTTGCATGTAATCTTCGCGTGGCAGGTCCCTCGCGTCGCTGTGCCAAGCACTTACACTACCCTGGCGAAAGACATGCCTTACACTTGCAAGAATGCAAGCGGTCGGTTTTTTTATGACGCATAGGGGGGTGGGGTGGCTGACTAGACAAGATTTTTTTCGCCCAAAAGACCCCCTTTCCAAGAGCCGGAACAACCGGCCGGAGCACCATGGCAGACGAAATCGTACACATCGAATTGACAGCGAGCGCAGACCAAGCAGTTGCCGCTGTCCGCAAACTACAATCCGAGATGCGGGCGCTACAGAAGCTTGCGCTGAGTTTCAGCACCGACATGCGGAAGATGACAGCCGGCCTCAACAGCGGCAGTCAGCCCGCCGACAACTTCACCAAGGGCCAGGATGCCGCCATGCGCGGCCTACGCCAGCGGTTCACGTTCGATACCCGGATGAACCGTCAGCGTCTCGCGGAGGAACGCGCCGTAGGGGCTGAGCAGGCCCGCCAGGACCGCGCCCGCCGGAGCGCAGAGGATGCCACGCTCCGGCAGTTCCGCGAACGCATGGCCTTTCAGACCCGGATGCTCAGGCAGCAGGCCAGCATGGAACGGGATGCTGAACGCGCCCGCGCCTCTGCGATCCGCGAGACCGCACGCGAGACCCGCGCCGCCGAACGCCGCCGGGCCGATGTCCGCCGCTCTGTCTCGCGAGGCTTCTCGGATGGGAAGGATGTGGCAGGCCGGGTCACTGACGCCGCCCGCTCCATCTCGTTGCTCGGCACCATCGGAGCCGGCGCACTGGCGAAGCTCGGCAGCATCGGCCTGGAAGCCCGGTCTCGGATCGATACAGCGGAAGCGAACCTGCGGATGTTCGGCGGCCAGAGCCGGGATCAGGTCAACGCCACCCGGTCAGGATGGCTGAACCGCTCCGCCGTCGAGTTCGGCTTTCGTCCGGCCGACGCGCTGAACGCCTTCACCGAGACCTTGAAGGCCGGCATTCCCGAGATCGCGGCGAAGGACGTGACGCGCTCGATCATGGGCGCCTCCGCCGGCCTCGATCTGAACGTCCCCGACACCACCAAGCTTGTGGGGCGCCTCTCCACCCTCACTCAGGACCCGTCGAAGTTCGATGCGGGCGCTATCGACAAGATGCTGAACGGCCTCGCTGTGGTGGCGAAGGTCACGGCGGCCGACTCCAAGGAACTGGTTTCGTCGCTCCGGCGCGGCGCTGGTGTTCTCGGCTCCTCCAAGATGTCCGTCCAGGACCTGACCGCCTTCACGGGCGTCGGCATCTCGGCCGGCATGCAGGAGGGCAAGGCCGGCACGTTCATGGACTTCCTCGTCAACGACATGGTCAACGCCAAGACGGCGCGTGGCCAGCGGGGCAAGGATCTGAGCGAGGGGTTCCGGCTCCTGGGGCTGGGCTCGAACGCGTCGGTCTCCCGTCAGACCGCACAGGACCCGACCGCCGTCCTCCTGAAGATGTTCGAGAAGATGGCGCGCATGAGCCCGGAGAGGGCCGCCCGTGCCGCCAACCTCATCGGCATGCGCGAATGGCGGGGTGAAATGCTGATGATGGCCAAGGCGTCGCCCATGCTCCGCCAGGCGGTGGACGCTGAACGCGACCCACGGAACGCCGGCCACCTCAAGCAGGCACAGAACGAACGTCTCGGCACCCTCGCCGGTCTCAGGAGCCAGCTCACGGCCACCTTCGATCTGGCCTGGGAAGCTGTAGGCGGCGGCATCGAAGACATCGTGCGAGAGATCGGCACGTTCTTCATCGATCTGGGCAAGTACACCGACTTCGATGTAATCAAGGCGCACGTCCACACCCTCATCGATGGGTTCGTGGATGGTCTCGGCTTCAAGAACGTCAAGGAGATGCTTGAGTCAGCCTTCGGGAGGCCGGGTAGCCTGGACTACAGCACCCTGAAAAGCTTCTTCGAGTTCGCGCAGGGTTTCGGCCGCGGCGTGCGTCAGGTCATAGATACCGTCAAGTCGGTCGTGACCTCGTTCACCGGCACGAACATGAGCGCGGATGCCCTGGGCAACCTGTCTGCCAAGGTCTTGGGCTTCAGCTTCGCCCTTGTCGCAATCGCTCCCTACGTCGCCGTCCTGGGCGGTCTCGCATCCGCGCTGGGCGGGTTCGCCGTCACCATCGGCACCATCGCCACGTCCCTACGGACGGCGGGGCTGATCGGCGGCACGAGTGCGGCGGCAGGCGGGTTCCTGGGCGCCGGAGCCATCGCCACAGCCGGCGGCTTGCTCGGCGCGGCGTTCCTGGCCACCATCGCCAACAAACTCGGCATCCTGAAGGCCCCGGACATGTCGAAGGGCTGGGGCCGTGGGATCGTTGAGTTCCTGGACCCCGGTATCGCCTCCCGCCTCTACGGGGACGGCAAGGGCGAGACCAAGAGCACGGCGCCCGCGTGGGTCGATCCTCCCGCCCGCGTGCAGCGTCAGTCCCTCGACGTGGAGACCACCGGCTCTATCGCGGCTTTGGTCAAGAAGGCGTCCTACAGCGCCTACGATGACCGGGACGACAGCACCCGGCGCGTTGCCAGTGGCATCGAGGATCTACGCTCGCTCCTCCAGAAGGCCGCGCTCACGAACGGCGGCCTTGGTGCCTCTGTCGCCTCATCCATGGGCGGCGGTAGCGTTGGCGGCTCCAGCGGTAGCGGTGGCAGCGGCTCCAGCGGCAAGTTCTTCACCCCGCCGGACATGAAGGTGCCGGACTGGTACGGCAAGGGACGTGGCGCTCCAGGCAGTGACACCGCATCCCCCGATCAGAAGTCGGGCGGGTCTCGCTCCTGGCGGAACAACAACCCTGGGAACATCGAGTACGGGCCGTTCGCTCGTTCGATGGGCGCCACTGGCACGGACGGTCGCTTCGCCAAGTTCCCGTCCTACGAGGCGGGGCGCAAGGCGCAGGAAAAGCTCCTGTTCGAGTCCAAGGGCTACAAGGATCTGACCCTCAGTGGTGCGATCCGGCGCTGGGCTCCGGCCTCCGAGAACAACGTTCCGGCCTACCTCAGGGCCATGGGCGGCGATCCCGGTAAGCGGATGTCCGAGTACTCCCCGGAGCAGCGCGCCAAGCTCCTCGACGCCATGCAGGCGCACGAGGGCTGGAAGGTCGGGAACGTGTCTGGTGTTAGCAAGGTCGCCAGTCTCGGCAACCTGGGCATCCCTGACGTTGGCTTGACCACCGATGGTCCACTCAGAGCCAACCTGATGCACGGCCAGTTCGGGGCACCCGGCTCAAACCTGGCCACCCTGCGGTCCAAGACCGGCCGGGCCACTCAGGTTCACGCTGCGGCGCTTCCTTCGTTCCAGGGCTTCCTGAGCGAGCTGGAGGCGCAGGGCTACAACGTTCAGAGCCTCGGTGGTCACGCTCATCGCAACGTGCGCGGTGGCAGCCGTCTGTCACAGCACGCCTTTGGCAACGCCATCGATCTGAACCCCGGCAAGAACCCGCTGGGGACCTCGATCACGGACATGCCGGACAACGTTCGTGCCCTCGCCAAGAAGTACGGCCTGATCTGGGGCATGGATTGGAAGGGCCGCAAGGACCCGATGCACTTCGAGTGGAACGGCACCCAGCCGTGGCTCCAGGAGCAGAAGGCCGTGGCCTCGATCAAGGCCATTGGTGAGCGGGCCCGGCGGGCTCAGGATGGCGGGACTGAACGCCTCCAGGCTCTGAAGGGCGAGAAGGTCGACGTGGGCGGTGGCATCCAGGGCGTGCCGTTCGGCCAGAAGCCCACGACCGATGACATCGTTCGGAGTGTCCCGGCCGGTGGTGGTCGCTTCAACGGTGGTGTCGGTGGTGCTGGTGGCGGTCGCCCGGTCCAGGGCGGTCCGGTCACGATCAACGTTCACGGTGCCGGGGAGAACCCGCAGGAGCTGGCCAACAAGGTCCAGCGGAAGATGACCGAGGACTGGAACCACCGGACCCACGATCTGGAGCCTGAATTGACCTGATCCACGAACGGGGGCGGCCTACGGGCCGTCCCTATCGGGATCGTAAGTCCCTGAGACATCGAAGGAACCCGCTCGCGCGGAGTATCCCGTTCATGTAACGTTCATGTGTAATATGATAACGTTTCAAATCGATCGAAGGAACACATAGGATCATGCCGACTATCACCGCCACGTCGCAGAGGCGTGCCATTCGATCCGCACAGGCCGCTCAGACCATGCGGGAGGCAAAGCCGCTCGCCTACCAGGGCCAGCGGAGCAACGATCCGGCCACCACCACCAGGGGCAGCAGCGTCGCCTACTTGGCCAGCAGGATCAGGCGGGATCACCCGGACATCGCCAAGCGCGTCGAGGCCGGCGAGTTCTACAGCATCAGAGCCGCCGCTATCGCTGCCGGCATCGTCAGGACGCGGGTCTGAAAGACCTGCCGCTTTCCTTCAGTCCGTCACACAAAAAGCGGCTGGAGACAGCGGAAAATCCCCATTTCCCAAAAACGCAAGCAACATCAATGGCTTAGATGCCCGATTTTCCGGCTCAGATCTGAAGAAAATAGGGTTCGACAAGCGAAGGCCCGCCAACCGCTGCATGTCTGGCGAGACGTGCGGTGACGGGCCATCACTCATGAGAAGATGATGACCGTCGATAGCACAGATGCGCCGAAAGCGCAAGACGAGAAGACCCTCCTCAAACAAGTTCTCTTCATCAAAGCCGTCACTGCCGATCCAGAAGTGACGCCGTTCGGCAAGGCTGTCGCGAACGCCTTGATCTTTACATTCTGGAACAAGGACGAGGGCAAGGCACGCCCCGGTCACGCGAGACTTGCTCGCGAAGCTGGCATCAACGTTACGGCGGTCAAGCGCGGCATCAAAAGTCTTCAGGATCGTGGATGGTTCGCTGTTGAACCGGCTTGGGATGAGAGCGGCGATCCGGCCCCGAACCACTACTACCCGATCTGGAAACGCGCCGAAAGCAAAGCTCCGGCCGGATCAGAGAGACCGAAGAAAGCAGTGCGCAACCCTGCCAACAAGATCACCTTCCAGGCAGGCCCTGTCCGGCTCACAGCAGACGAGGTTGCTGAAATCGAACGACGGGTCACGTTCTACGCAATGCCGCTTTTCGATGACCTCAGAAAAAGTGCATTGAGCTGGACGAAGGACAACTGGCGAGCCAACCTGGAGACCGAGATTGCTTCATACGAAGCGTATGGGGAGCCTCCCAAGCCGGCTGATGAAGAGGAGGTTCTGTTCTGAGGTAGGTTCAAGTTGGACGGGGGTGGGTTCAAGTTGACCCTAGGTGGGGTGGGTTCAAGTTGACCCTACCCCTCGGTTCAAGTTGACCCTACCCCCGGTTCAAGTTGACCTGGGGGTGGGTTCAAGTTGACCTACTATCCTACCTACTGAACCTACCTATGGAACCTGCGTAGGTGAACCTGCCGATGTAGAGGCCAGCGGTTAGGATGTCGCGCACGCACGCGAGGCGGCGCCAAGCATCACGGTTTTGTCGGCTTCGCCTACATCGCTCGCGTTGCTCGCTTCTACCACCATCATCCGATCATTCATGGTGGAGCTTGAAGGTAGGACCGCAGAGTCATCCATTCTGAAGAAGCCGGACAAGGGCGAAGCCCGCAAAGAGCCACGATACCCGTCACGGCCAAGCTTACTGCGTAGTACATCCGAAGCATAAGCATGCGCTTTGGAAGCATGGACACTTGACACTGAGGCCATCTTGTGATAAGGCGGGAGCACACTGCCAGTCTTTGATCTGGTCGAAACTCCTCGCATCATGACACGCCGGACACCATTCCGGCCTCAACGTCTCGGCATCTCGCCAGAGGCGCGTTTTGCGTGCGCGTTGCACGCCTTCAACCGGAGACCCACGATGACCACGAACCCCGCACCAGCGGCGGTGCGCCTCTATGTCGAGCTGGACGGCGAGGTTGCACAGGCCCTGGACCGCGCTCGCAGAGACAAGCGTCTCAGCCGGCCCCAATTCATCCGCAGCACCCTGGCCGCTGCCCTTCTTGAGGCCGGAGCCCTTGCGTCCGCGATCCGAGAGGACGGCCGGTGAGCGTCAGCCTTCACCTCGCCCCACAGATCCGCGCCTTCGGCAAGGCCGCTGGCCGGGAGTTCACCAGAGCGGAAGTCGAGACCATCGAGACGACCATGAACGCGGTCGCCAGCCTCGATGACGGCGGCCACGTTCAGTTCGACCTTGGCGCCGGTCCTGTCGGCACCCTGGACGATGCTCTCACGATGATGAGCGTCGGCATGGGAGCGCCGGTCACGGCCTCGACGCCGGCCAGCTCGATCCCGGCCGGCTCGAACGCCACAGAACGCGCCTTGGCGATGAACGCCGCGATCCGCGCCGGAGCCGACGCCCGCAAGCGCGAGCAAGCCGAGACCTTGTTCAGGAGTTTCGGAAACCCCTGGCGTGAAGGCCGGACCAACCGGAGCCACCAGGGCTTCATCACCAACACCCACCCCCAATTGGCCAGCCGCCTGAAGCGCGAGGCCGGAGTACGCACATGATTACCAGCCTCGGAGAAGCCCGCCGCAGACAAGAAGCCGCCAAGCGTCGCGGCGAGAAGTTCAAGGTCCCGGACGAAGTGAGGGCCGCCCGTGCTGCTCTTCTACAAGCGAAGGAAGATAGAGCCGCCGAAGAACAGGCCGCGCGTGATGCCGAACGCCAAGCCCGGCCTGACGCGGTTCGTGCGGTTCTGGCCCACGCCTCGAACGACGAACTGTTCGAGTTTCAGCGCGCCGCTGGCCAGCTCGACGGTCGGCGCCTCGCCGGGATCGTTGCTGACGTCCTGCAAGAGCGGCGACGGACCACTTACGTTGCCCCGGCGGCGATGGTCGAAACGGCTCCAGAATTGGCCGCTGAGTCCCCTCCAGTGGCGAAGGCATCCATCCGGCCGTCCGAGACCCTGAACGGCGCCAGCGAGTCTCCTGGGCGATCTGATGGGCATTCCGGTGCGGCGACTATTCAGTCTCGTCCGCCGGGAGGCCCACGCTTCGGCGAAACGTGCGGCTCTTACTGACAGGGTGCTGGATCAGGGCATCACGCGCTTCCTCGGTCATGGGCGTCGAGGACGGCGGCACATCATTTGTGAGCGATACCGCCACCTCGCGCCATGCGTCCACCGCCTTGCTGGGATCATCGCGTTTGTCGAAACGCACTATTGCCTCGCCTCCACTCTTCCACCGTAGAACAATGAGGCCGGTCCCGTACTGAACCACGACTTCGGATAGCAACTGACGTAGAACCAGGTTGATGCCGTGGCGGTTGATTGGCGCGCTCGTCAGTAGTGTTCCCAACTCATCCAATTTCCGGCTCAACGTGGCGCTGTCTGACACCTCGTTGATCCTCAGCACCTCAAGCTCGCGTGACCGCATGAACTGGATCGTTTGCTCCTGATGTGCGAGAGCAAGGGTGAGTGAGGTTGATCCAGATCCATTTGCGATGGCGTCGACAAGGTTGTCGATCTTTGTTTGAGTGGCGTTGATTTGGTCTCTGATCTTCTGGAGATCGAACCAGCCGGGCAAGATCCGTTTGTCTGTCGGGCCGATCTGGCAGATGAATTTCGCGTCCTTGATCAGCGCCGCCTCAACGAGATCCAGGCGCACTGCACGGTATCGACATCCGCCCCCAGCCTTTGCCTTTGTGCATACGAGCGATGGATGACCGGCCTTCGCGTGAGAGCCCTTTGACACCCGTGTCATGGTGCTCGAACAGATGGGGCATCGGGCGAGACCGCCGAGCATGTTCTGAACCGTTGTCGTCGCGTGCCGTCCCCGCTGAGGGCTCGGTGCGCCCTCGCGGAGGGATCGGACCGCTTCACGGGTCTCATCATCCACAATGATGGGGAAGTGCCCCTCAATCGGCGCCTGAGGTGTCCGTATCTTCCGCCCCTCAACATGCTCCTGTGTGTAGGGCTGGAGCACACCGCCTACTGCGGGATTTTCGAGGATCTTGATAACCGAGGTTCGGTGCCAATGCGTCCCGATCCGAGAGCCGTTACCGAACGGAGGGATACCGTCTCCGTTCAGCGCGGCTGTGATAGCGTGTTCGCCGGTCCCTTCTGACGCCATCTTGAAGATGCGGCGCACTACTGCCGCTCGATCTTCCCGCACCCGCCACGTCCGTTCTGGAGTCAGCTCCAGCCATGCAGGGGCACGCGCTGTGAAGGGCCGTGAAGCGGCGGTCGCGCGCTTGTTCTGCCATGCCGCCTTCAAGCGACGCGACTTGGTTGCGCTTTCTTCATTCGATCGGATGAAAATCATCAACGCGAGCATCAGCGACATGGGATCGTCATCGATGCTGTCAGCAGTGTACGCCTTGCCGTCGCTCAAAGTGACGACCGTGATCCCGGCCTCGACGATGTTCTCCAGCGCCCGAAGCGCC
Organism: Methylobacterium sp. 1030; assembly: GCF_040544715.1. NCBI lineage: Bacteria > Pseudomonadati > Pseudomonadota > Alphaproteobacteria > Hyphomicrobiales > Methylobacteriaceae > Methylobacterium > Methylobacterium sp. 1030. The sequence continues at coordinate 3,382 of NZ_JBEPKM010000006.1, read as the reverse complement.
TTGCGTGCGGCCTGCCGTGAAATCCTGTCCAAGCTCTCTACCAGCAGGTAAGAGCCTTGAGGCACGACGCCATCCTTGACCGCCTCAAGGAACTCGCCCAGTCGGCCGGTCTCGGCATTGCGTCCATGAAACGCTGATACGCCGAGGTCTGCGAATGTCAGTTGCTCGTCCAATTCGAGATCATGCCGGCTCGCGTATTCTCGTGCCAGCGCAAGTTGCCTCCGCGAGCTGTCGCCTTTGGCTTGCTCGGGCGTCGAGAAACGCAGGTACGAGTACGCCTTCATATAACCCATCCACCTAACAACCGGAGGACTCGCACGTGGGTCTCGACGTCGTCAACATGTTGATGAACGGGCCGCCCGGCTCGGGCAAGTCGATGCTGGCGGCGCGTCTTCCCTCGATCCTGCCGCCGCTCACGCCGCGCGAGCTGCTCGACATCTCCGTGATCCAGTCGGTGGCGGGCGCGCTGAAGGACGGGGCGCTCTCGAACCGCCGGCCGTTCCGGCAGCCGCACCATTCCGCCTCGATGGCGGCCCTGGTGGGGGGCGGCCTCGGGGCGCGGCCCGGTGAGGTCTCCCTGGCCCATGGCGGCGTGCTGTTCCTGGACGAGCTCCCCGAATTTTCCCCGCAGGTGCTCGACAGCCTGCGCCAGCCGATGGAATCCGGGGCGGTGATGATTGCCCGGGCCAACCACCGAATCACCTACCCGGCGCGGTTCCAGCTGGTCGCGGCGATGAACCCGTGCCGCTGCGGCCACGGTCTCGAACCGGGCTACGCCTGCCGGCGCGGGCCGAACGCGCGCTGCATGGCGCAGTATCAGGCGCGGATCTCCGGCCCGATGCTCGACCGAATCGACCTGCGCGTCGAGGTGGCGGCGGTGACGGCCGCTGACCTGATCCTGCCCGCGCCGGCCGAGGGCTCCCGCGAGGCGGCCGCGCGGGTGTCGGCGGCCCGCGCGCTCCAGGGCGCGCGCTACGCCGCGCGCGGCCTGCCGGAATCCACCACCAACGCGACCTGTCCCGCGACGCTGATCTCGGACGTCGCGAGCCCCGACGCCGACGGGACGGCGCTGATCCGCCAGGCGGCCGAGAGCATGCGCCTCTCCGCCCGCGGCTTCCACCGGACGCTGCGCGTCGCCAGGACCCTGGCCGACCTCGACGGCGAGGCGCAGGTCCGCCGGCTCCACCTCGCCGAGGCGCTGTCGTACCGCGGCCGGGGCGACAGCGCGGCGGCCGCCGCTTGAGCGCCGGACCGCGCGGCCCGGCCGACCTGACGGTCACGATCGGCCAGCACAGCAGCGCCGGCCGCAAGGCCGCCAACCAGGATTTCAACGGCGCGCTGGTTCCCGTCCAGCCGGCGCTGGGCCTGAAGGGGATCGCGGTCGCCCTCGCCGACGGGATCAGCAGCAGCGCGGCGGGCGCGGCGGCGAGCGAGACCGCGGTCAAGGGCTTCCTCAGCGACTACTACGCCACGCCGGACACGTGGTCGGTGAAGACCTCGGCGCAGCGCGTGATCGCGGCCACGAATTCCTGGCTCTACGCCGAGACGCGGCGCGGCGCCGATCCGAACGATGCCGACCGGGGCCACGTCACGACCTTCGACGCCCTCGTGCTGAAATCCCGCGTGGCCCACCTCTTCCACGTGGGCGATGCCCGGATCTGGCGGGTGTCCGGCCGGTCGCTCGAGCAGCTCACCGAGGACCACCGGGTCGTCGTCTCCGCGGCGGAATCGTATCTCGGCCGCGCCCTCGGAGCGCAGGGCCGCGTCGAGATCGACTACCACGCCGTGGGCGTCGAGGCCGGTGACACCTTCGTGCTGACGACGGACGGCATCCACGAGCATGTCCGGCCCCGCGACATGGTCGCGGAGATCGCGCGGGCCGGGACCCTGGATGCGGCCGCGCGGGCGATCGTCGAGATGGCCCTGGCGGCCGGCAGCCCGGACAACCTGACGATCCAGATCGTGCGGGTCGAGACCGTGCCGGAGGGCGAGCCGGCCGACCTCCTCGGCGAGGCCGACGGTCTGGACCCGGCGCCGCTCCTCGACCCGCCCGCGGAACTCGACGGCTTCCGGCTGCTGCGGATCCTCCACTCCGGTCCGCGAAGCCGCGTCTACCTGGCGCTCGAGGCGGAGACCGGTGCGCAGGTCGCGCTGAAGGTGCTGTCGCTGGACCTGCGGGACGATCCCGCCCAGCGGAAGCGCTTCGTCATGGAGGAGTGGATCGCGCGGCGGATCGACAATCCCCACGTGCTGAAGGCCCATCCCCAGGCCGGCCGCCGCAGCCACCTCTACACGGTGATGCGCTACGTCGAGGGCCAGACCCTGACCCAGTGGATGCGCGACCACGCGGCGCCCGAGCTGGAGGCGGTGCGGGGGCTCGTCGAGCAGCTCGCCCGGGGCGTGCAGGCCTTCCACCGGCGGGAGATGGTCCACCAGGACCTGCGGCCCGACAACGTCCTGATCGACGCGGCCGGCACCGTCCAGATCATCGATTTCGGCGCGACCCAGGTCGCCGGCGTCGTCGAGGGCGACCCGCGGATCGACCCGGCGGAGATCCTGGGCACGGTGCAGTACACGGCGCCGGAGTGCTTCCTCGGCGCCCCGGGGACCGCCCAGTCGGACGTCTTCGCGGTCGGCGTGATGACCTACCAGATGCTCACGGGGCGGCTGCCCTACGGCGACGCGGTGCCCCGGGCCCGGACGCGCGCGGCGCAGCGGCGGCTGCGCTACGCGTCGGCGCTGACCGTGCGCCCGCTGCTGCCGGTCTGGGTCGACGGCGCGCTGCGCAGGGCCGTCCATCCCGATCCGCAGCGGCGCTACGCGACCGTGTCGGCCTTCGTCCACGACCTGCGCCACCCCAACCCGGCCTTCACGGATGGCCGGCGGGCGTCGCTCCTGGAGCGCGACCCGCTGCTGTTCTGGCGCCTGCTGTCGCTGGTGCTCGGGCTCGTCGCGCTGGTGCTCGCGGCGATCCTGATCGCCGGCCCGCGTCGGTGAGCCCCGGCTCGCGTCTCAGGGATCCAGCTCCGGGTAGCGGCGGAAGATGCCGTCCTCGTTGAACGGGATCCGGCGCGCGCTGGCGAGGTAGGCGGCGAGCCGCGGGCGCCGCGCCACGGTCTCGTGGAGCCGCGCCACCTGCGGGGTTCTCCGGAGGGCCGCGGCGGTCGCCTTGGGGAAGGCGTAGAGCAGGCCGTCGACGAGCTGGAACAGCGACAGGTCGGCGTAGCAGAGATCCGCGCCGACGAGGCGGCGGCCGCCGTTGGCCGCAAGCACGCGCTCGAAATAGCCTAGAGGCTGTTATGAACCTGTGGCGAGTTGAGCGGCCTGTCTGAGCATGAGGCAGACGAAAGCGACGAGGTGCAGGTCTGCCAGGGTGCTGGCA